>CAZTJZ010000125.1:0-7744 GCA_964614075.1 uncultured Phycisphaeraceae bacterium
GTACACGCCGCCCATCTCCATCCACACGAGGTTGGTCACGGAGAAGCTGGGCGTGATGGAGATGTTGAACCCGCCGTAGCCGTAGAGCAGCGTGGGGTTGTTCCCGTCGAGGGCGAGGCCCTTCTTGTGGACGATGAACATGGGGATCTTGGTCCCGTCCTTGCTGTGGTAGAAGACCTGCTTGGTCTCGTAGTCGCCCGGGTTAAAGGCGACGTTGGCGGCCTTGAAGAGGGTGCTCTCGCCGGTCCTGGTGTCGTAGCGGAAGATCTGGGGCGGGGCGGTGAAGCTGGCGAAGGAGTAGAAGGTTTCGGTCTCGTTCTTCTTCCCTCCGAACCCGCCGACCGAGCCGATGCCCGGGAGCTTGACGTCGCGGACATGCTTGCCGGCGAGGTCGTAGACCTTGACCTCGCTCTTGGCGTCGCGGAGATAGGTGCAGTGGAGGAGGTTGCCCACGAGCCCGACGCCGGTGAGCGTGGCGTCGGCCTGGGGGATGATCTCCTTCCATTGAGCGCGGTCGGGCGTGTTCACGTCGATGGCGATGACGCGGGAGCGCGGGGCGTTGAGGTCGGTGGTGAAGTAGAACAGGCTCCCGTCGTTGCCCACGAAGTTGTAGCTCGCGTCGAACTGATCGAGGAGCTTCACGACCTTGCGGTCGCCCAGCGTCTTGAGGTCGGGCGTGGCGCTGATCGCCTTGTAGTAGAGGCGGTTCTTGGGGTCGGTGCCCTTGGAGACGTTGACGATGAGGTAGTTCCCGTCCTCGGTCACGCCCGCGCCGAAGCCCCAGTCCTTCTTGTCCTCGCTCGTCTCGTTGTAAACGAGCACGTCCTGGCTCTGGGGCGTGCCGAGCTTGTGGAAGTAGACCTTCTGGAAATAGTTGCTCTGGCGCAGGGCGGCCTCGCCCTGCTTGGGCTCGTCGAAGCGCGAGTAGAAGAACCCGCTCCCGTCCTTGCTCCAGGACGCGCCGGAGAACTTCACCCACTTGAGCTCGTCGCCCGTGTCCTTCCCGTCGGCGATGGTGCGGACCTTCCAGGTGTTCCAGTCGCTGCCCGCCTCGGCCAGCCCGTAGGCCAGGTGCTTCCCGTCCTCGCTGACGGCCATGCCCGCGAGCGCGACCGTCCCGTCGGCGCGGAGGGTGTTGGGGTCCAGGAGCACCCGTCCCTTGTCGGCGAGGGCGTCGGTCACGAAGTAGACCGACTGGTTCTGGAGCCCGGAGTTGTAGCTGTAGAAGTACTTCCCGCCCTCCTTGAAGGGCGAGCCGAACTTCTCAAAGTTGAAGAGCTTCTCGATGCGGGCCTCGATGGCGCCGCGCTGCGCCACGCCGTCGATGTACGCGCGGGTGAGGACGTTCTGGGCGTCGATCCAGGTGCGCGACGCGGGGGCGTCGGGGTCCTCGAGCCAGCGGTAGGGGTCGGCGACCTTCACGCCGTGGTAGTCGTCCACGACGTCGCCCTTGGGCGCGGGCGGGTAGTTCCAGGTGGCGGGGGCGTCGGCGGGGGATTCGCCCATCGCCGCGGGCCCATTGTGGTGGGAAGTCTGCGAGCAGCCCCCCGCGAGGAGGACGAGCCAGAGACCGACGACGCCGCGTGCCGCACGTTGCATGAGCTCACTCCTGGTGGCCGCGTCACCCCGCGGCCGGGCTGATAGTATGGTGCGAATCGCTCGTTGGTCGCGGAGCCGCCGCATGCCCCTCCATTCCCCCCCAACCCTCGTTCGAGCGGTCGCCGCGGTGGCGCTGGTGTCGGCGATGATGTTGTCGCTGGCGGCGTGCGCGCCCGAGCCCGCGCCGCGACCAGAGCCGAGGGAGCCCCACGTCCAGACCGAGCCGCGGGCGCGCGTGGTGCTGCCCGCGCCGCCGCCCCCGCGTGAGGAACCGGGCTCCAGCCGCGGGATGCCCGAGCCGCGGGTCCCGGCGTCGCGTGTGCCGCCGGAGGACGGGCCTCGAACCCTCGGGCCGCCGATCGAGTTCCACGTGCAGATCGACGACCTCGGGAGCAACCCCGCGGCGCGGGGGCTCTCGGCGACCTTGCGCTACCCGAGCCACCCCGGGCTCATCCTGGGCGCGACGCGGATCATCTATGAGTGGCGCCCCGAGGACGGCAAGGAAAAGCAGATCAACCCGGCCACGGGCGGGGTGTGGGGCGAGATCTTCAAGTCCTCGCTCCCCGAGATGATGCGCGCCGACAACCTCGCCCGCCATCTCGCGACGATGCCGGCGTGGCTCGACGCGTGGGTGCCGCGGGACTTTGACGGCGTGGTGTGCTTCGACGTGGAGCGCTGGGAGTTCAAGACCGACACGTTCCACACGCCGGCGGCGGAGCTCGCCAAGGCTCGGGCGGAGCACCCGGGGCGGGCGTGGGGAGAGCTGCTGGGCGAGTTCGTCGCGCGGACCGAGGCGGAGGCACGCCGTCTGCGTCCGCGCGTGCGCGCGTGGGGGTGGTACGGGCTGGGGGGCGTGCACCCGGGGTTCGTGGTGTGGGAGGCGCGAGGGGCGGAGCGCTCGGTGGAGCAGGCACGCCGAGACCACGAGGTGCTGCGCCGGGTGCAGGCTCCCATGCCCGTGTTCTATTTCCCCGTCCCGCTCAAGAGCGCGGAGGAGCGTCGGCGGAGCTGGACCGCGTTGTGCGAGAACGCCCGCGCGGGCTACGGCGCGGAGCACCTGGCGAACGACGGCTACGCGTACGTGAACGCGATCCACGCCCCCGGGGAGCGCGAGGGGCAGGCGCTCACCCGCGAGGAGTTCCGCGAGTGCGTGGACGCGGCGATGGGCTGCGGGATACGCCGGTTCATCGTGTGGGGCGTCATCGACGGGCGCGAGAAACGGGACCGGGTGCAGCGGTGGATCGACGAGGTGCTGACGCCCACGGTCGTGGACCTGTCGGGGGGGCGGTAGCGACTTCGGCGTTCGTCACTCCTCGATCGGGAGCACGTCGCGGGCCTGGCCCTTGCTCCACTTCTCGACGCGGGGCCAGAAGATCTCGCGGAGGAGGATCTTGAGGCACGCGGCGACGGGGATAGCGATGAGCAGGCCGTAGACGCCCGCGAGCGTCCCGCCGGCGATGGAGGCGAAGAGGATGGCCGGGGTGTCGAGGTTGGTGGTCTTTCCCTGGATGCGCGGGGTGAGGATGTAGTCGTCGAGGAACTGGGCGACGCCGGCGACGACGAGGGGCATCCCGACGATCCACCACCACTGCCCGGACATCCCCGTGCCGCGGTCCAGGGCGAGGAGAACGACGGCGAGCGGGATGCCCACGAGCGTGGAGGCGTAGGGGACGAGGCAGAGCAGGCCGACGGCGGGCCCGACGATGAGGGGCGCCGGCACGCCGACGAGCCAGAAGCCGATGGAGTACACGGCCATCATGCAGGCGCAGATGATGAGGCGCCCGCGGACAAACCCGGCGATGACGCGGTCCATCATGGCGATGAGCTCGATGGCGCGTCCCTGCTTCTTCTCGGGGATGAGCTGACGCCAGAACTCGATGACGCGCCCGAACCCGGTGGAGAAGAAGAAAAAGAAGAAGGCGGTGAGGAAGGCGCCGAAGGCCACCGAGCCCAGTGTGCCGAAGGTCGTCACGGCGACGTTCACCGCGCCCGCGCCGCCCTGGACCGCACGCTTGCCGATCTCGGCCGCGTGGTCGCGCATCCATTCGACGGCAAGACGCCCGACGCGGTAGGTGTCGGACGGGCCCTCGCCCGGGGTGTACTCCGGTCCGTCCGAGCCCCAGCGTCCAGCCTGCTCACGGCGGCGCTTGATCTCCTGATCGACCACGTAGTCGCGCACACGCACCCACGTGTGCTTCCCCTCCGCCACGAGGCGGTTGCGCAGGGCCATGTCGTCGGGCTGGTCGATCGAGGCGAGCGTCTGGTCGATCGTGCCGCTGAGGCGGTTGGCGTACTTGGCGCCCTGCACGAGGCCGAACCCCGCCCCCACCACGACGGGCAGGACCACGAGGAGCCCGAAGGCGGCGATGATGCCGATGGCGGCGCCGGTCCTCCCGACCCAGCCGCGCCGCGTGAGCAGCGCGACGAGCGGCTCGAAGAGATAGGCCAGGAGCAGGGCGAGGAGCATCGGGACCGTGACGAGGCTGAGCTTGTACCCCAGCCAGAGCACTCCAAACACGCACAGGAGCACGAGCACGTCGCGCACGCCCTGGAACTGCCAGAGATGCCGGTCGGCGGGGTGCTTGGGCGGGTGCGGGGCGCGTTGGGTCATGCGGGGAGTAGATTAGCCGAGACGGGGCGTGCCCGGGTTCTCGGCCCGGGGGCACGGGCGGAGCGGCGCGAGCGGGCCCGGCGAGGGCGCGTGTGCCGCTGCCCCGGGTCCGAGTTTCGATGCCCGCCCGATCGGGCGGAGAGTCGCGGGTCGAGTTGACCGAGTTTCTTCGCGCCCCGTCGCGTGGGGCGGGCTTTGGAGGGCACCGCGATGCGCCCTTGCCGAGGCTTTACGCTGGTCGAGATCATCGTCGTGGTGGTGATCCTGGGGCTGCTGGCGGCGGCCGTCGGGTCGGCGTTCTCCGGGCCCATGGAAGAGGCCCGGGTCGTCGCAGTCCGGACCAACCTCCGGCGGGTGCAGGGCCAGCTCGAGCTGTACTACGCGAAAGAGCACGGGTTCCCGGAGCTGGTGCAGCTCCAGCGCCACGCGGCGTACAGCTACACGGGATCGTGGGGGTTGCTGATCGACGCGGGGTATCTGCGCGAGGCACCCAAGAACGACCTCGAGCCGAGCAAGAGCTCCCTGGTGCAGGGCGTGCCGACGCTCAACGCGGGGTGGCACTACGACGAGATCACGGGCCGGCTCGGGGCGACGTACTACGACGAAGCGACCGAGAACCACACCCCCGGCACGCCGTAGACCGGTTATGCGGGCGGAGGGAACCCTGGAACGTGGCCCGGGCGTGATGATCGGCTCAAGTCGGGCCGATGAAGCGCCATGCGGCGGAGAGTGGCTCCGCCATCGCGAGGAGTCGTCATGCGCCAGGGACGGACATCTCGACGCGGGTTCACGCGGCTGGAGGTCGCGGTGATCGCGGCGGCGTTCGGCGGGCTGGGGATCGCGTTGGCGCCCCAGATGAGCAAGGCTGAGGAAGACCCCCGGTCGCGGAGCGTGACCGAGGTGCTCAGCGAGGCCCGCCTGGCGGTGGAGCGGTGGCGTGAGCGTCGCGGCGAGTACCCGGACCTGTGCCAGAAGGGCTGGAGCCCGCTGGTGGAGGGCGGGTTTCTGGATCAAGAGCCGACCAACCCGCTGAACGGGCGGTCGCAGATCGGCGGCCGGGCGGGGAGCGGCGCGGGGTGGCACTACGACCGATCGACGGGGGCGTTGGGGGCGTGTTATTTCGACGAGCTCACGGAGCGGGTGACGCCCGAGACGCCGTGAAGGAGGGGCCGATGAAGGCTGCACGTGGGTTTACTCTGATCGAGGTGCTGCTGGTGGTGGTGATCCTGGGGATCCTCGCCGCGCTGGTCGTGCCGCAGTACACGAACGCGACGGTGGACGCGAAGCAGACGGCGACGCTGGACCAGCTCACGAAGATCCGGCGTGCGCTGGAGGTGTATTTCGTTCGGTACAACGGGTACCCGAGCGTGACGGCGGGGGACGGGACGTGGGCGGAGCTGATCGATCAGAGCACGTCGAACACGTACCTGCGCGGCGCCCCGATCAACTCGTGGGTGGGCGGGGCGGGCTCGACGGTGATCTCGCTGGGGAACACGCCCGATAGCGCGTACCAGGACGTGTACGGGTGGATCTACGACGCGACGACGGGCGAGGTGTGGGCGGGGAGCTTCGACGCCAACGACGAGCCGTTGCCCAAGCCGTAACTCGAGATGATGAAGCGGACGGATGGACTGTTTCGGGAGGGTGGAACGGCCGATGCGAGAAGTCGAGGCGCCCGACGCGCCGGAAAGCACGATCAGAAAAGGAAGCCAGTGATGTCGCAGAACAACAACGCTGTTCCCCACAAGAGCCGTTCGTACCTGAACGCGGTGCTGACGGTGCACGCGGTGCTGCTGGGGGTGATCGCGGTGAACGGGATCGCGGGTCCGTCGCGTTCGGGCGTGGCGGTGGCGCAGCCGCCCGAGAGCTACGCGGGCGTGCCCTCGCCGGACGGGGACGATCCGTCGGGTCGGGTGAGCGCGGCCGAGCAGCGCAAGCAGATGATCGGGGAGCTCAAGACCATCGCGTCGCGTCTGGACCGGATCGAGGGGACGCTGAACAAGGGGCTGAGCGTGAAGGTGACCTCGATGCCCCCGATCCCCGGGCTGAACAACAACAACTCGGGCGAGAACCGCGGGGAGCCCAAGCCCGAGTCGCGGATCGAGCCCAAGAGCAAGTGATGCTGACCCGCCGGGAGGCGTGAGAACGCCCCGGGCGGTTTGCGAGGAGTGGAGGGCACGCTCATGCGAGGGGAATCACACCGGGCGACGCGGCACGGAGCGCTCGCGAGGGGCTACACGCTCGTCGAGGTGCTCGTGGTCGTGGTGATCCTGGGGATCGCCGGGGCGATGGTCGTCCCGAGCTTCGGGCAGACCGGCGTGCTCCGCGTGCAGGCGGGGGTGCGCTCGGTCGTCTCGGACATCACGCAGGCGCAGTCGGACTCCATCGCCTACCAGCGCGGACGCGGGATCGTCTTCCACCCCGGGCAGAACCGCTACACCGTCGTCGAGCTCAAGACCACGACGGTGGACGAGGCGCTCGACGGGCTCGACACCATCGTGTTCAACACCAACGAGTACGGCGATTGCCTGATCGCCGCGGCGAGCTTCGGGACGGGCAACGGCCCGATCCTGGCCTTCGACGAGCTGGGCAGCCCGGTGAACCCGCCCGGCACGGGCGGGGGAAACTCCGTCGGGGGCTACGTCGAGATCACGGGCTCGGGGCAGACCTACCGCGTGAACGTCGACGCGTTCACGGGGCGGGTCACGGTGGTGCAGACCGCGCCGTAAGGACGCCACGATGATCTTCACCACGCGCCGACCCCGCAGCAAGGCCATGATGTTCGCGAGCTTCGCGGCGTGCACGTTCATGCTCGCGCTGGTGATCTGGATCAAGCTGCGCGTCGTGACGACCGTGCCGAGAACCGCGTACGCGGACCCCAAGCCCGCGGCGCCGGCGGGCCGCGAGTAGACGCCCATTCCACAGCACGTCCCAAGCGCGGGCGCCCGGGCCCGACGGGGGATTTCTCCGCGCGGCCGGCCCGCGGGGCGGACGCCGACCCGGCACCGGGCGCGTCGAGCTCCACGTCCGAGGCTCGGCCGATCGTGCGGCTTCTCGGGCGTGGGTTTTTCCAAGCGGGAACCGCGTCGGGGGCTCCGGGGCGGCCGGTCTGGTGGGGTTGTGCGGATGGCGCCGCGTGCGGGCGCGGTATTGCAGGCATCCTCGCGCCCAACGCCAAGCTCGCCCCAGTGTGACGGACGACACAGAGGACGACCGACCGCGGACGAACCGTGTGGGAACCGCGAGCGGGGAGAAAGTCGGGCAAACGTCGCCCGGCGCTTTGGATGAACCGAGTCAAAAGAGGACGAACCATGGCGACGAAGATGGGCATGAACAAGATCGTGGATCGGCGCGGGGCGTTCTTCTCCGCGGTCGTGCTGGCGGCCCTGGCGGGAACGCCGGTCGCTCTGGGCCAGAACACCAACACCCCGGCCACGCCCGCGGCCCAGCCCGCGGCGGCGGCGCCCGCGGGGCAGCCCGGCACGGCGCCCGCCGCGGCACCGGCCCGGCCCGCCGAGGCCCTGCCCTCCGTGC
>CAZTJZ010000126.1:0-7727 GCA_964614075.1 uncultured Phycisphaeraceae bacterium
GAACTGGCAGACGCGCGGGACTTAGGATCCCGTGGCCGAAAGGCCGTGCAGGTTCGACTCCTGTCGCCCGCACTTGGCTCGCGCCGGGCATCCACACTCCCCCGCGCTCTATGCTTGGCGCGATGGCCAAGAGCTTCCAAGCCCCTCCCGGCACGCGTGATTTCTATCCCCAGGACCTGCTGCGCCGCCGCTACATCGAGAAGCTGTGGCGCGATACCTCCATCCGTCACGGGTTCGAGGAGATCGACGGCCCGACCTTCGAGCACGCCGACCTGTACGCGGTGAAGAGCGGCGAGGGGATCCTGAACGAACTCTTCCAGACCTTCAGCGGGAAGGACCCCGAGCAGGCCAAGCTCGCGGGCGAGGGGCGAGCGCCGTACGCCTTGCGCCCGGAGTTCACGCCCACGCTCGCGCGGATGTACGCGGCAAAGGCGGGCAGCCTGCCCAAACCCTGCCGATGGTTCTGGATGCAGAACTGCTATCGGGCCGAACGACAACAGCGCGGGCGGCTGCGCGAGTTCGGGCAGTGGAACTGCGATGTGATCGGGGGGGAAAATCCAACGCTGCTCGATGTTGACACTATTTCTGTGCTAGCGGATCTGTTTGAGTTGTCAGGGCTGACAATCCCCAGCGGTGCGGTTAGGGTACGAATCGAGGTGAATGACAGGCGTTGCGTTACCAGGGTCGGCTCGAACCTCGGGATTCCCGTGAACAAGCATCACGTGTGGTTGTCCCTTCTTGATATGGCGGAGAAATCCGATATCGACATCTTGACTCAAGACGCAGTCAAGCTCGGAGTACCCCAGGAAAGGCTCGAAGACTTCAAGCTGTTTCTCCAAGAACGAGCGGAGGCTCGTGTACCCGTTATTACCAACTATGGCCTAATGCCTTTCATGCCCTCAAGCTGGGGGATGATTGAACTCGATGCCTTTCGCGACGAGGCTGACAAGCGCGGACTCCTTGACTTGATTCACTTCAGACCCTCTCTTGCGAGAGGTCTGGAGTACTACACAGGTGTGGTGTTCGAGGCAAGAATGAGCTTTTCAGATCATCGCGCCATCGCCGGCGGGGGGCGTTACGACAACCTCATCGAGCTCTTCGGCGGGCCGCCCACGCCCGCCGTCGGGTTCGGGATGGGCGACGTGGTCCTCTCGCTGGTGCTGCAGGACAAGGGGCTATTGCCCGAGGGGCCGGCGCTCCTCGACGCGCTCTCGCGTCCGCACGCCTCGTACCGACCCGACGCGTTCATCATCTCCAACGGGAGCGAGGACGCCGAGAAGGCGCTGCGACCGCTGCTCGCGGCGCTGCGGCGGGGCGTCGAGAGCGAGGCGTACACGGCCCGCGAAGGCCGCAAGCCCTGGGATCTCGATCGATACGACAGCGCATCGAGGGGCGTCGCGCCCCTGCACGCGCGGACGAGCTCCAAGGCCACCAAGAACATCGGCAAGCTCATCAAGGACGCGATCGACCAGGGCTCGCGCTTCGCGGTGGTGCTCGAGTCGGGCGAGGAGGCCACGCTCCAGAATCTCGCCACGCAGGAGAAGACCCGCGTCAAGATCGGCGAGGTCGGACGCGAGATCGCGACGCGTCGCTAACGCGGGCGACTTCGCGGAGTTAGACTGAAGACCAGGAGAGAGAGAAGGGCCACAGGCGGGACGCCTGTGCCACAAGAAGAAGAAGAAGAAGAAGAAGAAGCCCTCACAGGTCGTGTCTTATTTTTTCTTCTTGGGCAGGAGGTCTTTCAGCAGATCCCCGCCCTGCTCGATGATGGTCTCCGGCGTGAGCTGGTCGGTGAAGCTCTTGGCGAAGAGCTCGAGATCCGGCGCGGTCTTCGCCCCGTCCAGCGAGCCCTTGGTCCGGAAGGGCAGCATGGACATGCGGTCGAGCTTGATGGGCGACTTGCCGAGGACCTTGTCCAGCCCGCCCCCGGCCCGGAAGAGCCCGAGGGTTTCGTCGGCGAGCGCGCCCGCCGGAACGTACGTCACAACATTGATCGAGCGGTCGACGAGGTTGACGTTGCCCTCGGTCTCGACAGTGAACTCCCCGAGCGGGAGCCTGTACCGCGGGTAGGTGATGACGCCGTTCTTCGCGGTGATGGTGATGGGCTCGAGGCGTCGCCCGACCATCGCGGCCCCGCCCTGGACCTTGGCGAGCTCCAGGAGCTTCCCGAAGACGTCGCTGGTGGCGAACTTCGCCTCGCCGGGCGTGATCCTGATCTCGCCGCTGAGCTTGCTCATGTCCCCCGCGAGCGGCACGCTGAGCCCGGTGGCAACGATCATCGCGGGGGCGTCGTTCCTGCTCTTCTCGACGCTCCCCACGAAGGGCAGCCCCTTGACGAAGTGTGCGGCGAGGGCGGCGGTGACCTCGGAAAGGTTGGCCTCGATCGGGCCGTCGGACTGGAACACCCCCTCACCCACGGTGCCCTTGAGCTTGGCGTTGGCGCGGGGGGATTTGAAGTCGGCGGTGAGCAGCCCGCGCGAGGTCGAGTTCTTGGGCGAGAGGGGCACGTCCATCGCCGAGAACGTCGCGTCGCACGAGGCGCCCAGGGCCTCGACGAGCAGCCCGTTCTGCTTGGCGAGAGCGTCGAGGAGCGCGGTGGGCACCGAGACGAGTTTGCCCTCGGCCATCAGGCGTGCCGTCTCCAGGCTGACCTCGCCGTTGGGTCCGGCGAGCCCCAGGATCTTCGCGGTGAGCCCGAGGTTCTCGCCCGGCGCCTGGCCCGCGATGCCCGCGCGGGCGATGGCGAGCGTCACGTCGAGCGCCCCGGTCCCCTTGACCCGCGCCGACACGCCCGAGACGCTGAGCAGTTTCTTGTCGCTGGTCTCGAGGGCGAGGGCGTCGGCCTTGGCCGAGAACTCCACGTCGAACACTCCGGGCTTGAGCGGCCCGGCGCCGCGCGACACGGTGAGCGCGGGGATCTCGATCTCGATGCGCGTGGGCTGCGTGAGCGTCATCGCGGGCGTGGGCGCCGACGCTCCGCGACCCCCCGTCGCCTCGGGCGCGAGCAGCGAGTTCACCCACGAGGGCTGGGCCTCGAAGGAGAGCCGCGCGGGCGAACGCAGCGTGAAACGGTCCTCGCCCGCCGCGAACACCATGGGCCCGCTGGTCTTGAGGCGCGGGGCGGCCAGGCCGAGCCCGACCTCCATCGCCGCCTTGGAGAAATCCAGCGCCGATCCCGCGGCGGCCCCGGCCTGGGGCGAGACGGTCACGCTCGCCTCCGCGTCCAGTGATTCGCCGATCGACCCCGTCACCAACCCGGGCTTGCCCGCCAGCGCCTCGATGAGCGTCCCGCGCACCTGCGCGAGTTTGGCGCCGACCTTGAGCACCCCCGACGGCTTCCCGCCCGCGAGGGCGAACTCCGCCGTTCCAGACAGATTCCCTGCCGGCGCCCCGCGCTCGAGCAGCGTCCCCGAGTACGCGATCTTCGCGGGCGCGGGCGTGCTCTGCGGCGCGAGCCCGCTGAGCGGGATCTCCACGTCCGCCCCGAAGTCCTTGAGCGACGCGGCCCGCGCCGGATCCTGCCCGCCGGGGCTCTTCGCGGCGACGAGATTCTCCGCGCCCAGTTGGCCGTTCGCCGCCACGCGCGCCCGGAGCACACCCGCCCTGGCGAGATCGGGCTTGAAGGTCTGATCGAGCGGCACGCGCACGGGCTCTCGCACCGCCCAGGCGAGGTACGCCGGCCCGGACAGGCGCGGACGCTTGGACGCGTCGGGCTCCGACGCCATGAGCACCGCGTCGACCGCGCCGGGCGTCACGTTGACCTGGCCCTCCATCCATCCCAGGGTGATCGCCTCGCGCGACATCACCGCGCCGAGCGTGACCTTGCTGAACTGGGACTCGGTCACGACCGAGATGTCCGCCGCGTCCTTTTCCTTCGCGGGGCTCGCCGCCAGTCGCAGCACGAGCTTGGGCCCCAGCAGCTCCCGCGCTACGCGCCCCATGTCGATCGCGCCGGGCGTCTTGGGGTCCGCCGCCATGACCAGCCCGGCCAGGCTCGTCGGGAGGTCCGTCACGTCCACCCGCCCCGCGGGGTGCACCGCCGCCGGACGCACCTCGAGCTTGCCCCCGGTGAACGCCAGAAGCCCGGGGAGGTCGAGCGTTCCGGCGGCGTTGAACTCCTGCCCCTCGTGCGAACCCCGGGCGTCAAACTCCACGTGCGGCGCCCCCCCGCTGCCGATCCCCTGCCCCAATGCCGCCACCAGCGCGAGCGTCCGCAGCCCCACGGGCGAGCCGCCCGTCTTGGGCGCGAGCGCAAAGTCCGCGAGCTTGACCTGCGCGCGCCCCACCGTCTTGTCGAGCTGCGGCGTGCCGTCGACCAGGGGCACCACCAGCCCCGTGAGGAGCACCTCGCCCATCCCGTCGCCCGTCGCCGACGTGGGCGTGAGCACCCAGGGCGAATCGGGGGGCATGAACTTCCGCGCCACGCTCCCCAGCCCCGAGAGGGACGCCCGCACGCCCGCCTCGCGCGTCGAGAGCCCCCCGGCGTCGAGGCGCAGCGCGCCGTCGGCGCTCAGCTGACGCGAGCGCGCGGTGAGATTGATGTCCGTCGTGGCTTGCCCGCCCTCTCCGCCGGCGGACGACGCGGTCAGCTCCACGTCGAGCGTCGGGCCGATGTCGCCGGGAAGATCAAGAGGGGTCTTGGACACGATCGGCTGGGCGATGGCGGTCTGGATCCCGCGCAGGGCGGCCTTGCCCGAGATCGACCCGGGCATGCCCTTCACCGGCGCGCCCGACGCGTCGAGCAGCCCGGCGAGCGTGAGGTCGGCGTCCAGCGTTCCCGCCGCGCGTCCGTCCACCGCCGCCTGCCCCGAGGCCGTCACACGAGCCGGGCCCGAAAAATCCGGCGCGTCGATCTTGAGCTGCGTCCCGCTCAGCGTGAACGGCCTGGGCGTCGCGCCGGGCGAGCGGTCCACCGCAACGCTCCCCGTGGCCGGGCCCAACGTGAGCGTCACGAGCGCGCCCCCGCCCCGAAGATCGAGCGCCCCGCCCTCCTTGGGCAGGCGCACCCGCAGGTTGTCCACCGCCAGCTGCACGTCGGGGATCGCGTCCAGCGTGACCTGGCCCTTGGCCAGGGCGTCGTCGAGCGCGGGGAGCAGAGAGCGGATGGCCGAGCCCTGCGCCTTCACCACGATCGGGTCCTTCGCGCTCGCGAGCCCGTCCTTGACCTTCAGCGCCGCGCTCGCGCTGGCCCGCGGGAAGATGGCGTGGATCAGCACGTCGGCGTCCTTCGCGTCGCCCGTCGCGGTCACCACCACGTCGAGCGAATCGCCCAGCGCATCTCCCAGCCCCTTAGGCGCCACGTCCCTGGGGAGCGCCGAGCGCGCGAACGCGTCGATCAGCCCCACGGGCAACGCCATGATCTTGGCGTTCACGTCGGCGCGAGCGCTGCGGAGCGTCAGGCGTCCCGAGGCGTCGCTCCATCCCTCGATCTTCGCGTCGGCGTTGATCTTGCCCACCGGCGCCCCCGCGCCGCCCGCCCCGCGGTACGCGTCGCCGCTCATCGTGAACGCGAGGGGCTTGCCCGCCTCGACGCTCACGCGGGCCGAGAGATTCTTCGCCGTCACCTTCTCCTCGACCGCCGGCGTCCGATCCGTGTAGGCGATCTCGAACGCGTCGAGCGCCAGCTCGGCCTTGAGCCCGGGCGGGAACTTCGCCTCGTTCTTGGGTTCGCCGGGAGGCGCCGATCCCCCGCCGCCCGGCGCGGGCGTGCCCTGCCTGATCCCGAGCGCACGCTCGAGGTTGGTCGTGCCGTCCTTCTCGCGCACGACGTTCACCTTGCCCAGGATGGTGATCGTCCCGAAGTCCCCCCCACCGCTGAGCCCGGCCCGGGCAAGCCCGAAGAGCCCGCGGCTCACGCGCACCGTCACATCCGCGACCTCCGCGCCGCTCTCATCGCTGAGCTTCACCGGCCCGATGACCTGCGAGGAACCCCAGCCCAGCTTCACGCCCGAGACCTTGACCTTCCCGGGCATGGACTTGGCCGCGTTCTTCTCGATGAGCCCAGGGGCGATCGACCCGGCGAGAGTGGGCGCGAGCGCGAGGAGCACGACGATCAGGCCCGCGAGCCCGCCCAGCACCAAGAGCAGCGTCTTCTTGCGGGAACGCCCGGGGCGTGAGGGAAGGCCCGAATCCGTGGGTGCGCCGGTCATGAATCGATCCTCCGTCGCGCCGTATGAGGCGCGAGAACACCAACGAAAACGGTACGCCGCAGCGTACCGTCCTGATCGGTTCTCGGGACCCACCGTGCCCTTGCCTGAGGCGTTCCGGTGGTTTTCCGGGGGGCGTGGGGCGGGCTAGGCGGTCTCGGATTTTCCGATCTGCCACTCTTCGAGCTCGATGGGCGCCTGGCGGCCGAAGATCGTGACGAGGACGCGGACCAGCCCCTTGTCCGGGAGCAACTCGTCGACGGTCCCCTCGTAGCCCTGGAAGGGGCCTTCCTTGATGACCACGTGCTCGCCCTTGACGAACTCGAGCTTGACGCTGGGCTCGTCCTCGGGCTTCTTGCTGTCGCGGAGCATCTTCTCGATCTCGTGCTCCTTCATGGGCGTGGGGCGCCCGGCGGTGCCCACGAAATCGCCCACCCCCGTCGTTTCCTTGATCAGGAAGAAGACGTCCTGGGGGATCCGCCCGTCGGGCTCGAGCCTCATCTCGACGAACACATAGCCCGGGTAGAGCTTGGTCTCGGTGATGCGCTGCTTGCCGGCCTTCACGGTCTTGGTCTTCTCGGTGGGGACCAGGATCCGCCCGACCAGGTGCGTCATGTGCTCGATCTGCACCTTGCGCAGCAGCGTGTTCTGGACGCTCGACTCCTTGTTCGAGGCCACCCGCAGCACGAACCAGTTCATCCCCGCCTGGCACAGGGGCTCATCCCCCGCGATAAGGCCCGAACGATCCCCGGGCTGCTCGACCTTCGCCGTCTCTTCGCTCATGGCTTCTTCCCTCGCGGTCGGCGTCGGCGCCCCGTCCCACGTCTCTAGTACCTCACCACACCCGAGATCGCGTACACCCACTGCAGGAACCAGTCGGCGGCGAACAGGACCGCGGCGATCAGGAACGTCGCCCCGATCACCACCATCGTCGAATCGATGATCGTCTGCCGCGTCGACCAGTTCACCCGCTTCATCTCCCCGTCCACCGCGATCAGGAAATCCACACTCCGCGGGCGACGCCCCACGTGCCAGTAGATCAGCCCCACGCCCACGATGACGATCAGCGACCCCACGCCCAGCGAGAGGTACCGTGGGTCGAAGATCGGGATGCCGCGCTGGCCGCTCACGTCCGCGATGAGCCCGCTCGGCGAGACAATCCGCCCGGCGTCCAGCACCGACGCCGACTTGGAATCCAACGCGATCGTCCCGAGCACAAGCTGGGTGTCCCTCTCCACCCGGGCGACCACCGCCGACCCCAGCGTCTGCGGCTTGTCGCCCCGGATGTCGATCAGCTGCACCGTCTGGCCCTCGGAGAACACCCCGCCCTTGGCCTTGTACTCGATGCTCCACGTGGGTGTGGGCAGACGCACGGCCTGGAGCTGGTCCCCCGCCCACAACGCGCCCGCGAGCACGAGCAGCCCCGCGAAGACCGCCGTGAGCACCCGGACCCAGTACCCCTGGCCGTACTTGAAGAGCCCGAACTCGATCTGGGTCCCGGGCTCGCGCCCGTCACCGTTCTTGGAATCACGCCGGGAGGGACTTGAACCCGCAACCTGCGGATTTGGAATCCGCTGCTCT
>CAZTJZ010000127.1:0-7693 GCA_964614075.1 uncultured Phycisphaeraceae bacterium
GAAGGGCGCCCTTATCCGAGAGCCCAACAAGGCTCGCTCTTTGTCGATCGCTGACGGGATCGCCGTTCCCGACGAGGCCCGCCCGCTGCGCTTCCCGCTCGTGGGCAGGATCGCCGCTGGCAACCCGATCGAGCGCGTCGCCAACGAGGAAGAGATCGACCTCGCCGACGTCATCGGGGCCGCGCCGGGGCGGCAGGAATCCACCTTCGCCCTCAAGGTCGAGGGGGACTCCATGCGCGACGAGGGGATCCTCGACGGCGACTACGTCCTCATCGAACGCACCCAGGTCGCGCAGAACGGCGACAAGGTCGTCGCGCTCCTGCCCGACGGTTCCACCACGCTCAAGACCTTCTTCAAAGAGGACGACCACATCCGCCTCCAGCCCGCCAACCCCTCCTTCGATCCCATCCGCGTTAAGTTCTGCCAGGTCCAGGGGATCGTGAAGGGCGTGGTCCGCCGTTACGGGCGGTAGCGCCGGCGCGAGAGTTCCGCGCAGGGCCCATCGGACGATCTCCGCGATCCACTCGGCAGCCGAGGGCAGGTCGGGCGTGACGTGATCTCCGCGTTGGACGCGGCTCTCGTCTGAAGGTCGGGCAGACCGCACGGACCGCACGCCACGCGTCGTGTCCGGCGTGAGTCGTGTGTCGGCGTGCCTCCCAGTTTCTCGCGCGTGAGCTGCGCACGCGCTTCGGCGTCTTCGCCGGCGTCACGATCGTCCGGGCCGGACAGCTTTGTGGCCGACGGTCGTCTTGTTCTTGGGTAGGGTGTCCTCGCGCGAGCCGTCGAGCCGTGAGGACGTTAATCGGCGCCGGCCTCGAGCAAGCCACGAGCAAGTCCAGGTGAGCCCGAGCGTCGCCCGTGTGTCCGACGTAGGTCGAACTCTCATCCCGCACGGGCAACACCATCGCGATCGGACGTGATGCTCGTACCACAAGAACACCAGAGCCTGCTTGAGGACGATCACGAACCGGCGTGATCATCGTCCACAACATCAGTCGCCTCGTCATGGGTCACTTCGTCGATCGATCTCGGAGGGAAGATCTGCCAGGATTTGTTCCCTGCAAGCTGATGTCCCTGAGAGACGCGTGCGACGCGGTTTCCGCGAGCCTCCGAACGGCCACCTCCAGCGCGGCCCGGTCGACCGAAGGTGACACGACGAACGTTCGTGAGCCGTGGATCCCGCGACGCGTCACGTAGTCCACCCTCAGCCGGAGCATCCCGTCTTCGCGCTCCTCAAAGGCGATGCTCCGGAGGCTCTCGGCGAGGATGCGCGTCGCGGTGCTTCCGTGCATGAACCGGATCCGGTCGCGCCGAACCTCCACATGAAGCGGGTGGAGCACCGGGATGCACATCAATAGCGCGACGAGCCCGGGAGCCATCACCACGCCCGAAGCAAGCTTCGCCCACGGGAACCGCGGCGCGGGAAAGACAGAGAACAGCGCGATCACCGTGAGCCCAAGCAAGAACGTCGAGACGCCGGTGACCCGCACCCAGAACATCGGCCGCAGAACGCCGAGCGAGCGAACGGCTTGGATCGAGGACCGGACAGTTTCTCGATAGGGTTCCCACCATCTCAGCCGGTCATCCGGGCGCACGCACGAGCGTAGCCATGAAGCAGAATCCATGTTTCGCTGGCGGAGCGGCGGTGGGAGTCATCGGTGCTTCGCCGCCCCACGCGCCGCGTGCGGCACGCCTTCGCCGCGATCACACGAGCCGGTGCTGTACCGCAAGCAGGCGCGAAGACCGCGTGTCAAGGTTCGCACGCGCAGCGGCTCGCTCCCGCGCCGTCAACCCGCCGCGGCAACGCCCCGATCGAGCAAGGACGGCCTCCGAAGATACTCAGCCGCAACGAAAACAAGGGCCGCCAGTTCGGTCCTGTTTTCCAGGCTCAAACTGCCGACCCTTGTTCTTGAAGCGGAGAGGGGGGGATTCGAACCCCCGATACCGGCCTAAACCAGTATAACGGTTTAGCAAACCGCCGCCTTCAGCCGCTCGGCCACCTCTCCGGCGAAGGCCCATCGTAGCGGCGAGGGCGCGTCCGGCCAACTCGCCCGCCCCGCGTTTCATCCCCACCAGCGTCGCCCCCACAGCGCCAGGTTTACCAGCGGCCACGTCAGCCGCCACAGTTCCATCGGCTGCGAGAGCACCGCGCGGATCGCCTCCGGGCGCACCACCTCACGGGCAAACCCGCTCGACGACAACTCCGCCGCCAGCCCCGCCGCCCACTCCTGGAACGGGAGCGGAAAGCTCGCCTTGCGGCGTGAGAGGATCTCCCCGGGCACCGCCGCCTCGAACGCCCGGCGCAGCACGAGCTTGGTGCTCGGCGGGCCCGCGCTCGCATTGAACTTGAACGGCGTCGGGATCGCATCGGCCAGGTCCGCCACCACCGCGTCCGCGAAGGGCGTTCGTCCCTCCACCCCGGCGAGCATCGTCGCGCTGTCCAGGCGCAGCAGCAGCCCCTCGAGGTTCACGCGCCGGATGAGCCGCTGCACGCTCCGGACGCGATCACCAGGGAGTTTCGCCGCGTCGTACGCGCCGCGGTACCACGCCCGCAGGATCTCGTCGTGCTCGCCCAATCGGACCGCGTCGGGCACGAGCACGCCCGCCTTGGCCGCGACGGGGATCCACGCGGCGTCGTCGAGGATCGCCGACCCGCCGTCGAACTCTTCGCCGCCCGCGGGGTGCGCGAGGGCCATGCGGAGGGGCGCGTCGTAGCCGCAGAACAGCTCGTCGGCGCCCTCGCCGCTGAGTGTCACGATCATCCCGTCGCGTCGCAGCGTCGTCGCGACCTCGTGGATCGCGACCTCGTTGGGCGTGGAGAGCGGGAGCCCCAGCGCCTCGACCATCGCGGGCCAGCGCTCCAGGAACATCTCGCGAGCGACGGGGGCCTCGCGGTGGCGTGTCCCCAGACGTCGGGCCATGATCGCGGCGTGGTGAAAGTCGTCGTCCGCCTCGCCCGGGCAGCCCGAGCAGTACGTCCGCAGCTCCGCCGGGCTCTCGCCAAGCTGCCCCGAGGCCAGCGCCGCGAGGATCGAGCTGTCCAGCCCGCCGCTGAGGAGCGCGCACACGGGAACGTCGGCGTGGAGGTGGCGCTTCACCGCCTCGGTGAGCGTCTCTCGCGTGGCCGCCACGGCGCCGCCCTCGTCGCGCAGCGCCGCCGGGTCCTGCCACGCCGAGCGCAGCTCAAGACGCCGATACCCCAGCTCCGGGTCGCGCAGGTCAAAGACGAGAACCTCCCCGGGCTGCACGATCCGCACGTGCTCGAAGAGCGTGCGCGAGCCCAGCGTTGTGCGGATGGTCGTGAGGTACGCGCTGAGCGTCACCCAGTCCGGGCGCGGCGGGATCGAGGGGTGCGCGAGGATCGCCGGGATCTCGCTCGCGAAGACCAGCTCGCGCCGCCCGCCGTTCTGCAGCATCGCGTAGTACAGGGGCTTGATGCCCAGGGGGTCGCGCGCGAGCACCAGCCGCTCGCCCACGCGGTCGACGTACGCCAGCGCGAACATCCCGCGCAGACGGGGAAGGGCGCTCTCGCCCCACGCGTCCATCGCGGCCAGCAACGTCTCGGCGTCGGAGCGCGTCCTGAACTCCGTCGTCGGCGCCAGGGCCGTCCGGACCTCCCGGTCGTTGTACAGCTCGCCGTTGTACGCGAGCGCCCCCGATTCGCTCACCCGAGGCTGTGCGCCCTCGGGCCCGACCTCGACCACCGCGAGGCGCCGGTGCCCGAGGATCACGTGCCCGCCGTCCCAGAGCCCCTCACCGTCGGGGCCACGGTGGGCCAGGCGGTCGCGCAGCAACTCCACCCCGGATACCCCGAGGCTTGGCGTAGCTCCAACCACCGTCGCTGTCCCGGCTATGCCGCACATCGCGAACTGTTATCGGCTCGACGTGCGTCCACGCCCAAATGACACGGAATGGGTCTCGGCTCCGCGGCTGGCCCGCCCGCGGGCCCACTGTCCAGCCCGGCGACCACCCTCACACCCACACCGTCATGATGAGGTGCGATTCCTTCCCCATCTTGCCCTGAAACTCCCCGATCGTGGTCGTCACCTGTTTCACCTCGAACTGCGGGTGCGCGTCCAGCCACTCGTTGATCTGCGAGTCCAGAAAGGTCAGCGCATCGTCGCTGAGCCGGCAGTGGAACGACCGCATGTGCACCGCGCCGTGACCCGTCGCGTTGGGCGTCCGCTTCATGTCGTCCGTGCGCTTGACCCCCATCTTCTGCTCGAACGCCTGGATCTTGGGTGCGGCGGGGGGCGGCGGAAGCTCCCCCTCAGCGCGGAGCGTCGGCCTCACCCCGCCCAGGCCGGGGTCCGGAGAGAACAACGGCCGGGAGGCGTGGGGCGACATGTGGGCCGATGTCTGGGTCATGGCGGCTTCCTTTTTCCCGCTCCAGTTGTTCCTCGGTCAGAGGAAACCGGGCAGGACTGAGCACGCTCACGGAGAATCCGCGGCCCGTTCAGCCTACCACGGGGCGGGGCGGCCCCGCAACAACCTCCCGGAAATCAACCCAGGCCCGCTCTATTGGCCCCCCCGCGGCGCCCTTCCGGGCCACGCCCACCAGCAAACGCTCACGCCCCCCGTTCCACTTCACCCAGATCCGGACATCACCCGCCGCGCCAACAACCTCGACAAAGCACTCCCCCGACGCCAGCCGACGCACCTCTCCCCGTCCGCCCGAGACATCGCCCTCGAACGTGAGGTACTCGCGCCGGTGGTCCGAGAGACGCTCCGCGGCAAAGCGTGCCACCGCGGCGTCGTCCACCCGCGACCCCACGCGGTAGGTCAGCAACCCAGACCCGCCGGCGTGCTCCAGCATCCAGTCGTAGTGGCACGAACCGTCCGGGAGCGTGTGGAGAAGAAGTACCGTGCCGGCCATGCCTCGCCCCGTGATCCTGCCGCCGAGCGTGCTCGCTCAAGCGACGGGTTGTCCCCACCAACCGACGGACCCGGCTTTGTTCTCCAGCGAACCGCCGTGGTTCGACGATATCATCCCTCCGCCGGGCTGTTCTTGCGCGGGGCAGGAGCCTCGTGCCCGGCCATCAACGGAGTGTGCGTCATGGCTGTTCGCGTGCGTCGGGCCTCGGTTCTCGCGCTGGCTCTCTCGGCGGCTTCGCTGCTCACGGCGTGCACCAGCACCCGCCCGCCCAACCGCATCCTGTCCGACGCGCAGCACTCCGCCACGTACCAGAAGTGGGACGACGCCGCGAAGGACTACGAGGAATACCTCGTCCGCCGCCCGGAGAACGACAAGGCCCACTTCGAGCTCGCCCAGGTCTACATGGCCATGAGCCGCTTCAACGACGCGCGATCCCACTTCCTGATCGCCTCGGACGTCCAGCCCCTCAACGACCAGTACATCGACGGGCTCGCCGCGGCGATGGCCGGCATGGGCCGACGCGAGGAGCTCATGGGCCTGCTCACCCGTCGCGCCCAGGACAGCGGCAAGGTCCACGATTTCATCCGCATGGGCCGCTACGCCGGGAAGGTCGGCAACGTCGACGACGCCATGCACGCCTATCTGACCGCTTCCCGCCTCGACGGCGGAAAGTCGGCCAATCTCCAGAAGGAAATCGCCCGGTTCTACGGCGGCATCGGCGACAAGCCCAGCCAGGTCCAACGCCTCCGCATGGCCTACTGGATCAACCCCGCCGACCCCGAACTGCTCGACCAGATCCGCGCCTCGGGCGAAGTCCCGGGCCCAACCTTCGGCATCGAGC
Organism: uncultured Phycisphaeraceae bacterium; assembly: GCA_964614075.1. Lineage (GTDB taxonomy): Bacteria > Planctomycetota > Phycisphaerae > Phycisphaerales > UBA1924. The sequence continues at coordinate 5,718 of CAZTJZ010000127.1, forward strand.
CCCGGTAATTCCCCCGGGTTTGGGCCTTCACACTTGATCGTCGGGCTGTTGGTTCTACCATTCATCCGCATAAACGGATGGATGAAATGGACCGAGTTTCGCGCACAAACCAGGTCGTGACGCGGCTGGTGGGGCTGGGGGAGGTCGTGCGCCTGCGTGTGCTGCGGCTGCTCGAGGCCGAGGAGTTGTCGGTCGGCGAGGTGGCGAAGGTTGTGCAGCTCCCGCAGTCCACGGTGAGCCGCCATCTCAAGATTCTGGCCGAGGGCGGGTGGGTGCAGCGCCGGAGCGAGGGCACGGCGACGCTGTACGCGATGTCGATGGACGACATCGCGCCCGAGTGCCGCAGCCTCTGGCGCGCGGTGCGCGAACAGATGGGCGAGACGGCGACGCTCGAAGAGGACGCGCGGCGGTTGCGGTCGGTGCTCGAGGATCGCAAGACCGACAGCGCGAGTTTTTTCGGTCGTCACGGCGGTCGCTGGGACGAGATGCGTGCGGAGTTGTTCGGCTCGCGGTTCACGCCGTTGGCGCTGATGTCGCTGCTCAACCCGGAGTGGGTGGTGGCGGACTTGGGATGCGGGACGGGGAACGTGGCGGAGCTGGTGGCGGGGCACGTGAAGCGCGTGGTCGCGGTGGACACATCAGGGACGATGCTCGAATCGGCGCGGCGCCGGCTCGCGGGGCTGACGAACGTGGAGTTCAAGGCCTCGCCGATCCACGACACGGGGCTCGCGCCCCGGAGTGTGGACGTGGCGGTGGCGTGCCTGGTGATGCACCATCACCCGCTGCCCAAAGAGGCGGTGCTGGAGATGCGCCGGATCGTGAAGGCGGGGGGGATGGCGGTGGTGATCGACATGGTGCGGCACGACCGCGAGGAGTACCGCCGTTTGATGGGTCACGAGCACCTGGGCTTTGGGCGCGAGGAGATGATCGCGCTGCTCAAGGGGTGCGGGTTCGAGAGCGTTCGGTACCGCGAGCTGCCGCCGGAGCCCGAGGCGAAGGGACCGGGGCTGTTCGTGGTGGTGGGGCGGTAGGAGGCGCGGGGGAGGGTGCGGAGGAGGAGAGGAAGACACAGGCGGGACGCCTGTGCCACGAGAAAAAAGGGTTGAAGTAGACACAGGCGGGATGCTTGTGCCACGAGTTCAAGAAGTTTGGATTTCGGGATCACTGGTGTGCGGCAAGTCCGCGAAGGAGAACAGGAATGGCGACGGCGAGCAAGAACGTGTCGAAGAAGGGCGTGAAAGCGGTCTCGGCCCCGGACTACCGGGTGAAGGACCTGAGCTTGTCGACGCTGGGGCGTGACGAGATCCGCCTGGCGGAGCAGGAGATGCCCGGGCTGATGGCGACGCGGGCGCGGTACGCCGACAAGAAGCCCCTCAAGGGCGCGCGCATCACGGGCAGCCTGCACATGACGGTGCAGACGGCTGTTCTGATCGAGACGCTGGTGGATCTGGGGGCGGACGTGCGCTGGTGCTCGTGCAACATCTTCTCGACGCAGGACACGGCGGCGGCGGCGGTGGTGGTGGGGCGGACGGGGAGCGTCGAGAGCCCCAAGGGCGTGCCGTGCTTTGCCTGGAAGGGCGAGACGCTCGAGGAGTATTGGTGGTGCGTGGATCAGTCGCTGACCTGGCCGGACGGGAGCGGGCCCAACATGCTGCTGGACGACGGCGGGGACGCGACGCTGCTCGTGCACAAGGGCTTTGAGTGCGAGAAGAGCGGGAAGGTGCCCGCGTACAACGCCAAGACGGACCCCGAGGAGTGGAAGCACGTGCTGGACACGATCCGCAACTCCATCGCGGACCGCCCCGGGCGGTTCACGGAGATGGCGCGGACGGTGAAGGGCGTGACGGAAGAGACGACCACGGGCGTGCACCGCCTGTACGAAATGCAGAAGAAGGGCCAGCTTCTGTTCCCGGCGATCAACGTCAACGACAGCGTGACCAAGAGCAAGTTCGACAATCTGTATGGCTGCCGCCACT
>CAZTJZ010000128.1:0-7124 GCA_964614075.1 uncultured Phycisphaeraceae bacterium
AGTCGATCATGATGCACTTGACGCCGTACTGCGCCACGAGTCGTCGGGCGCGGGCGCGGAGCTGGAGGACGGTCATGTTGGGGGTGTCGTCGACGTAGATGGGGGCCTTGGCGAGATCATCGGCGGCCTCGTAGATTCGGCGGAGGTCATCGTCGGGGATTTTGTGCCCGCCGCGGAGGGCCTGGCTGGAGACGCCCGAGCGGGCGCTGAGCATGCGCTGCACGATGGCGTTCTTGGACATTTCGAGGGAGAAGACGGCGATGGGGTTGGAGTGTGCGGCGGGGGCTCCGGCGAGGGGGAGCCCGCCGATGGCGACCTGCTCGGCGAGGTTGAGGGCGAGGGCGGTCTTTCCCATGGAGGGTCGTGCGGCGATGATGACGAGCTCGCCGGGCTGGAGCCCGCGGAGGAGCTCGTCGAGTTCGGCGTATCCGGTGCGGACGCCGCGGTAGCCCGCGCCCTCGAAGTCTTCGGACTCGATGCGGCGCATCTCGGCGTCCAGGAGCTCGGAGAGGACCTGGGGGTCCATCGAGTCCTGCTCCTGGGCGATGTCGAAGACGGCCATCTCGGCGCGGTCGAGGACCTCGCGGGCGCCGTCGGGGCCGAGGTCGCCCGTGTGGTAGGCGTCGTAGAGGATCTGCCCGGCGGTGTCGATGAGGCGGCGGAGCTTGGCCTTCTCGGCGACGATGCGCGCGTAGTGCTTGGCGTTGACGGCGGAGGGGACGGCCTCGGCGAGCTGGACGAGGTAGTCCGCGCCGCCCATCTGGTCGTAGACCTGGCGCTGCTTGAGCAGATCCGCGACCTGGACGAGGTCGCCCGAGTTGTGGGTGTCGAAAATCTCGACGATGGCCCGGTAGATGTGCCCGTGCGACTCCTTCGAGAAGTCGTCGGGGCCCTTGATGATGCTCACCACGTCGGCGATGACGCGCGGGTCCAGGATCATGGATCCCAGGAGAGACATCTCGGCCTCGGGGCTGCGCGGGGGGTCGCGGTCGAAGAGGCGCTGGCTGGGCGGGAGCGCGGAACGCCGCGGCATGCGCGAGAACGGGGCGGAGTTGGAACCGGGGGCGGCAGCGTCCATGCCGGATCATCCTTGGCTCGGGGAGGCATGGGGGTCGAGCAACAGGAGCCAACAGGCTCCCGGGGTGCCCGGCGTGGGGATGCTGGCGGTTGTGGGGGTGAAGGCGGGGGTCGACCACCGAGAAAAAGGGGGTGAGAGCGCCATTTGGGGCGTGGCGGAAAGTTCGACGGGACTCGATCGGGGGAATCGCCGAAACTGGGTGGGAGTCGGTGCGTCCACCGGCGTTATCCGGTCCTCGGGGTGCTGAGATGAAGCGACGCGGGCTGTTGACGGGCAAGGAACTCGAGGAACTCCGCCAGGGGCTGGTGTCGCGCTTGGAGGGGCTGGGCGTGGAGAGCCAGCCCGAGGTGGCGATCCGGGTCCTGGAGCTCTCGAAAAGCCCTAAGGCGCAGCTGAAGGACTACGCGGGGATCGTGCGGACGGACCCCGCGCTCTCGGGGAAGCTGCTGAAGCTGGCGAACTCGGCGTACTTCGCGCAGCGCGTGGCGGTGACGTCCTTGGAGCGGGCGTGCCTGCTGTTGGGCGTGGATCGCTTGCGGGCGATCTCTCTGGGGTTCCATCTGTCTCGGGCGTCGGCGGCGGACAAGTCGTCGAACATCAGCCGCGAGGTGTGGGGTCAGAGCGTGCTTCGGGCGTGCCTGGCGGGGGAGCTGGCGAAGGTGCAGGCGCCGACGCTGATCAGCGAGGCGTTCGTGATCGGGCTGATGATGGACGCGGGGCTGCCCCTGATGAAGCGGCTGGTGGGGCAGGAGTTCATGGCGATCTATGAGGGTCGGCACGGGCCGGGGAAACTCGCGCGGCTGGAGTTTGACACGCTGGCGATGAGCCACGTGGACGTGATCGCGGCGATGGCGCGGTGCTGGCGGCTTCCCGAACTGCTGGCGTATCCGCTGGAGTGGCACCACACGGCGCCGTCGGACGTGAACCGGGACGAGCCCGTGCACCGCCTGCACCGGATCGCGTACTGCGTGGGGTTGCTGGACCTGACGGCGGCGGCCACGGGCGGGGGGGCGGGGGCCTCGGGTGGTTCCGCGGGAGGGGCGGCGCCCCGGATCACGGCGCAGACGCCCGGGCTGCAGACGCTGCAGCGCGTGCTGCGGGTGGAGGCGGCGGAGCTGAAGGGGCTCCTGGAGCGCACGGCGAAGGAGTACTCGTCGGCGCTGGAGATGTTCAGCGAGATCTCCGACGCGGTGACGATCAACGACGATCTGCTCGAGCGGATGCACCTGGGGCTGACGAGCGCGGTGGAGCGGATGGTGATGGAGGGGCTGGAGCACCAGTCGCTCCCCGAGCCCACGGCGCACGTGATCCTGAGCGGCCAGCGCGTGGAGATCGAGCGGACGCACAACGGGCGGGTGAACGCGTACCTGTACGACGGGCGCGGGCAGCGGCTGGTGACGCACACCTTCGACGCCGGCAAGGAAAACGCGGTGAGCCTGTCCGAGGTGCTGGGCGTGGAGCTCACGTGCAACGAGGACGAGAAGTCGCTGGACGGGCTGTTGCAGAAGTACGCGGCGTAGGAGCGGGGGAGCACAGGCGGGACGCCTGCGCCACGAGGAGAGGACGGAATGCGCGGCGCGCGCGGTCGCTAGTCGGCGAGGGCGCTGCCGGTGCGTTCGCGGGCGTGGGCGCGGGCGAGCTGGATGACCCTCCAGAGAGAGATGGGGCGGACCCCGGCGTCGCGGCGGAGTGCGCCCAGCTCGTAGATGCGGGCCCAGAGCCCGAAGAGCACGCGGTAGGCGAAGAGGGGGGAGCGTGAGGGGTCGTACATGCTCGTGGGCTCGCTCGTGGCGCCGTTGAGCTCGACGACGGCGAAGTGGCGTCCGTCGCGGAGCAGGTCGTCGCGCTCGTAGCGGATGTCGAAGCGTCCGTAGTCGAGATCCGGGAAGGCGAGGGCGAGGCGCTCGATGGCGGCGAGGAGCGCCGGGGAATCGAGGTCGCTCCCGTCCTTGAAGAGGGTGCCCTGGCAGTGGTTGCCGGACGCGGCGAGGTGGAGGCGTTCTCCCCGGGAGGGGACGCGGGTGAGCTCGCCGGCGAAGCGATCGAGGAAGACGGCGGCCTGTTTGCGGAAGCGCGGGTGGTCGTGGATGAGCTGTTCGAGCGTGCGTGTGCCGTCGCCCTCGAGGACGGGGAACTCCTTGCGGGTGATGGAGTAGTTGAAGCCGGCGCTGGCGGTGGTCGTGGGGCGGGCGTGGCGGACCCAGAGGATGCCGCACTCGTGGGGTCCGTTGTGGTAGACCTGGAGGATGGCGTCGGTGGTCATGGAGCGGAAGTAGTCGTCGAGGTCGCTGTCTCGTCGGGCGACCTTGAAGGCGTGGCCGCGTTGCGCCTGGTCGGGCTTGAGGACGATGGGGAAGGTGAGGCGTTCGCGTTGCATGATGTCCTGGGCGAGGGCGGCGCGGCGTGGGGCGTCCTCGTCGGCGGGGATGAGGAAGGTGGGGAGGATCCCCGGCGTGGGCGAGCCCGGGGTGGTGACGAGCCCGGCGCGGAGGAAGTGGGCGAGGATGGCGTGCTTGGATTCGCCGACCCACCCGCCGCCGTTCTCGATGGCGGGGTTGACGCAGGTGGGGAGCGTGTACCCCCGGTGCTTGAGGGCGAGGTACAGGGTGTATGGGATGAGGGGGGCGTAGAAGGCCCAGGCGGGCCAGTACTCGTGGTGGAGGATTCGGCCGACGACGGCGTGGAGGTGCTGGCGCGAGGCGTGTGTCAAGAGCAACGGGACGGTTTTGGCGAGGAAGAGGAACAGGACGAAGGAGAGGATGAGCGCGGGCCGGGCGCGGGGGTCTTGGATCTGGCGCGCGAGGAGCGATTGGGCGAGGGCGAGGACGGTCACGACGGCCGCGGCCCAGAGTGCCGAGCCCACGGCTCGTCCGGCGAGGAAAGCGCCGATGCGGGAGGATGAGACCCGGTGGGCCGCCCACGCGAGCCCCGCGCCGCGTGCCGACGCGTCGCTCCAGGACGGGACGAAGGTGCGCGAGAGCCCGGTGGCAAAGGCGTTGGTTTCGAGGCGGCGGGCCCAGTCGAGGGGAGACGGGTTGAGGCGGTCGCTTTGCCCGGATGCTCCGGCGGCGCGGCGTCCCCGCGCGATGAAGACGCAGGCGCGGAGCACGAGGGCCGGGGCGAGCGTGGCCGCGAGGAGCGCGGAGTGCGAGGGGGCGGATGGGCTGGCGAGGAGCACGACGCCCAGGGCCGCGGCGATGCTGGGGAAGCCGATGGCGAGGACCGGGATGGCCAGAAAGGGGAGGGCCAGCGTCGGGAAGGTTGGGAGCGTGAGGGTGTGGTCGTTGGGCATGGCGAGATCGGGCGCCATGGCGGCTCAGGCGGAGATGGTGGGCGTGACGAGTCGGCGTTGGCGGATCTGCTCGCTGCCCAGCTGGCCGCAGGCGCCCATCATGGCGCGGCCCTTGGTGCGTCTTCGTTTGGCGAAGACGCCCAGGGCGATGAGGCGCTGGAGGAAGGTGTCGACGGCGTGTTCCTCCGGGGCGGGCCAGGGGCTGTTTCGGCGCGGGTTGTAGGGGATGAGGTTGAGCATGGCCCGGGGCTTGCCGTGGTTCTGGATGGTGAACGGCTCGAGGAACTGGGCGATCTGTTGGGCGTGCTCGGGGGCGTCGTTCACGCCCGGGATGAGCACGTACTCGATGCAGAGCTTGTTGCCGGCGAAGCGGGGCCAGTCGAGGAGGGCCGACTGGAGGTCGTGCATGTCCCAGCGCCGGTTGATGGGCATGATGTCGGATCGGACGGCGTCGTTGGGGGCGTTGAGGGAGAGGGCCAGGCCCAGGCGGTGCCACCCGTGGTCTTTGACTTTTTCGGCGAGGCGTCGGATGCCGTCGACGCGGCCCACGGTGGAGACGGTGATGTTGCTGGCGGGGATGCTCGCGCCGTTGTGGTCCATGAGCACGGCGATGGCCTGGAGGACGTGGTCGAGGTTGTCGAGGGGCTCGCCCATGCCCATGAAGACGATGTTCTTGACGCGGCGGCCCAGGACGTGGGCCGCGTTGAACCACTGGGCGACGATCTCCCCGGCGGTGAGGGAGCGGATGAGGCCCATCTGGGCGGTCTCGCAGAACTTGCAGCCCATCGCGCACCCGATCTGGCTCGAGACGCACAGCGTGTGGGTGTGGCGTCCGGAGGAGCCGATCATGGGGATGACGACGCTCTCGGCGTCGAGGTGGTCGAAGCGGTGGGAGACGTCGCGCCCCAGGCCCGTGCCCATGCCCGCGAGCCGGGCCTGCTCGCGGCGCTCGTGCTCCAGGACCTCGCCCGCGCTCTCGAAGCGGGTGAGGAACTTCAGGACCTCGCCCTCGGGGGAGTCCTCGCGCAGCTCACGGACAACCGGGGGGGGCGAGAAGCCGGGGAGGGTGCGCGACCCGGTGCGGAAGAGACGGCGGTAGGCCAGGAGGGCTCCCGAGCGTCCTCCGCGTCCGTCCAGGAGGATTTTTCTCGCGTATTTTCGGACAAACTCATCGCTCGTGAGGGCGAGCGGGGAGTCGGGGTGGGTCGGGTTTGGGGTCGATTCGGCGGTCACCGCGGGAGTGTAGGGGTGGGGGTGGTGTGGGAGGCCCTGTTCGGGTACACTGCCCCGGCTATGGGCAGATCGCGCGCGTTCACACTCATCGAGTTGCTGGTGGTCATCGCGATCATCGCGATCCTGATTTCGCTGCTGCTGCCGGCGTTGGGGCACGCGCGGGCGGCGGGGCAGACGGTGAAGTGCCTGTCGAACGTGAGGCAGTTCGGCGTGGCGGCGATCGGGTATGCGCAGGATTACAAAGAGACGATCTGGCCCGTGAAGCCGCGGGCGAGCTTTCCCAATGGGGCGGTGCAGTGGCCGGCGGATCCGAACCCGGACCCCAACGACCGGAACGTGTCGCTGTGGGCGCAGCGTGTGGTGGGGAACGAGCGCGTGCCGGGGTACATGTACGAGTACATCAACAACGCGCACTCGTGCGGGGAGTGCCCGACGAACAAGCGTCGGCGTGCGGACGGCGGGGCGTCGGCGGCGAACGTGTGGAACTCGCGGACGGGCGTGCAGTTTGACTACACGTTCCTGGACGAGGTCGAGGGCGCGAAGCTGCACCTGGAGGCGGCGATCGGGTACGCGCCGCCGACGTGGGAGCCCAGCGGGGCGCCGGGCGGGAAGCTGGCGACGGCCCAGGTCTCGCGGCTGACGCGACTGCCGGGGCTCCCCCTGTTCGTTGAGGAGTCGACGACGAGCTTCAACCAGAACTACCGCGACGGGATGTTCGGGAACAAGGACCAGCTCACGTGGCGCCACTCCAAGGGCGGGCACATGACGTTCCTCGACGGGAGCGTGGCGCTGGTCAAGATGCCCAACGACCTCAACGACGCGAACAACAGCGTGAACGGCACGAACCTTACGGACACGGAGGCGGGGGATCTCGCGGTGAACGTGCGTTCGTCGTCGGCGGACTCGTGGTACATCATCTCGGACCGCGATTGGCGCTACGGCAGCCCCCAGGGCTTTGGGTGGATCAACAGCCCCAAGTGATCGGATGTGGGGCGGTTCGTGACTGTTCCAGAACCTCGGGCGAGAAGTGTGTAGAAGTGGGAGAGACAGGCGGGACGCCTGTGCCACGAGGTGAGGTGGGGTTCTCAAACCGTCTCTTCGTTCGTGCGCCTGTTCGAACCTCGTTGTCTGCGGGCTGGATCGGTGGTCTGCACGCGCTTCGCCCTGGGCGGTACATGACCCTTGGCATCACTAGAATCGCCTCTTCATGAGGAGGCGGATTCATGGCATGGCTGCGGATCGTCGAGGCGTTGAAGGCGGCGGTGGGGTCCGAGGTGACGGTCAAGGGCTGGGTGCGGACCCGGCGTGACTCCAAGGCCGAGGGGGGGCTGTCGTTCCTTCAGGTGCACGACGGGACGTGCTTTGATCCGATCCAGGTGGTGGCGAAGGGGGACCTTTCGAACTACGCGTCGGAGGTCTCGAAGCTCACGACGCACTGTGCCGTGGAGGTGGACGGGCGGATCGTGCAGAACCCGAGCGCGCGGGGTGGGGGCGGGAGCGAGATCGCGGCGTCGGCGGTGC
>CAZTJZ010000128.1:7134-7442 GCA_964614075.1 uncultured Phycisphaeraceae bacterium
GGGGGGGGTCTGTCGCACCCCCGGGGCGGGGGGGGGGGGCGGGGGCGCTCGCGCGCGGGGGGGGGGGGGGGGGGGGGGGGGGGGGGGTTGCATCCGGACCACTATCCGATCCAGCCCAAGCCGCACAGCTTCGAGTACCTGCGCGAGGTGGCGCACCTGCGTGTTCGGACGAACACGTTCGGGGCGGTGGCGCGGGTTCGGCATTGCCTGAGCATGGCGGTGAACCGGTTCTTCCACGAGCGTGGGTTTTTCTACGTGCACACGCCGATCATTACGGCGAGCGACTGTGAGGGGGCGGGGCAGATGTT
>CAZTJZ010000129.1:0-7309 GCA_964614075.1 uncultured Phycisphaeraceae bacterium
CGACCAGCACTCGGGCGTCGTCCACATGCCCCCGGGCGGGTTCAACCCGTACAAGATCGGCGTGGAGCTCTTCAAGGACATCGAGCGCCGCTGGGACAAGGGCCAGCACGGGCACGCCTGGGAATCGCTCGAGGGGATCGGGGCCAAGCAGGCCTTCGACGACCGCTCGATGATGGGTCGCGAGAAGATCTTCGAGGTGCGGCGGATCTACAACGACGTGAACTTCATCGACGAGTTCCTGACCGAGGAGTTCGTCGAGAAGCACCGCATGTACCAGCACAAGCGCGACCCGCAGACCGGCGAGGTGAAGGTCGTCTCGCGCGACTTCAAACGCGTGAAGATGACCCTCCTCCACCATCTCACCAACATGGGCCAGCCCTTCGTGTACGTCGTCGACGCGAACTACCTCAACCGCGGCGAGCTGTACCTTGCGCACAAGTACGCCGGGATCGAGGTCGAGGCCGCCAAAGCAATGGAGGTCCTCCAGAACCTGCGCCTGCTCTGGGGGCGCCCGGTACACCTGCAGATCCGCGTCAACGACGAGATGCAGCTCTACAGCGTCGAGAAGCCCGGCGACAAGCCCAAGCGCGAACGCATCACCGACGACACGCCCGAGCCGGCCCACATGATCGAGGAGCGGCCTTAGCCCGCCCAGACCTTGCCGCTGGGCGCGCGAAACCTCGTCGTGTCTTACGGCTCGGGGTTGGACGTGCCGTCGCTCATGGGTTCGAGCGGCACGAGCGGGACGGCCTCGGGGAGCGCCGGCGGCTCCTCCACGACGACCTGCGCCTCGGGCAGAGGCTGGTTGTTCTGACGCGCGAGGTACTGACGCTCCGCGTTCGCCATCGCCCACTTGCGGAACTCGTTGGGGTCGTCGGTCTCGGGAACGTACCACGGCTCGGGGACGACCGCGAGCCCGATGGGCCGGCTGGTGGAGCCCACGCGGTGCCAGGGCTGGAACCCGCCCTTGAGCAGCACGGTGACCTCCTGGTACTGGAGCTGGCCGCGCGTCCGCGCGTCCTGGACGGGGCGGTAGATGTCGACGCGGGCCTGGTCGTTCCGGATCCAGATCCGCCCGACGTGGTAGGTGGGCACGCCCGTGGCGAGCGCGTCGGAGGTGAGCGGGCGCACGTTGTGCCCGATGGTCCGCGCGATCCGCTCGTAGGTGGACTTGCGCGTCCCCGACGGGACGTTGATCGCGATCGGGTCCGAGCCCGGGATGCGGTGGTCCTCGGCCATGACGAAGGACAACGCCGCGATCATCAGGTTTTCGGGGTTGACCCGGTTGGGGTCCTGGTTCGCCAGGCCCGCCCCCTCCGGGCTGGGGTTGATGTTGGTGTAGCCGGCGCATCCCGTCAGCCACGCCGCCGAGAGCAGCCCGCACACGCACACCACGAACGACTTCCCTGCACGCACCATGTCCGCGCTCCGTCGAAGGTTCCCTCCCGAGCGTCCTGTCCGGGGAGGAGGCGTCTTGCCGTTGTCACTGTATTCGATCGGCGGTCCGGGGACGAAACGCCCAACAACGCCTGTGAGATGGGGCACTACGCTTGGGCCATGAGCCGCGGAGGGCGCCGGTTTGTGGTTGGGGTGTCGGGCGCCTCGGGCGCCGGCTACGCCCTGCGCCTCTTGGAGCTCCTCCTGGCCCACCCGGAGGGGTTCGAGGTCCACCTCGTGGTCTCCGAGTACGGGCGGCGCCTGCTCTTTGACGAGGCCGGGGTGCGGACCATCGACCTGGTGTCGCTCTGCCCCTCGCTCGCGGGGAAGGGGTGCGAGGAGCGGCTGATTGTCCACCCCAACCAGGACGTGGGGGCCGTGATCGCCTCGGGCAGCTTCATGCACTCGGGGATGGTGGTGGTGCCGTGCTCCTCGGCGTCCTTGGGGGCGATGGCGACCGGGAGCGGCTCGAACCTGCTGACGCGGGCGGCGATGGTGACGCTGAAGGAACGCCGCCCCCTGATCGTGTGCCACCGCGAGATGCCGCTGAGCCTGATCGACATCCGGAACATGGAAACGCTTTCATTGGCGGGAGCGGTTTTGTGCTCTCCGAACCCGGGGTTTTACCTGGGGCCCAAGAGGATCGAGGATCTCGTGGACTTTGTCGTCGGGAAGGTGCTGGACCTGCTCGGGGTCGGGCATGATCTCAAGACGCGGTGGGACGGCCGCGGGGCGCCAGAGGAGTAGGGGCGAACGGGCGTGGGTTGAACACCCGGACCATCGGAACTTCACGGATGCGTGTGCTCATGGTGAACTGGGCGCCGCCGCGGGACGGGGCGCTGTCGGGCGGCGGGGCGAACGGGTACGCGCACGACCTGGCGCTGGCGTTGTCGGCCCGCGGGCACGACGTGGCGTGGCTGTTCGGCGGGCTCACGTACATCCCGACCGAGGCGGGCGAGGCGGGGGCGGTCGAGGTGCGTCGCCTGGACGATCACCGGGGCGTGGGGGTGTACGAGGTGGTGAACTCGCCGGTCGTGGCGTGGTCGCTGCACCAGTTCCGCCACCCGCTCGGGGAGGTGCACGCGCCGGCGCTGGAGCGGGAGGTGCTGCGGTTCTTCCGGTTGTGGAAGCCCGACGTCGTGCACTTCCACAACATCGAGGGGTTCACGTCGGCGTGCCCGGGGCTCGCGCGCGTGGGCGAGGGCGCGTGGGCGGGCGCGAGGGTCGTGTACAGCCTGCACAACTATCACACGCTGTGCCCGCAGGTCTATCTCTTGAAGGGCGGGCGCGAGGTGTGCGAGGATTACGAGAACGGCGCGGCGTGCGTGAACTGCTTCGACGCGCCGCACACGCACATCGTGCTGCGGGATCGCCTCGCGGCGGGGGCCAGGAGCGCCGGGCGCGAGGACCTGGCGAGGCGGATCCTGGGCACGCCCGGGACGCGGGAGCACGGCGTGCTGGCGGCGCTGCGCGTCCGTAAAGAGAAGTCGATCGATCTGCCGGGCGCGGGCGTTCTGGACGAAGGCGATGTGAGAGCGCGGGCGGGCGCCGATGCCGGTCTTGGTTCTGGTTCTGATTCAGGGCCGAGTTCAGTGGTGCGTGTGGCGGTGGTGGGGGGCGTGGTGCGGAACGAGGTGCGGGCGGCGCCCAAGGGGCGCGGGGCGGAGAACGACTACGCCACGCGGAGGCGGGCGATGGTGGGCATGCTCTCCGGGTGCGACCGCGTGCTCGCGGTCTCGGAGTTTGTGCGACGCAAGTTCCTGGCGATGGGCGTGGAGCCCCGCGTGCTGCGGACGCTGGGGATCGGCTCACGGATGGTCGAGCTCGCGGGGCGGCATGCGAGGGAGAGAGCGGCGAAACGCGACGGCGTGGTTCGTCTGGCGTTCCTGGGGTATCACAACTATCCCAAGGGGCTGCACGTGCTGTGCGCGGCGTTGGAGCGGCTGAGGCCGGAGGTTCGGCGCCGCGTCGAGCTGAGCGTTCACGCGAAGGACATCGGGCCGATGGTGGCGTGGCTGCGCGAGCTGTCGGACGGGATGTCGCGGGTGGTGATCGAGGACGGGTACCGGTACGAGGATGTGCCGAGGATCTTGCGGGGTGTGGACGTGGGGTGCGTGCCGTCGGTCTGGTGGGACAACGGCCCGCAGACGGTGATGGAGTTTTTGTCGTGCGGCGTGGCGGTTTTGGGTTCGGCGGTGGGGGGGATCCCGGACCTGGTGCGTGACGGGGAGAGCGGGCTGCTCGTGGCGGGGAACGACGCGGGGGCGCTCGCGAAGGCGATCGAGCGGCTGGTGGTGGAGGAAGGGCTGGTGGAGCGGCTGCGCGCGGGGGTTGTGCCGCCCAAGGGGATGGCGGAGCACGCGGCGGAGGTGGAGCGGGAGTATGAGGAGCTGCGCGGTGCGAAGGCGGTGTAGCGGCGTGGAGGGGGCCCGCGGAGGTGCGTTGGCTCGTGCCGATTATCTGAAGAGGAAGAACAGGAACGCGGCGAGGAGGATGAGTGCGGTGATCCAGACCCACTTGGGGGGCACGGCGGTTTGATTGGAGAGGGCGTGCCCGCATTTCCAGCACAGCTCGGCCTCGTCGTAGAGCTCGGTATTGCACTGCGGGCACTGGCGGGTGACGCCGCCGAAGCGCTCGAGGTCCTCGGGCGAGGGGTCTTCGTCGATGGGAGGCCTGCGGGGCATGGGGGAGGGTATCAAGAGCGGTGCGGGCGGGATGGGTGGGGGGCGGTCTACGCTGCGCGATGGAGAAGATCGTGCTGGTGGCGCTGGGCGGGGCGGCGGGGTCGGTGCTGCGGTACGTGCTGGGCGTGTGGGTGGCGCGCGGATTCGGCGAGCGGTTTCCCTTCGCGACTCTTGCGGTGAATCTCGCGGGGTGTTTGGCCATCGGCGTGGTGATGGCGGCGTGGGGAGGACGAACGGGCGTCAGGCTCCTGCTCGTGACGGGGCTTCTCGGCGGGTTCACGACGTTCTCGGCGTTCGGGCACGAGACGCTTGTGATGCTCCGACGCGGCGAGACGACGCTGGCGCTCACGAACATCGCCGTGAGCGTGATCGTGGGGCTGGCGGCGGTGGGGCTGGGGGATCGGATCGGGCGGGCGCTATAGGAACTCGTGTGCGGAGTGGGTTGATCGCTCAAGGAAGAAGAGCACAGGCGGGACGCCAGTGCCACAAGACCTGAGTGACAAGGCCGGTACCAGAGAAGCGGAAGAGGAGGGTGTCATGAACTATCGCGCGGTGAGTCGGCGGTTGCCGGGGATGAAGGTGTCGGAGATCGGGTTTGGGTGCTGGACGATGGGCGGGCCCAACTGGTCGCTCCAGAACGGTTCGCCCATCGGATGGGGCGAGGTGAAGGAGGAGGAGGTTCTCGCGGGGATCAAGGTGGGATTGGACGCGGGGGTGAACCACTGGGACAACGCGGACATCTACGGCAACGGGCGGGCCGAGCGGATGCTGGCGTGGGCGTTCCGCAAGCTCGGGGTGAAGCGTGAGGGGCAGGTGATCGCGACGAAGGTGGGGCACTTTCGGGGCACGGCGCTGAACGCGTACGAGCCCGAGCACATCCGGCGTCAGTGCGAGCAGTCGCTCAAGAACCTGCGGACGGACTTCATTGACATTTATTACTTTCACCACGGGACGTACACGGGGCCCGGGTACGACGGCGAGATGAAGGACTATCTGCCCGAGGCCGCGGGGGTGATGCACGAGCTGGTGAAGGCGGGGAAGGTTCGTGCGATCGGGCAGTCGGCGTACAGCGACGAGGACTTTGAGCGAGCGATCCCGGTGCTCAAGCCCGATGTGCTGCAGAACAAGGCGAATCTGCGGTACGACGCGTTCATCCGCCCGGGGTGCAAGCTGCAGCAGATGATGCGGTCGTACGGGTGTACATTCGTGGCGTTCGGCCCATTGGACCAGGGGATCCTGCTGGACAAGTTCGATCCGGAGAAGCCGCCCAAGTTCAGCGAGGGGGACTATCGGAATCAGAGGCGGGATTTCAACGCGACGACGCTGCGGAAGGTGCGGGAGAAGCTGGCGCGGGTGAAGACCCGGTTCGCGGGGGGGCGGGGGATGCCCCAGGACGAGACGGAGCTGCTGGCGACGGTGGCGAGCGGGTGGGTTCTGGCGCACGAGAACGTGTGCAGCGCGATCCCGGGGTTCCGCAACGAGCGTCAGGCCCGGTGCAACGTGATCGCGGGGGACCGCGAGGCGATGAAGGACGAGGACGTGCGCTGGCTTCGCGAGCTGTTCGCGGAGGGGTAAGGTCGCGTAGGATCGTCGGCGTGGGCACGAGGCATCTCCTGGGCTTGCAGGGCGTGGACGCGGGGCAGATCCGCGCGTGGGTGCGTTTGTCGGAATCGATGCGCGCCGGGGCCCGCCCCACGCTGCAGGGCAAGACCATCGCCAACCTGTTCTTCGAGGACTCGACGCGGACGCGGACGAGCTTTGCGATCGCCGCGGGAAATCTGGGGGCGCGGGTGGTGGACCTCACGGGCTCGGGTTCGAGCGTGAGCAAGGGCGAGAGCCTGATCGACACGGCCCGGACGGTCGAGGCGATGGGGGTGGCGGCGCTGGTGGTGCGGGCGCGGCAGAGCGGGGCGGCGGAGCTGATCTCTCGGCACGTGCGCGTGGCGGTGATCAACGCGGGGGACGGGCGGCACGAGCACCCGACGCAGGGATTGCTCGACATCGCGACGCTGGCGCGGGCGAGCGGGCGTGGCGAGTCGCTGGATTTCTCCGGGTTCACGCTGGCGATCGTGGGCGATGTCGTGAGCTCGCGTGTGGCGCGGTCCGCGATCGCGGGGTTTGTCGCGCTGGGGGCGAGGGTGGTCTGCGTCGGGCCGACGGCGATGGCGCCCCGGGCGCTGGGGTCGCTGGGCGCGGAGGTGTCGCACGATCTGGACGCGGTTCTGGGCGAGGCGGATGGCGTGATGATGCTGCGGATCCAGTTCGAGCGTCACGGCGAGGGGACGCGGCCCGAGGACAAGAAGACGCCGATTGTCTCGTCGATCCGCGACTACCGGGAGACGTACGGGCTGACGCGTGAGCGGGCGGGGCGTCTGAAGCCCGGGGCGTGGGTGCTGCACCCGGGGCCCATGAACCGCGGGATCGAGATCGACGACGAGGTGGCCGATTCGCCGCGCTCGCTGATCGTCCGCCAGGTGGAGAGCGGCGTGTTCGTGCGGATGGGAGTGCTGGACTGGGCCGTGAACGGGTGATCGGCTCGGGCGTGTTGTGCTCGCGTGGGGTGGTATCCTGTCTCCCTCATGATCAACGCGTGCGGGATCGAGGGCTGCATGGTCGACGATGGTCAACACCGGCTGGCGACGGACACCGACGATGGGCTCTTGCTCATCATCAGCGGTCCCAGCGGCGTGGGGAAGACGACGATCACGCGCGGCGTGGAGCGGAGCGTCTCGGGGTCGGTGTTCTCCGTCTCCTGGACCACGCGCGACCCCACCCCGGCGGACAAGGAGGGCGTGGATTATCACTTTGTCGACGACCGCGCCTTCGAGGAGATGCGGGCGCGGGGGGGCTTTCTCGAGAGCGCGGGGGTGTACGGGCGGAAGTACGGCACGCCGCGGGAGTGGGTCGAGGTTCAGCTCGAGCGTGGGCGCCTGGTGATCCTGGAGATCGACGTGCAGGGGGCGATCCAGGTGAAGCGGGAGCTGCCCGAGGCGTACGCGGTGTTCATCGAGCCGCCCAACGAGGCGGAGCTGCTGCAGCGGCTGCGGTCGCGCAAGCGCGAGGACGAGGCGGGGATCCAGAAACGATTCGCCAAGGCGCGCGAGGAGATCGCGGCGGCGCGGGGCTGCGGGGTGTACGACGTCTTCCTCAAGAACGAGCAGATCGACGAGGCGATCCTGGAGGCGACG
>CAZTJZ010000130.1:0-7195 GCA_964614075.1 uncultured Phycisphaeraceae bacterium
CTTCCGGCAAGGTGTCGGTCAGCCCCCGCCCGTGCTGCCCCAGTACACCAGTCGCGTGCGCCTCGTCGATCACCAGCATCGCGTCGTGGGCTCGGGCCACTTCGAGCAGGCGCGCGAGCGGCGCCAGGTCGCCGTCCATGCTGAACACGCCGTCGGTCACCACCCAGATCTGCCCCGTCACGTCGGGGTTCTGGCGTGCCGCGTCGAGGGCGGCCCGGAGGGACTTCTCGCCCTCGAGCACGTTGTTGCGGTACACGCTCTTGTGCAGCCCCTTCCTGATGACCGTGGCGAGGCGGACGGCGTCGATGATCGAGGCGTGGTTCAGCTCGTCGCTGATGATAATGTCCCCGGGCTCGCACAGCGTCGGGAAGACCGCCTCGTTCGCGTTCCAGCACGACACAAACGTGTAGCTCGCCTCGGTCCCCATGAGGTGGGCGATGGCGCTCTCGAGCTCCGCGTGGGGTGAGAACGTCCCGCAGATGAACCGCACGCTCGCCGTGCCCGCCCCGAAGTCGCGCAGCCCCTTCACCCCCGCCTCGACGACCTCCGGGTGGTTCGCCAGCCCGAGGTAGTTGTTCGAGCAGAAGCACAGCACCTCGCGCGTGCCGCCCCGGGCGTCGCGCAGGCGCACCACGGCGTCCATCGCCCCGTCGATGGTCTGGAGGAACTTGTACTGCCCGGACTCGCGGAGCTGGTGGAGCGTCGCGTCGGTGCGCGTGTCGAACACGGTCGGTGCTGGCATGAGCGTTCCTCGCGGGCCCGCGAGGAACGCTCGTGCGTCCGACGACGGGGCCGCGATTGTACTGCCCGGGAGCCTCAGCGACGCCGACGCCGCGCGACCGCCGACAACCCGCCCGCGAAGAGCGCGACGACGCCGGGCGTGGGCACGGTGTACTCGATGAGCAGCGTGGGCTGACGCCCCGCCACCCCCTCGCGGGTCACGAACCGCTTCGCGGTATGGTCGACGCTCTCGTCTCCCAATAGCCCCCACCCGAAGTTGGCGTTGGGGTTATCCACCCAGGACTGCACGTCGGCGGCGAGCTGCGTGCCCCCCCACGAGTAGAACCCGGTGCTTCCGACGTTCTTCGTCGCGGTGATCGTCGCGGAGAAGTCGCCGCCCGAGGAGCTCCAGGGGGTCGTGTCGTAGAAACGGTGAGCCCAGGTCGCGTCGCCCGGCGTGGCGGCCGCTCCCGCGCCGCCGCTCCCGCCCGCGTTGCTCGTGCCCTGACCCCAGCTCGCCAGGACGCGCCGAAGGCTCACGTCCGACGCGGCGCTCGTCGAGCGATCCATGTACAGTGTCAGCGTGGCGCTGGTGACGGTGCTCCCGGCGGGGATCGTGGAAAGATCAAAGCTCAGAAGCGCCCGGCGGAGCTCGCCCGAGTCGACCGTGCCGCAGAACATCCCCGGCCCGGCGCCGTTGCTGGGCGTGCCCGCGGCGGTCTGGTAGAGCGTGTTGTCCTGCTTGGAGATCAGGCTCGCCGAATCCGCCCACGCCGACCCCGCCACGCCCGCCGCCACACCCGCACACGCCCCAAGCCGGATCATGCTGCGCATCACACACCTCGCTCAATTGGGGCCCGCCAGCACGCGTCGGCGCGGGGAAACCTCCCCGGACCCACACTCGGCACCCGCCATCCCTCAACATGCACCGCAAAACTGGTTTATGCCACCCAATCCGCGAAAAAAACTGCAAAATCGCGGCGTTAGCGGTGCCGATCGCCCGTGATGAGCCTCGCCCCGCGCTCGAACACGAGGTACGCCCAGGCCCACTCGATCATCACCAGCAGCTTCGAACGAAACCCGATCAGGTAGACAATGTGCAGCCCCGCCCACAGCGCCCACGCCGGGAACCCCGCGAAACGCAGCTTCCCCAGGGCCGCGACGGCTCGGGCCCGGCCGATCGTCGCGAGCAGCCCCTTGTCCTGGTACTCGAACGCGGGACGGGCGGGCGTGCCGCCCCTGCAGGCCTCGCGGATAATCCGGGCAACGTGGCGGCCCATCTGCATCGCGCCCGGGGCCATCCCCGGCACGGTCCCGTAGGTCGCGTCCGCCACGCACGCCAGGTCCCCGATCACGAACACCTCGGGGCGGCCGGGCACGGACAGATCCGGCGCGACCTTGACACGCCCGCTCGCGTCCAGCGGCGCGTCGCTCGACCGCGCGATCGCGGCGCCCAGCGTGGAGGCCCGGACCCCCGCGGCCCAGATCACGTTCCGGGCCGGGATCCGGTCGACGCCCGACGCGCTCTCGACGGTCACGCCCTCGGGGTCGATAGCCGTAACGCGGGAACCCAGCCGCACCTCGACCCCCAGCTCTTCGAGGTCGCGCCGTGCTCGCCCGGAGAGCTCCTCGGGGAACCCGCCCGGCAGGACGCGGTCCTTGGCCTCGATAAGAACCACGCGCGCACTGGCCGTGTCGATGCGTCGGAAGTCGCGGGGGATTGATCGTCGGGCCATCTCGATCATCGCCCCCGCCGTCTCCACCCCCGTGGGCCCGGCGCCCACCACCACGAACGTCAGCTCCGCCCGGCGCTCGTCCTCGCGATCCGCCCGCTCGGCCCGCTCGAACGCCATCAGGAAACGCCCGCGGATCTCCAGCGCGTCCTCGACGGTCTTGAGCCCCGGCGCCCACGCGCTCCACGCCTCGTGCCCGAAGTACGAGTGCGTCGCCCCGGTCGCCACGATGAGCCAGTCGTAGGGGATCCGGGCGTCCTCCAGCACGACCTCGCGCGTGTCGCACGACACGTCGATCACTTCGCCCAGCAGAACCTCGATGTTGCGCTGGGACTTGAGCACGCGCCGGATCGGGGCGGCGATCTGCGCGGGGGAGAGCCCCGCTGTCGCGACCTGATAGAGGAGAGGCTGGAAGAGGTGGTGGTTCCTGCGGTCGATGAGCGTGATCGAGACGGGGGCCCGCGCGAGGGCCCGGGCGGCGGTCAGCCCGCCGAACCCTCCGCCGACGATGACCACGCGTGTCGTGCCCACGGGAAGGGTGCTCGCGCGAGGCTACCAGATGAACCGCATGCGTCCGAAGTCCGGGATGGGGATCATCCCGCGCCACCCCGGCGCGGGGAAGTACACGAAGAAGGCCTTCCCGATGAGCAGGTGGCGGTGCACGACGCCCAGCGTGGGGTCGATCTGCGCGACCCAGGGGTCGACGTTGTCCCAGAGGCGGGCGTCGAGGCTGGCCGGGCTGTTGTCGCCGCAGACAAAGAACTGATCGCCCGTGAGCGTGAGCGTGGTGTCGGGGTGGGTGGTGAGCGCCGGGATGGGGCGCCTGGTCCTGGGCTCGCGGAGCTTGTCGTGCATCCCGGGCTGGTAGAAGATGTCGCGGGACAGGGCGACGCGCCGCAGCGAGAAGCTCCCGCCGCGGAACTCCAGACGGGCGCCCGACCCGCGGTAGTGCTGCTCGTTGGCGAGGGCGTCGCGGGCGCCCTCCATCGCGGCGGTGGCCCAGCGATCGCCCAGGGTGGTGGCGTTCTTCAGGCGCTCGTCGGGGCTCCAGTCGTAGGCCGCCGACGCCACGAGTTTCCCCTCGACCCAGACCTGCAGCGTCTGGTCGCAGTGCCAGACCTCGAGGTTGGTGGTGACGTCCGGCTCGAGCGGCTTCTCGATCGAGCCGCGCCCGATCGTCGTCCACTCGCGGGGCGCCCCCGCGAGCACGTCGTGGGCGGTGGAGCGCATCGAGAGCGTCACGTCCTTCCCGGCGACCTCGGCGCGGAACTCGTGCCCGCACGCCACGATCACGCCCGCGACGACCAGCCCCGAACGCTCCGGACGCAGCCCCACGGCGAGGGCGAGGTCGCCCACCGCGAAGCGGTTGTGCTTGGTCGGGGCCTCGGCCACGTCGTACGCGTAGTAGTCCTTGATCGGGCGCTGCTCGCTGTTCCACTCCAGCGTCGCCTCGCCCTCGCCCGTGAACGCGTACCTCGTCGATTCCGAGAAGTCCCAGCCCGCCTCCCTCCCGATCCACGGAGAACGGAAGGCCCGTCCGTCCGCCGACTCCTGGGGCGCGAACTCGCTGCTGAAGACGAGCTGCCAGGTCGCGCGCTGGGCGCGCTCGGGCTTGCGCGCGATCCGCCAGCCCGGGAGCATCCACGCGTTCTGCACCCCCGCGCCCACGTCGGTGGGCTGGGGCGTGCGCACGAAGACGTCCCCGTCCACCAGCGCGACCTGCTCGCCCGGGAGCCCCACGAGGCGCTTGATGAAGTTCGTCTGCGGGTCGTACGGGCACTTGAAGACGACGACGTCGAACCGCTCGGGGTCGTAGACCGAGTAGAGATACTTCATGACGAAGATGCGGTCGCCCGAGCGACGCTGGACGCCCACCTCGCGCGAGAGCGTCTCCCGCGTCATCGGGTCGATCACCTCGATGGGCGCCGCCGCCGTGCCCTGCCGGGCGAGATAGGTCTCCTGCGAGTGCGACTCACGGTCGCGGGCGCCCGCGGGCCAGGAATAGCCGGTGCGCGGGTTGGTGAAGCGCATGTGCGCGCCCATCAGCGCCGGCGCCATCGACCCCGTGGGGATCTGGAACGCCTCGATGACAAACCCGCGGAACACGAACGCCAACGCGAACGAGATGATGATCGAGGTCAGGGTTTCCTTGATCCCCGACCGGGGGTCGCCGTCGCTCATGGGGGCAGGGTAGCGTCGCCTCAGGCGGTGGACCCCGCGGCCCGGACGGGCTGCGAGGCGAACTCGTCGCGCATCCCCACGAGGCACCGGCGCATCGCGGGCCTCAGGAACAGGTGGACGCCCAGGACCCCCGCGGGCAGGAGCACGGGGTTGGTCATCCGCAGGCGGAGGGTCCAGGTGACGCGCGTCCCCCCGGACCTGGGCTCGAACTCCCACTCGCCCCGGAACCACCGGACCATCCACGACACCGGGCCGTGGAGCAGGCCCAGGAGCTCGACGCAGTGTCGGCGTGGGCGGTCGTGCTCAACCACCGCCTCGGTGACGATCACCCCGCTCGCCGAGACGAGGCGCCGGATAGAGCCCACGCGGGTGGGGTCGTGCCCGACGACGTCGGCGTGATGGATGGCGGGGATGACGCCAAAGCCTGTGAAGTGGCGCGCAATCATCGCCGGGTCGGTCGCCCGGTCGAACGCCACCTCGGGCGCACAGTCCACCCCGATCGAGCTTCGCGCGGTCAGCAGCATGTCCCCGGACTTTCTCTTTCCCCCGGGCCAGCAGCCCGCGGCGGGGAGAAGTTTACCCGATCAAGGGGTCGGGTTTTCTCTTCTCGCGATGTTTTCACGCCGGACCGGTCAGAATCCCTAGACCAATCACACGCACCCGCGCCCCGGACATCGCAGCGCTAGAGCCCGATCTTGGAGAGGATCCCGTCCGCGATCGACCGCGAGGTGTCTTCGCTCCCGAAGGGGAGCTCGGCGACCTCGAGGCGCGTCCCGCCCGGGATCACCGTCGCGATCACCCGGACCTTGGGATAGTCGCCCGTGCGGGGCGGCATGGCCAGGATCGTCCCATACTCCTCGGTCACGCTCGAGTTCTCGATCGCGTACCCGCGGTCCCGGAAGGTCTTGTCGGCGGCGGCCAGGACCGCCGGGACCCGGGCGGTCGAGGGCAGATCGGCGGTCAGCGTCGGGGAACGGTACGTCCCGACAACACCTCCCGAACCGACCCGGACCTGGTGGGCGTTGCACCCGCCCAAGCCCAGGAGCAGCGCGCCGGGGCACAGGACGGACAGGAAAAACAGGGAGAACGGCGAGGTTCTGGTCTTCATGACGCTCCGTTTCGGCGGCTCCGCCGCCCTTCGGAAGAGACCATAGGCCCGGCCGCGGGCTTGATTGGAGGGGGGTGTCGTGCTTTACTTCGGGCCCGGCGTGCGCGTGCACGCGAGAGGTGGCGGAGTCTTCGGGAGCGAGGTCAGCATGGCGATTCGGGTCAAAGCGCGGAGTGGCGAGTCGGTGGACCAGATGATGCGTCGCTTCAAGAAGCTCTGCGAAAAGGAAGGGCTGACCAAGGACATCAAGCGCAAGGAGTTCTACGAGAAGCCCTCCGAGCGCCGACGCCGGGCCGCGCGAAAGAGCGTGAATCGCCGGCTCAAGGAAGAGTTCGGCCCGATGCCCGGCAAGGGCGGCCCCGGGGGGGGCCCGGGCGGGGGCCCGGGCGGGAAGTCCGAGCCCAAGGCGTAGTTTTTTTCGCCGCCCCGCAGATTCTCGCGGGGCGGCATTGTTTTTGTGAGTCTTCGTTGCGTCGCGGCGATCCGGGTGGATCGTGCCGATCTTGCGCGATTCTTCGTCCGAGATCGCGCCGGATTGTGCCCGACCGCCCCGTCGGGTCGCCGCGGGAGTTGACCCGAGCGACCGGGTGTCGGAAAATCTGCCCCTCTCGAGAAGCGACGTTGGTTCGGAGAATGTGCGGGTTGCGTGAACGGCCGCGGTTCTTCGGCAGAGCAGACGAGTTGGCGGTCTTTGAAGGAGAACGTGCTTGAATCTTGCGAACACACTGGCCGGGCTGACCCAGGCGGCGCTGGGCGCCGCGGAGGGCGGGCACAAGGGCGGCGAGGCGAACCTCGTGCTCCCGCGGGTGGGTGACCTGAAGTTCATGGGGATGCCGGGCAATCAGCTGCTGATGATCGGGCTGGGCGTGTCGGTGCTGGGGATGCTCTTCGGGCTGGCGATCTACGCGCAGCTCAAGAAGATGCCCGTGCACAAGAGCATGCTCGAGATCTCCGAGCTGATCTACGCGACGTGCAAGTCGTACATGGTGCAGCAGGGCAAGTTCCTGATGCTGCTGTGGGTCTTTATCGCCGCGATCGTGGGCGTGTACTTCGGGAAGCTCGTGCCCACGGGCGAGGTGGTGGACGGCAAGGCGGTGTTCGGGATGCCGCTGACGAAGGTGGGGATCATCCTGCTGTTCAGCCTGGTGGGGATCGCGGGGTCGTACGGGGTGGCGTGGTTCGGGATCCGGGTGAACACGTTCGCGAACTCGCGGGCGGCGTTCGCGTCGCTGCGCGGGAAGCCGTTCCCGTGCTACGCGATCCCGCTCAAGGCCGGGATGTCGATCGGGATGGCGCTGATCAGCGTGGAGCTGCTGATCATGCTGGGGATTCTGCTGTACGTGCCGCCCGAGCTGTCGGGCCCGTGCCTGATCGGGTTCGCGATCGGGGAGAGCCTCGGGGCGAGCGCGCTGCGCATCGCGGGCGGGATCTTCACGAAGATCGCCGACATCGG
>CAZTJZ010000131.1:0-7166 GCA_964614075.1 uncultured Phycisphaeraceae bacterium
CGACGCGGCGAGCCTCGGGGCCACCGGCGTCACGTGGTGGCAGGTCCCGCCCGTCGCGCGGGTCACGCTCACGGGGCGGCTCCGCGAGGGCGTGGTGGGCAAGGACGTCATCGTCGCGCTCTGCGGGCTCTTCAACAAGGACGAGGTCCTCAACCACGCCGTCGAGTTCGTGGGCGATGGGGTCGCAACGCTCTCCACCGACCAGCGGATGAGCATCGCCAACATGACCACCGAGTGGGGAGCGCTCGTGGGGCTCTTCCCGTTCGACGAGGTGCTGCGTCATTACCTCCTCTCGCGCACCGAGTACTTCGCGCGGGGCGCCCGCCCGGGCGTTCGCCGCGACGACTCTCGCGGCGGGTACTCGCCGGGCGAGGTCGAGAGCTGGTGGGCCGGGCGGGGTGATCTCACGCCCGACGCGGGCGCGACCTACGCCGCGGAGCTCGAGCTCGACCTCTCGACGATCGTGCCGCACGTCTCCGGGCCCAACGACGTGAAGACAATGTCGGCCCTGCCCCAGATCGAGTCCAAGAGAGTCGCCATCCAGAAGGCCTGGCTGATGTCCTGCGTGAACGCGCGCGACGAGGATCTGGCCGCGGCGGCGGGCGTGCTCAAGGGGCGCAAGGTCGCCCCAGGGGTCGAGTTCTACCTTGCGCCCGCGAGCGCCGAGGTGCAGGCCCGCGCCGAGCGGGCCGGCCACTGGGGGACGCTCGTCGAGGCCGGGGCGATCGTGCTCCCCCCCGGGTGCGGGACGTGCATCGGCCTGGGCAAGGGGCTCATCCAGAAGGGCGAGGTGGGGATCAGCGCGACCAACCGCAACTTCGAGGGACGCATGGGCGACCGCGAGGGGCTGGTGTACCTGGGCTCGCCCGCGGTGGTCGCGGCGAGCGCCGCCGCCGGGTACATCTGCGCCCCCACGCGGTTCGAGCACGCCACGCCCAGGTTCTCGATCCGCCGCGGCACGACCGCCCCCCGCCCCGCGGGAGCGGGCGTCATCGACGGCTTCCCCGTGCGCGTCGCGGGGCGGCTTCTCTGGCTCGACAAGGACAACCTCAACACCGACGGGATCTTCGCGGGCAAGCACACCTACAACGACAAGCTCACTCCGGCGGAGATGGCCTCGTTCATCTTCGAGAACTACGACCCCACGCTCCGCGCCACGGCCCGCCCGGGCGACGTCGTCGTCTCGGGGCTGAACTTCGGCACGGGCTCCTCGCGCGAGCAGGCCGCCACCGCCCTCAAGTTCTTCGGCGTGCCCTGCGTCATCGCCGCGAGCTTCAGCGAGACCTACAAACGCAACGCGTTCAACAACGGATTCGTCTGCTTCGAGTGCCCCGAGCTCGTGGGCGAGCTCCGCCGCTCCTTCGCGGGGCGCGGCAAGACCGTCGTCGCGGGCGAGCTCTCGATCGACTACGCGAAGAGCACCATCGCCTTCGCGGGAAGAACCTTCGCCTTCCCGCCGCTCTCCGCCGTCGCCCAGGAGCTCGTCGTCGCGGGCGGCGCGGAGGAGGTCATCCGTCGGCGGCTCGCGCGTGCGACCAAGCCCTGATCCCTCCACCGCCAAAGCCCCCGCCGTACACTGCCGCCATGCTCACCGCGATCCTCGCGTCCGCGCTCGCCCTGATCCCCCCCACCGACGCCGACGCCCGCGTGTCCGCCGAGAAGCTCAAGGCCTCCGTCGAGGCGCTCGCCTCCTTCGGCACGCGCCACACCCTCTCCGACACCGTCTCGGACACCCGGGGCATCGGCGCCGCCCGACGCTGGCTCAAGGCCCAGTTCGAGTCCTACTCCCCCGACCTGCGCGTCCGCTTCGAGGAGTTCGACGCCCCCAAGTCCCCGCGTCTCCCCGAGGGTGGCAAGGTCGTGAACGTCGTCGCCGTCCTCGACGGACGCGAGCCCGCCTGCGTCAACCGTGCGTACTACGTCGTGGGCCACTACGACAGCCGCAATGGCGACGGGATGGACGCCACGGGCGATGCCCCCGGCGCCAACGACGACGCCTCGGGCACGGCGGTGGTCCTCGAGGCTGCACGCGTGCTCACCTCGCTCCCGCCCGAGCAGCGGCCGCGATCGACGATCGTCTTCCTCTGCACCGCGGGCGAGGAGCAGGGGCTCTACGGCGCCAAGTTCCACGCCGAGAAAATCGCCGCCGACGGGCCCTACTTCGTCCTGGGCGTTCTCAACAACGACATCGTGGGCGACCCGGTGAAGCCCGAGGGGCGGGGCGTGGTCCGCGTCTTTTCCGAGGGGCTCCCGCGCAACCCCGGCGCCGAGCGCACCGCGCAGATCCGCGCCGTCTCCGCCGAGAGCGATTCCCCAAGCCGCCAGCTCGCCCGATTCATCGCCGAGATCGCCCAGATCGAGCAGCCCGAGCCGCCGAACCATCCCGCGCCGCTCGCCTCGCCCAAGCTCGTCTTCCGCCCGGATCGTTTCCTCCGCGGCGGGGACCATTCCGCCTTCAACGACGCTGGCTTCGCGGGCGTCCGCTTCACCGCCCCCTTCGAGGACTACACCCGCCAGCACGCCAACGTCGTGACCCGCCCCGACGCGAGCGGCAAGGACGCGCCCTACGGCGATGTCCCCGCGTTCGTCGACGCGGACTACCTCGCCTCGGTCGCTCGCCTCAACATCGCCGCCCTGATGCACCTGGCCAACGCGCCCGCCACGCCCAGG
The DNA here is from genome assembly GCA_964614075.1 of uncultured Phycisphaeraceae bacterium. Lineage (GTDB taxonomy): Bacteria > Planctomycetota > Phycisphaerae > Phycisphaerales > UBA1924. Next base: position 2,671 of record CAZTJZ010000131.1, read on the forward strand.
GACGTGCGCATCGTCACCAGCCAGCTCGAAACATCCACCACGCTCCGCTGGACGAGGTCCATCGACACCCTCGCCGCGGGCTACGAGGTCGTCTGGCGCGACACCACCAGCCCCACCTGGACCCACGCCAAGGACGTGGGCGACGCAACCGAGGCCACGCTCCCGCTCCTCAAGGACGACCTGTTCTTCGGCGTGCGCGCCTACGCCAAGGACGGCGAGAAGAGCCCCGTGGCCTTCGCCGAGGCCGCGAGCAAGTAGCCCGCCTCGCGCGTTCTGCGGCGTGCTTTTTCTCGCCTCACCCGCCCTCGGGCACCAGCTTCTTCGCCTCCGCGAGCGCCAGCTCCACCTCCCCCACGATCGGCGTCAGGTCCTGCACGATCGTCGTCGTGTCCAGCACGCGCAGCACCGTCTCGCTCGACAGGATCGCCTGCACGTCCCCCGCCCGCAACCCGCCCGGGCGTTCCAGGATCGCCCGCAGCCCCGCGTCGCTCTTCATCTGCTCGAGCGCGCTCTTCACGCTGGGGAGCTCCTCGATCTTGGTCATCACCCCCGACGCGAGGAACTGGCGCATCGCGGGCTCGTGGCGCGACACCGCCGCGAAATCCTGGATGAGCCGCAACAACCTCGAGTCCGCGAGCGCGTTGGTCGAGCGGGCGAAGCTCCCCAGGGCCGACTCGTTCACGCGCTTGGCCCACGCCGTCACCGCCCGCGCCGCCGGGCTCTCCGCCGCGCGGGGCGCCGCGATGGGTTCGAGCGTCATCGGGATCCACATCGCGAGCATCACGAGCATCACGCCCTCGCCCAGCCCCAGCAGCCCACCCAAGAGCCCGTCCCACCGCTTGACGCCTGCCCATCGCTCGCGGGCCCCCTTCGAGAGCCGCGCCACGACGAGCCAGACGCCCAGGGTCACCGCGAGCGCGCACAGCCCCATCGAGAGCGCGCGATTGAGCACCCCGCCCGTCCCCAAGACCGACGCCACAATGGGCTCGATCGCCCGCCCGGCGGGGGCGCACACCGCCAGCCCCGCGAGAAGCCCGACGACCGCGCCGGCGATCTTCGTCGCCCCGCGCGCGATCCCCTGCAGCGTGCACACCGCGAGCACGACGCCCGCGATCTTCACGACCAGGTCGCCCGCGAGGACCGCGCCCAGCCCGCCCAGAACCACCGCCCCGCCCAGCAGCCACGCGGGCTGAAACCCCGCCGAACCCCCGCCCAATGAACCGCCCGAGGGTGGCGGCGCACCCTCGCCCCGGGCCTCGCCACGCCGACGCTCGTTCATCGCCGTCTTGGACATGGGCGTCACTCGACCCGGAGCGTTCTTGTCACTCGTGCAGCCGCGTCATCGCCGCATACTCGCCGAAGCGCCGGTCGATCTCCTGGCGCGTGAGCTTCTCGATCCTTCGCAGGCTGAAGTCCTCGATCGTGAAGCTCGCCGTCACCGTGGCGTGGGCGAGCGATCTGCGGATGGTGTCGTACGACCAGGGGCTCGCCGTGCTCTTCCCGTGCGTCGCCGACGCCGCGATCGAGCCCATCATCCCCCCCGCGAAGGTGTCGCCCGCGCCCGTGGGGTCGACGACGTTCTCGGTGGGGTACGCGGGGAACGCCGCGAGCCCCTCGCGGTGCACCAAGAGCGCCCCGTGCTCGCCCTTCTTGATCACCACGAACTTGGGGCCCATCTCCAAAATCTGCCGCCCCGCCGTCACCGTGTTGTTCTTCCCGGTGAGCAGCTCGGCCTCGTCGTAGTTGAGCACCAGCCCGTCCACCTTGCGCAGCAGCGTGAGCAGCTCGGGCTTGGCGACGTTGATCCACAGGTCCATCGTGTCGGCGACGCTCAGCGCCCGCCGCGGCAGCTGCTCGAGCATGTTCATCTGCACCGCGGGGTGCGAGTTGGCGAGGAAGACAAACCGCGAGTCGGTGTACGCCGCCGGGACCTTGGGCGGCGCCTCGCCCACGACGCCCAGCTCGGTGAACAGGCTCTCGCGCGAGTTCATGTTGGCGTGATACTTCCCGCCCCACCGGAAGGTCTTGCTTCCCGCGCGCGTCTCCAGCCCCGTGAGGTCGATCCCCGGGAAACGCCCGAACACGTCGCGGTGGTGCTTCGGGAAATCGTCTCCGACCGCGGCGACCAGGCGCACGGGCCCGAAGAACGACGCCGCCGCCGCGAAATAAATGCACGAGCCCCCCAGCACGCCGTCCGCGTGCCCCTGGGGCGTGTAGACCGTGTCGATGCCGATGGTTCCGGTGACGATGAGCGACATAGGGCGGGAGTGTAGGTTCACCGAGTCGCGGCGGACTCTCGCTCCGCCTGCTTGGGCCCACAATCCTCGAGCCCCCGCGGCAGGACCACGCGGTGCGAGAACGACCGTTCCGACAGATTCAGCTCCATGAGCCGCCCGCCGCGCTGCAGCTCGCCATGGCCCGTCCACCCCGTGACCCGCCCGCAGGCGAGCGTCACCCCATCGTGCTCGCCGCTGAAGTCGTTGGCGTGGTCGTGCCCGCAGAACACCGCCCGCACCCGCGCCGCCTTGTACGCGTCGAGCGTGCGCCCGTCGTCGTCTCCAAAGTTGACCGGCTCGCCCGCGGTCCCGAGCTTCTGCTCGCTCTCCGCCACCTCGCGAAACTGACGCAGCGGGATGTGCTGGAACGCCAGCACCGCCGCGTCCGCCGCCATCTTCTGCTCCTTCAGCCACACCAGCTGCGACGCGCCCACGCGCTTCGCCCCGTGGCGATAGCCCGTGTCGAACCCCAGCAGCACCGCCCGCTCCTCGCCCCCCGCCCGCGCCCGCAGGTCCACCCGGAACACGTACGACACCTCGCCATCATCACCAACCAACGGACGCGTGAGGCACCGCCGCGACGCCTGGAGCACGCGGTCCACGCCGTCGCGATGCTCCTCGCTCCGGTCGCGATTCCCCGGCGCGAGCGCCCACGCCACGCCCAGATCGTCCATGAACGTCACGCCGTCGATCCCCGCCGCGCCGCGCGACTGATCCAGCAGATCCCCGGTGTGCACGATGAGGTCGGGCTTCTGCTCGTCCACGAGCCGTCGCAGGGTGTGCCTCGCCCAGCGATCCCGCAGCACGCCCTCGCTGCTCGCCACGCCAAACGACGTGTCCGTGACCTGCAGCACGCGGAAGTTGTGGAGCCGCGCCGTCTCGACGACGATCTCGCTCGCCTCGCCCGCCGCCCCGCCCGCCATCGCCGCGCGAGACAGCACCGCCCCGGCGAGCCCCGCCGCGGTCACGCGCAGAAACCCGCGCCGATCCATCCCGGTTGTGAACGGCTCTCCCACCATGACTCCCCCAGCACGCGAGCAGCGTAACGCCACAGATCGGGCGCTCTTGCTACCAGTGCGTGGATTAGAAGACCATTGGCGCGATTCTGACGCGTTCTTCGCCGCGATTCTCGATCCTCGCGGCTCGGCCCACCGACGCATGCATCCGCGCGTCAATCTGGGCAAACTGGGTAAGCACGCGGGGCTCTGCGATCATCCCCGCGGTTTTTTCCCGTCCCCGCCGCCATCCCCACCGCCATCCTTGGCCGCCTTCGCCCAGCTGTCCTTGAGCGTCACCGTCCGGTTGAACACGGGGCGGCCCTCGCGGGAATCCGCGTCGACGCAGAAGTACCCCAGGCGCTCGAACTGGAACGTCTCGCCCGCCCGCGCCCGCGCGATCACGGGCTCCACGAACGCCTCCACGATCTCCATCGAGTGGGGGTTGAGATCATCCAGCTGATTCCCGGTGCGGGCCCCGGGCTCCTCGGCCAGGAACAGCCGATCCACCAGTCGCACCTCGGCCTTGGCCGCGTGCTCCGCGCTCACCCAGTGGATCGTGCCCTTGACCTTGCGCGAGGGCTGCCCGTCCGGGCCCAGCGGCGCGTCCCCGCCCCGCGTCGCCGGGTCGTAGGTGCACCGCACCGCCGTCACGTTCCCCGCCGCGTCCTTCTCCACCCCCGTGCACGTCACGAAGTACGCCCAGCGCAGGCGCACCTCCTGCCCCGGCGCGAGCCTGAAGAACTTCTTCTGCGGCACTTCCTGAAAGTCCTCCCGCTCGATGTACAGCACCTTGGAGAACGGCGTCTTGCGCTTCCCGGCGCCCGCATCCTCCGGGTTCACCACGAAGTCCAGCTCGTCCACCTTCCCCTCGGGCCAGTTCTCGATCACGAGCCTGAGCGGGCGGAGCACCGCCATCGCGCGGGGGGCGGACCTGTTCAGATCCTCGCGGATCGCGTTCTCGAGGCGCGCCACGTCGATCACGCTGTTCTGACGCGTCACGCCCACGTCGTCGCAGAACGCCCGGATCGCGCCCGCGGTGTAGCCCCGCCGCCGGAACCCGCGGATCGTCGGCATGCGCGGATCGTCCCACCCCCGCACCCGCCCGCTCTTCACCAGCTCCAGCAAGAACCGCTTGCTCATCACCGTGTACGTGTGGTTCATCCACGCGAACGCGATCTGCTGCGGGTGATGGATCTTCGCCCCCCAGCGCGAGCCCAACCCG
>CAZTJZ010000132.1:0-6928 GCA_964614075.1 uncultured Phycisphaeraceae bacterium
GCCACGCTCCGCGACCGCGCGGATCTGCGGCTGCGCCGGTCGGGCGGTGGGCCCGTGCTTCTGCCCTTCGTGCCGGTGCGCATCGACAAGATTCGCGCGACGGTCTACGGGCTCTTGTCGCTGGGGTGGCGATTCAGCAGCCGGCACTGGCACCGATATGAGGCGGCGTACCTGATCCTCGCGGGCATCAGCACCCCGCTGGTCCTGTCGGTGCACTCGATTGTGTCGTTCGACTTCGCGACGAGCATCGTGCCGGGGTGGCACACGACGATCTTCCCGCCGTACTTCGTGGCGGGGGCGATCTTCGGCGGGTTCGCGATGGTGCTGCTCCTGATGATCCCCGCGCGGGAGCTGTATCCAAACTTCAAGGATCTACTGACGCTGCGGCATCTCGAGAACATGGCGAAGATCATCCTGGCGACGGGGATGATGGTGGGCTTCGCGTACTCGATGGAGTTCTTCATCGCGTACTACAGCGGGAACAAGTACGAGCTGTACGCCTTCCAGAACCGCGCGACCGGGCCGTACTGGTGGGCCTACTGGAGCATGATCTCATGCAACGTGCTCTCGCCGCAGCTGTTCTGGTTCCGGCGTTGCCGGACGAGCCCGGCGGTGATCTTCCTGGTCTCGGTGCTGGTGACGATCGGGATGTGGTTCGAGCGGTTCGTGATCATCGTCACGAGCCTGCACCGCGCCTTCATCCCGGGTGAGTGGCACATGTTCCACCCGTCGCTGGTGGACATCATGATCTTCGCGGGGTCGTTCGGCGTGTTCCTGACGCTGTTCCTGCTGTTCCTGCGGTTCCTCCCGGCGTTCGCGATGGCGGAGCTCAAGGCGGTACTCCCGCAGGCCAGCCCGCACGCGCACGGGGACGCGCCTTCGACGGGGGTGCACTCATGACCAACGCGTCCTCGAGAGTGTTCGTGACCGAGCAGGGCGCCGAGCTCTACGGGCTCATGGCCGAGTTCAAGGGCCCGGCGGAGACGTACCACGCCGCGGAGACGATCCGCGACGCGGGGTACCGGCACTGGGACGTCTACTCGCCGTTCCCGATCCACGGGATCGACGAGGCGATGGGGATCAAGCGCACGATCCTGCCCGTGCTCGTGGCGTGCTGCGGGTTCACCGGCGCCGGGCTGGGGTTCCTGATGCAGTGGTACATGAACAACGACTACAACATGGTCGTGCAGGGCAAGCCCTTCCTGGCGTGGGAGCCCTGGATCCCCATCACGTTCGAGATCGGGATCCTGTTCTCGGCGTTCGCGGCGCTCCTGGGCATGCTCGCGCTCAACGCCCTCCCTCGCTGGCACCACCCGCTGATGTGCAAGGAACGCTTTCTGAAGGTGAGCGACGATCGTTTCGTCATCGCCATCGAGGCCCGAGATTCCAAGTTCGACCCGGAGAAGACCCGCGAGCTGCTCCGCCACGCGGGCGCCACCAGCATCGAACTCGTCGAGGACTAGTCCCCCCCCAACGGACACACGCATGAACGCTCACGTGACAGACAAGCTTGGCCGGCGGTGCGGGTGGCGGACGGTCGGTGCCGCCGCGATGCTCGCGGGCGTGGTCGTGGGGCTCACGGGCTGCCGCGGCGACCGCGAGGAGAAACCCCCGCGCCAGTTCTTCCCGGACATGGACGATCACCTCAAGTGGAAGACGCAGGCCCGCAGCGAGTTCTTCCCGGACGGGCGCACGATGCGCCCCGCGGTGCGCGGCTCGGTCGCGTTCTCGCGCGTGGCGCTGAGCGCCGAGACCATCGCCGCCGCCCCGTCGTGGGCGATGGCCTGGCTCGACGAGCGTGCGGATCTGCTCAAGGACAACGCGCGGTACTACCAGGGCTTCGAGCTCTCGCCCAAGGGCGAGCCCTCGTACCTGACGCGGATCCCGTTCTCCTTCGACAAGGGCTTCGTGGCGCTGGGGCGGGAGAAGTACAACATCTCCTGCTCGCCCTGCCACGGCTTCACGGGGGACGGGAAGGGCATGGTGGGAGTGCAGTGGTCGACCGCGGTCGCGAACCTGCACGACCCCAAGTACAAGGGGCCCGATCCGGCCGACGCCGCGAGCCAGCTGTGGAAGGACGGGTACATCTTTCACACGATCCGCAACGGGAAGTACAACGCCGCGGGGGCTCAGCTGATGCCGGGCTACGGGCACGCGCTGGGCGAGCGTGAGTCGTGGGCGGTGGTGGCGTACGTGCGGGCGCTCCAGGCGACGCGCGACGGGAAGGTGGCCGAGTTGAACGAGCCCGCGGCACCCGCGGGGACGGGAGGTCGTCAGTGACGCACGCCGCCGCACACGCCGCCGCGCACGGGCCGGGCCACCACCGGGTGGACCATCCGGCGCTGCGCCGCGACAATGTAAACTTCGCTCCCGGGAGCGGGAAGCTGGGCCTGCCGATCCTGGGGGTGGGGGCCGTCGCCGCCGTCGCCGGGCTCGTGCTGGGGAACATGGGGCTGGGGGGCGCCACGGGCGTGCAGGGGCTCGCGGCGTTCCACGTCGGGGCGTGCGCGGTGCTCGCGGTGTGCCTCGCCGCCACGATCTTCACGATGGTCTTCCACCTGCTCAACGCGGGATGGACGGCGACGCTCCGGCGACAGTTCGAGAACGTCATGTCCTTCCTGCCCATGGCGTACCTGCTGGCGATCGTCGCGGTGGCGGCGGACGGGCTGGTGCTCCACGGGAAGCTCTTCCGCTGGATGGCCCCCGAGAACTACGCCGACCATTTGCTCCACGCGAAGTGGACGTACTTCTTCGCCCCCGCCGACCACGGGCACGGCGATCACTACGTGTTCCCGGTCTTCTTCTTTGTGCGCGCGGTGGCGTACGGCGTGATCTGGACCACCCTCTCGCGTCGCCTCATCTCCCTGAGCCGCGAGCAGGACACCAACCCCGACCCCGCCTTGACGTCCAAGGCCCGCTTCACGAGCGCGTGGGGCATCCTGGTGATGGCGCTGACCACGGCGTTCGCCGGGTTCGACTGGCTCATGAGCCTGGACTTCCGGTTCTTCAGCACGATGTGGGGCGTGTACTTCTTCGCGGGCGGGGCGTTCGGGCTCTTCGCGACGATGGGGCTCATCTTCGCGATCATCCGCAAGAAGGGCAAGCTCGAGGGCGCGGTCACCCGCGAGCACTTCCACGACCTCGGGAAGCTCATGTTCAGCTTCACCGTCTTCTGGGGCTACATCGCCTTCAGCCAGTACTTCCTGATCTGGTACAGCAACATCCCCGAGGAAACGGCGTACTTCGTGTACCGCAAGAGCCACGACTGGAATGGGCTCTCGACGTTCCTGGTGGTGGGGCACTTCGCCGTGCCGTTCCTGTTCTTCCTGAGCCGCCACATCAAGAAGAACATGAACCTGGTGGTGCTGGGCGCCTCGTGGGCGATCCTGGCGCACCTGGCGGACTTGTTCTGGATCGTCCGCCCGATGGTCTACGCCGGGGCGCACAACTCGGGCGAGCTCCCGGGCAAGGGTGCGTTCCTGGTGGACGGGCTGTGCATCGCGGGCGTGGTGCTGGTGTTCGCGGGGTACATGGCGCGTCGGGTGGCCTCCACGCCGCTGGTCGCGGTCAACGACCCGTGGATGCACGAGGCGCTGGAGCACAAGAACTACGTGTGAGTGACGCGGGAGTGTTCGGGCGGGGCGCGCGGGGGAAGCCCGCGGCGGGCAGGAGGATCGGTCATGGGTCATCATCACGCGGGGTCGACGCCGGCGGTCCACGAGCACGCGGACTCGTGGCACCACCACGGGAGCGAGGAGGGGCTGCCCCAGCGCGAGCACGCCTCGGTCGCCAAGGCGGGGTCGATCACCAAGTGGTACGTGGGGATCGTGGTGAGCGTGGGGGTCACCGTCCTGGTGCTCGTCATGTACTACGGGCTCTATTCCTCCACGATGAAGACCGAGCTGTTCGAGGAGCAGGCGTGGAAGGCCATGGCCGCGGAGGCGAGCAGCGCCAAGGCCCAGCAGATGGCCGAGCTGGAGAAGGGCGTGTGGCCCATCTCCGCGGCGATGGACAAGGTGGTCGAGAAGTACGCGCAGAAGAAGTGAGGTCGGCGTGATCGTGAGCGTGCGGAGGATGGGACGGGTGATCGCGGGCGTGGCCGCGGGGCTGTGCCTCGGGGCGTTCGCCGTCCGCGGCGTCTCCGCCCAGACCGTCGCCGACGTTCCCGCCCAGGCCCGCGGGCTCGACATCGACGAGCACCTGGGGCGTCAGATCCCGCACGAGATCCAGTTCGTCAACGCCGACGGGAAGACGATCCTGCTGGGAGACTACTTCAAGGACAACAACAAGCCCATCATCCTCGCGATGGTGTACTACCGCTGCCCGGTGGTGTGCTCGGTGGTGATGGACAAGCTCTTCGAGTGCGTGAACAAGCTCGATCTCACGATGGGCAAGGACTTCAAGGTCCTGGTGTTCAGCTTCAACCCCGACGAGGGCACGGACCTCGCCGCCAAGCACCGCGAGTTCTTCCTGACCAAGTACCCCAAGCCCGTGACGGAGCGGACGCGGGAGTCGTGCCAGTTCCACACGGGCGACGAGGCCTCCAGCCGCGAGCTCGCGACCGCGGTGGGCTTCCGCTACCGCAAGCTGGAGAACGGCGAGTACTCGCACCCGGTGGCGATCTTCGTGGCCACTCCCGAGGGCAAGGTCTCGCGGTACATCTACGGGTTTGACTATCCGCCGCGGGACGTGAAGCTCTCGCTGATGGACGCGGCGAGCGGGAAGCTCACGCGGACCATCGGCGACCGGGTGCTGTCGTTCTGTTACATGTTCGATCCCAAGGCCGGGGCGTACACGCTCCGGGCCGTGCGGGTGATGCAGGTCGCGGGCGTGCTGACGCTCCTGGGCGTGGGGGGCCTGATCGCGGGGCTCTTCGCGGCGGAGCGCGTCCGCCGGGCGCGACGGTTGTCGGTGTCCTCCGCGGGAAGCCCCGCGTCATCGGGAGTGTCGTGATGCTCGCGTCTCTGGTTCATGCCGGTCTCCCCGCCACTCCGGGCCTGCTCCCGTCCCAGCTCCTGGGCGACGGCTTCTTCCATGACCTGTGGCTCCGCGGCAACTCGGCGACGGAGATGGGGCGTCACAGCGACACGGTGTTCATGGGGCTGTGGTGGTTCTGCGTGGCGTGGTTCGTGTTCCTGATGGCGCTGATGGTCTACTTCGTGATCGCGTACCGGCGTCGCCCCGGAAAGGCCGCCGAGCCCAGCAGCGCGCACAACACCCCGCTCGAGATCGCCTGGACGATCATCCCGACGATCTGCCTGGTGTTCATGTTCTTCTTCGGGTTCTGGGGCTACATGGACAAGATCGTGGCGCCGGGCAACGCGGTGGAGATGAACCTCGAAGGCTCGATGTGGAACTGGAAGCTCACCTACCCCAACGGCGCCGAGACGCCGCAGATGACCACCATCGGCGCCCGCCCGATCCCGGTGTTCTACATGCCCGCGGGCGTGCCGGTGCGTCTCAAGATGAACAGCGCCGACGTGATGCACGCGTTCTGGGTTCCGGACTTCCGCGTGAAGATGGACGTGCTCCCCAACCGGTACACCAGCGTGTGGTTCGAGGCGCAGGCCCCCACGGGCGACAAGATGCTGAAGAAGGACGACCTTCCCCCGAAGTTCGATGAGCTGATCGGGGTCCCCTACGCCGACCACTGGATCTTCTGCGCCGAGTACTGCGGCACGGAGCACTCGGAGATGGCCGCCATCCTTCGCGTCGTCCCGGCCGACGCGTACTCGACCTGGGTCTCCAAGATCGGCGACGTCGAACGCGAGCCCGTCGAGCAGGGCAAGTTCATCTACCAGTCCCGCTGCGCGTCGTGCCACAGCGTCGACGGGAGCAAGAACACCGGGCCCACGTGGAAGGACCTCTACGGCGAGGCGGTGGAGTTCTCCGACGGGACATCGATGTCCGCCGAGCAACGCAAGGACCTCGCCTCGTTCGCCACCTACGTCCGCGAGTCGATCGAGGTCCCGGCGAAGAAGGTGGTGAAGGGCTTCTCAAACCAGATGAACTCCTTCGCCGGACAGCTCAAGCCCAAGGACTACGACGGGATCATCGCGTACATGATCTCGCTGAGCAAGCACAAGACCACCGACCCCAACGAGCTCTTCAAGCCCAAGGACGCGGCCCCGCCCGCCGAGACCAAGAAGTAACCGCCGCCGCGGAGATCAGATATGACCACCGTTCCGACCAAGCATCCCGGTGCGCACGACCCCCACGGGGGGCACCACGGGCATTACCTCGAGTCCAAGGGCGGCTTCTGGGCCGACGTCTGGGACTGGGCCACCACGATCGATCACAAGAAGATCGGGCTCATGTACCTCTTCGCCATCCTCGCCCTGTTCTTCGTGGGCGGGATGGCGGCGATCCTCGTCCGCCTGGAGCTGTGGAACCCCGTGCGCGTCCAGGACGGCGTGGTGCAGGGGCAGATGCTCTACGAGCTGTTCAACTCCGGGCCCACCTCGTCCATCGCCAAGGGCAACGAGTACTACAACCGCGTCTTCACCCTCCACGGCGCGATCATGGTCTTCATGGTCATCGTCCCCAGCGTCCCCTCTTCGCTGGGCAACTTCCTTCTTCCCCTGATGCTCGGCGCCAAGGACGTCGCCTTTCCCAAACTCAACCTCTTCAGCTGGTATCTCTACGTCATCGGGTCGATCTTCGCCGTGGTCTCGATCCTCGCGGGCGGCGTGGACACGGGCTGGACGTTCTACACCCCCTACTCCACGCTCACCGACCTGGGCTTCTGGCGCGTCGCGTGCATGGTGATGGGCGTGTTCATCCTCGGGTTCAGCTCGATCCTCACGGGGCTCAACTTCGTGGTGACGGTGCACAAGCTCCGCGCCCCGGGCATGGGCTGGTTCGACATGCCCCTGTTCGTCTGGGCCGTCTACTCCTCCGGCGTCATCCAGGTCCTCGCCACCCCCGT
>CAZTJZ010000133.1:0-6922 GCA_964614075.1 uncultured Phycisphaeraceae bacterium
CGGAGATCGCGGCGGCGTACGAGTCCCGCCGCCCCGGCTCGACGCTCAGAATCCGAAGCGAGGGCGTCTGCGCGAGGGCCGCGGGGGCGGCGCAGGCACATATCGCGGCGACTTGCATGACTCGTGCGTGTAGGTAACCCCTGATCGGCATCACCGTCCCTTTCGGTCCCGGACACATGCCAGTCCTTTACCATGCCACACGTTCGGGGAAAAAACCAGGAGTTCGAGGTTTATTTTTCTGCCGGCCTGGTGGCGGGCCCGGAGACGGGCTTGGCCGCTACGCTCTTGCCCGCCCGCTACGCTCTGGCCCGCCTATGAGCCACGCGACCACCCCTCCCCCACCGCTCGCGGACGCCTCCACGTCCGGGGCCAGGGCGCCGGCGCTGGGGTTCATCCTCGTCACGGTGCTCCTGGAGACGCTGGGGTTCGGGCTGTTGATCCCGGTCTCGCCCAAGCTCATCCAGGGGCTCTTGGGAACGCATACGGACCAGTCGGGGTTTGCGGTGGCGGCGCTCACCGCGACGTTCTCGCTCATGCTGCTGCTCTTCTCGCCCGCGCTGGGGGCGTTGTCGGACAAGGTCGGGCGCCGCCCGGTGCTGCTGGTCTCGATGTTCGGATCGGGGCTCGACTACTTCGCGATGGCGCTGGCACCGACACTCTGGGTCTTGTTCCTGACGCGCGCGATCAACGGGATCTCGGGGGCGACGTTCACGGTGGCGAACGCCTACGTCGCGGACGTCACGCCGCGGGAGAAACGGGCGGGCGCGTTCGGGATGCTGTTCGCCGCGTTCGGGCTGGGGTTCGTGCTCGGCCCGCTCGCCGGCGGGCTCCTGGGCGAGCGGAACATCCACTGGCCGTTTTATGCCGCGGGAGCGTTGTCGCTGGTGAACTGGCTGTACGGGTTTTTCGTGCTGCCCGAGTCGCTGCCGCGGGAGCGTCGGCGGGAGATGACGTGGGCGCGGGCCAACCCGGTCGGCTCGTTCCTGCATCTCTCGGGGCACCGGCTGACGTTCGGGCTGGCGATGGCGAGCTTTTTCGCGAGCATGGCGCAGTACGCCCTGCACGTGGTGTGGGCCCTGTACACGGAGCGAAGGTACGGGTGGACGCCGCGGGCGATCGGGCTCAGCCTGTTTCTCGTCGGAATCACGACCGCGCTCGTGCAGGGCGGGCTCACGAAGAAGGTGATCGGGGTGATCGGGGAACGCCGGGCGCTGATCTTCGGCATGGGCGTGGGGATGCTCGCCTTCATCGGGTACGGGAGCGCGACCCAGGGATGGATGATCTACGCGATCCTGAGCGTGGCCTCGATCGGGGGCGTGGGCAGCGCGGCGGCGCAGGCGCTCGTCACCAAGTCCGTGCGGCCCGACGAGCAGGGCTCGATCCAGGGCGCGATGACGAGCCTGGCGGCGCTCGCGCAGATCCTCGCGCCCCTGGCGAGCGGCACGCTCTTCGACCTGTTCGCGGGAGAGAAGGCCATCGCCCACGTGCCCGGCATGTCGTTCTACATGAGCGCCGCGCTGACGCTCATCGCTATCGCGATCGCCTGGACCACGTTCTCACGCCACCCCGAGCCGCCGGCGCCCGCGGCGTAGAGCACCGCTCGCGCCGGCTATCTTGCCCATTTTCACGCCCGTTCTGCCGCCGGATTTACGGGTGTTCTTCTGTCGCATGAGCGCGGTCGTGCAGGACATGTTCGTAGGATCGCAGCGCGATGATGGCCGAGGCGATGAGTGTGGCAACGGGAGCGGGAAGCGTCGCGGAGTCCGCGCCCGCCCCGCCCAGGCCCGAGGATCATCCGCGCGGGCTGCCCTGGCCCCCGGTGTGGCGGATGTACCCCGCGAACTCGCCCGCGTGGAGCGAGCAGGAGAGCGAGGCGGCGTTCAACGAGGACTGGGCGCGGGCGGACTTTGGGGAAGAGTTCGTCGCGGCGCTCGCCCGCCGACACGCCGAGTTCAAAGGCGACTGGTGGCTGCTCGCGATGCTGACGCGGTGCGCCGAGGTCAAGCAGAACGCCAGGAACGACGCCAAACCCGATACAAATCCAAGCACCCCGGGGAACGCTGGCGCGACACTCGCGAACGAGCGTGGGGCCTCGCCCGGGCGGTACGCGTGGTGGCGCCGCGGGTTCGAGGCGGTGTACTTCGGGCTCGGCGCGGGCGCGAGGCCCAGGGCGCATCTGGAGCGGGCGAGCCTCGCGCGGTGGGATCTCGCGAAGATCGACCTGCGCTGGGCACGCCTGGACCGCGGCGACCTTTCCGGCGCTCGGCTCGCCGGCGCCGACCTGAGCCACGCTTCCCTGCGGGGAGTTGAGGCAAGCTCGGCGGACTTCGGCGACGCGGTCCTCATCGGCGCGCGCCTCGACGACGCGGTGCTCCTGAGGGGCAACTTCGCGGGATCGGCGCTGAACTGGGCCCAGGGCGCCGGGGCGCTCCTCGCGGGCGCGGACCTGAGCGGGGCCGCGCTGCACCAGGCCGACCTCGACCGGGCGAACCTGCGCAACGTCCGCGGCGTGCTCTACGACTCGAACACGGTCGACCGCGTGGACAGCGATCCCGACGCGGGCGACCCCTGGAGCGTGCTCCGCCGGAGGCACACGCCTCTGGCGCTGGGCGTGACGGTCGGGCTCGCCGTGCTGTACTTTGTGCCGGGCGTGGTCGAGCTTGTCGGGGCGTGGGCGGCGACGCGCGCGGGCGAGGCAGCCCAGGAGGCGGTGCGGGCGTCGCCCGGGTTCGGCGAGGGCGAGGCGCTGCGACCGTGGGTCCGCCACTTCCACGACACGCACCGGCTCGCGCCCGCGGCGTCGATCCTTCTGGGGGCGACGCGGGGCTTGGGGGTGTTGCACGTCGCCGCAGGGCTGGTGGTCGTCGCGTACGCGCTCCTTCGGGCGAAACTGACCCTGAGCGTCGGCGTTCTCCGCGAGCACGAGCAACGCTTCAAGCGCACGCCCATGCTCGAGGAATACGCGGGGGTGTGCCACCCGCTGAGCGAGCGGCCCCGCGACTGGCTCGGCGCGTGGTGGACCCGGGCACAACGCTGGATGAAGGCCACCGAGCGTGACGGATCGATGTGGGAGTGGCGCAAGAAGTCGCTGGCGCTGCTCTCGCCCGTGCCCACCCTGGGGCTGTGGAGGCTGGACCGCGTCGCGTGGTGGATGCGGTGGTTCTTCGCCCTCGCGGTGGCGTGGAGCCTGCTGCGCTGGGCGTTCTTCGACCCCGTCGCTGTGCGGATGGTCGCGGGCTGAACGCGGCGGACTAGCGCTTCTTGGCCCGGGCGACGACCATGGGCTGGAAGCCCCCCATCGCCATCCGCCGGACCTCGAAGGGCATCTTCTTGGGGTTGCACATCGCGAGCACGCGCGGGTCCTTCATGACCTTGGCATTGACCTTGTCGCGGACCGCCTTGGAGGGGTACGAGATCCACGAGAAGACGACCGTCTCGCCCTTCTTCGCCCCGGTCATCTTGGGGAATGGCGTCCCAAAGCTTCCGCACTCCAGATCCTCGCCCGAGCACTCAAAGTACTCGAGCGCGCCGTACTCCAGCCAGATCTTGGAGCAACCCGCGGCGATCTTCTTGTACTTGGCGAGGTTCTTCTTGGCGATCGGAAGGACAAAGCCGTCGACGTAACGGGGGGTGGGCTGGGGCATGCGTCGCTCCTGGGTTCGAGGACCAAGCAGCGTAGGGGCGGCGTGCCTTCCGAAAAAGAACACGCCCGGGGTGTGGGCCCGGGCGTGCGCGTGCTCGTCGGTTTGTGTAGGCAGGAACGTGGGCTTACTCGGTCTCCCCGCCGGACTCTTCGCCGCTCTTGGTCTGCGCGTCGAGGAGCTTGCGGAGGTACTGGTTCTCGCGCCGGGTGGCCTCGAGGTCGAACACGAGGTACTTGATCGACAGCCGCAGGTAGTCGAGCGAGTCCTGCAGGTCGGCGATGGTCTTCTTCATCTTCTCGTGGCGTTCGCGGGTGTCCTTGGCGAGCTTCTCGAGCGGGCCGCGCTCCCCTTCCGGGAGCTTGTCGATCTGCTCGATGAGGTCGCCCAGCTTCGCCTGGAACTCTTGCTCGTTCATGGCTCTCTTCCTTCTCTTTGGTTACGAACGTTCGACCCGGCGAGGAGGTCCCCTTCCCCGCCGGATCGGATTGGTCCTCTCTCGCCCGCCCCGCTCCGGGCGGCCTGGACGAAGAGTTGCAAGCCCCGGGCCAGGCCGGCACGGTCGCGAGCCGACGCGTGATGGTCCCAGAATTCGGGCGTTCGTGCCGCGGGCATGGGCGTGGCCGCACTGCTTCCCTCGTTCGTGATGACGGCGGCGCGGGGTGTTGCGGGAACGCCACGCTAGCCGTTGGCGCGACGCAGCGCCTGGCGCGCGGCGGGGCTCGCGCCCGAGAAGAGTTCCTCGGCGGCGCGGGGGTCCTCGCGCTTGAGATCACGCAGCAGCTTCTTCATGTGCGTGTCGAGCCCCATCCGGAAACGAGTGAACCACTGCTCGAGCTCGTGGCGGTTGAACCGGACGAGCGGATCTTTGAGACCGGTCTGCGCGGTGGCCCAGTCCAGGAGCCCGCCCGGGGTCTCCCCGAAGCGGTAGAGCCCGAGGCTGTGCTTGGCGCGCTTGGCGAGGCTGAGGAATGGGTCGGTCGCCTCATCGGGGAGCTTGGTCATGCGCTCCTCGATCTCGCCCTTGGTCGCGGCGAGGGTGAGGGGGTCCTCGGCGATCGTCTCGCCCACCGGCACGGGCTCGACCGAGCTGGTGGGCTTCAGCTCCACGTGGGCCGTGGAGAGGGTCTTGAGCCCGGCCCGCTCGAACCTGACCTCGAGACGCTGGCATGGCTTCCCGTCCTGCGTGGCGGAGTTGGCCAGGAGAACTTCGCCCGCGCCCCACTCGGGGCGCGCGGGATGCACGACGCGATCACCGACCGCCCAGCGCTGCGCTGTCATTCGAACTCCCCCGGCGTCCGCACGGATGACCCCACGCCCGGGCACGCCGGACGCGTCGAGGTTCGTGCTTCGCCAACGCCTTCCGAGCGTCAAACGGCACCAAAGGCCGCGGGTGGCTGCGGAGGCGTGAACAGCATAGCATTGCTGCTGGGTCGCGGTCGGGCCCGGCCTGCGCGTTGGCACGTCGCCCGGACACCCGCCGAACCTGGTACGAGGCGGGCGCGGGGCGGCATGGAGTTTGGAATGATCGAGGCACTCAAGAGCGACGAGATCGTGGCGAAGGCTGGCGGGCGGTTCAAGCTGTGCGCGTTGATCCAACGCCGATTGGTGCAGCTCATGGACGGGCAGCGCCCGCTCGTGGAGCGTGACGGTCGCAGCGAGCTCGAGATCGTGATCCAGGAGATCCTCGAGGACAAGATCACCGTGGACTTCGACGCGTCGCAGCTCGACGGCGCCGCGTCGGCGTCGTAGGCCGCCCACCCGGGGAGAGCTGCGCGTGGCATCGTCCGCGTCACCGGGAGACCCCGACGCCGCGCGTTCCGGCGTTCGAGGAAAACGGATCATCGTCGGCGTGACGGGCGGGATCGCCGCGTACAAAGCGTGCACGCTCGTGAGCCGACTCGCCCAGGCGGGGGGCGAGGTCACGGTCTGCATGACACCCGCCGCGACCAAGTTCGTGACGCCCCTGACCTTTCAGGCGTTGTCGGCCCGCCCGGTGTACACGTCGGCGTGGGAGCACGTGGAGAGCCACGACCCGCAGCACGTCTCGCTCGCGAGCGGAGCGCACGCCGTGGTCATCGCGCCCTGCACGATGGACTGCATCGCCCGTCTCGCGCACGGGCTCACGGACGACGTGGTGACCCTGGTCGTGTCGGCGGTGGATCGAAAAAAGACGCCCGTGCTGCTCGCGCCCTCGATGAACGCCGCGATGTGGTCGCAGGCGAGCACCCAGCGGAACCTCGAGACGCTCCGGCGCGACGGGTTCGTGCTCGTGGGCCCGGACGAGGGCTGGCAGGCCTGCCGCACCGTGGGGCAGGGACGGATGAGCGAGCCCGAGGTCATCCTGGAACGCGTGGCGGCGGCGCTGAGCCCGAAGGGCTGATCCCCCGAGAGCGCGGGATTGGCGTTTCTGGGTTTGACGTTCCGGGGCGGGGGGCGAAGGATGCTCGTCGATCCATGGAGAGGTGCCAGAGCGGTTGAATGGACCGGTTTCGAAAACCGGCAGAGGGAGTAATCCCTCTCGGGAGTTCGAATCTCCCCCTCTCCGTTTTTCGTTTCGGGCGTGCGGGCGGTCCCGCCGTTCTTCGGAACGGCGTCCGGAGGACGGCGGCCCGGGAGTCCACGGTCGGGCCGAGGCCTAGACTTGAGGCCCGGGAGGTGGTCCGGGGCGCTGGCGTCGCGTGTGCGTGCCGCGGAGTTGTTTCACCACGAGCCGCCCATGATGGGCACGCCGGGGTCTATGCCCGGCGGGCGATCGGGCTCGGGGCGTCCACCGGCCCCAGGGCTGATCGCGTCGGGTCCGCGCGTCGGGCGCGGGCGAAGGGAACCCATGATCGATGAATCGCTGATCGCGTCGCTGGGGATCGCGGAGGATGAGATTGCCTCCATGCTCAAGGGATTTGGCGGGGGCGCCACGGCCACGAAGGCCAAGGGGGCCAAGGGCGACGCGGGGTACATGGACTCGATCCTGAAGGATCAGATCTCGGATCTCACGCCGGGCAAGCTCATCAAGGGCAAGGTGATCGGGTTCGCGGGCGACGATGTCGTCGTCGAGGTCGGACTGAAGAGCGAGGGGCTGATCCCCAAGGAAGAGTTCGATGATCTCTCGGTGGTAAAGCCGGGCGAGATGATCGACGTGCTGCTGGAGGACCTCGAAGGCGAGGGCGGGCTGGTCACGCTGAGCAAGCGCAAGGCGGACCGGATGATGGCCTGGCAGCGCATCGTGGACAAGACGAAGGAGGGCGACGTCGTCTAGGGGATGGTGACGCGGAAGATCAAGG
>CAZTJZ010000134.1:0-6900 GCA_964614075.1 uncultured Phycisphaeraceae bacterium
TGTGCGACCAGTCCGGGGAGTGCTTCCTGCAGGATTACAGCTATCAGTACGGGCGCGGGGTGTCGCGGTTCGAGGAGCAGAAGGTCAAGAACCCCAAGAAGGACATCGGCCCGCACGTGTACCTGTACGCGGACCGGTGCATCATGTGCACGCGCTGCGTGCGCTTCACGCGCGAGGTGACGGGGACGGGCGAGCTGAGCGTGGTGGGGCGCGGGAACAAGGAGGAGATCGACGTGTTCCCGGGCGTGCCGCTGGACAACGACCTCTCGGGCAACGTGGTGGACCTGTGCCCGGTGGGGGCGCTGCTGGACAAGGACTTTCTGTTCGCGCAGCGCGTGTGGTTCCTGAAGGAGACACCCTCCATCGACGGGATCACGGCCAGCGGGGACAACATCACGATCCACCACAACGAGGGGCGGGTGTACCGCGTCAAGCCGCGGGCCAACCCGGCGGTGAACAAGTGGTGGATCACCGACGAGGTGCGTCACGGGTGGTCGTTCGTGCACAGCGAGGACCGCCTGCGCTCGCCCATGCACAGGCAGTTCGGGGCGCTGGTGGAGAGCGACTACACCAAGGCGTACGACGACGCGATCGACGGGATCCGCAAGGCCCTCGGGGCGGGGAAGCACCTGGCGATGGTCGTGAGCCCGATGCTCACGTGCGAGGAGGCGTTCGCGCTGGGGTCCTTGGCACGGCGGCTGGACCCCCAGGCCGTGCTGTGCGTGGGCCCGGTGCCCGTGCACGGGCAGGACCGGATCTACCCGCCCGGGGCGAAAGAGACCGACCCCAAGGCGTTCAAGGTCCACGCGGAGAAGTGCCCCAACGCCCGCGGCGTACGCCGGGTGCTCGAGTCGCTGGCGGGCGCCGGGAAGGTGGCGACGCACGCGGAGTTCCTCGAGCTCTGCCGCTCGCGCGGGAACCTTGGCGCGGTGATCCTGACGGGCAACTACCCCAGCGTGTGGGCGACCGAGGAGCTCCTGGGTGCGGTCCGCGGCAAGTTCGTGGTGCTGATCGACACGCTGCTGTCGTCGTTGGTCGACGCGGCGGACGTGGTGTTGCCCGGGGCGACGTGGGTGGAGAAGTCGGGCACGTTCGAGAACGCCGCCGGGCTGATCCAGTCCTTCGAGCAGGCGATCCCGGTGATCCAGCTGGCCAAGAGCGAGGGGCAGATCGCGTGGGACATGTCGGCGTTGCTCGACGGGGCGCCGCCCCCGGCGGAGCGCGTGGTCCCGCTCGTGGTGGTCTCGACGAAGGGGCAGGTGCCGGCGGGCACGCGCGTGGCGGCCCCGATCGCCAAGGTCTTTCACGCCGCCGAAGTGCGGGGCGCCATGGCCAGGACGCCGGCGCTCGCGATGTTCGCCACGAGCGTTCGCCATCCGGCGCCCGAGGCTGCTCGAAAGCCGGACATGGAGATTTCCGAGTTATAGAAGACCTGTGCCGGGGTGAGGTGGTTCGCGGGGCCATCGAGGATGGGCGCCCCGGCGCCATGGCGGCACGAGTGCGAGAGAACACACGAGAAACACGAGAAGGGAAGCAACATGAAGCGTTCGTTGATGATCGTCGCCGGGCTGTGCCTGGCCCTCCCGGGGGTGGCCCGGGCGCAGGAGCACGCCCCCAAGGCGTCCGAGCCGTCGGCGGCGAAGGTGGTGGTGAAGACCGCCGCGGACCTGCCGGTGCACGAGTACGCCATCTCGGGCAAGGCCTCGGAGTTTCTGGTGAGCGACGGGCCGTTCAAGGAGTTTGTGGCGAAGGTGAAGACCGACGCGCTCGCCGACCTCGCGAAATACGACATCCAGGACAAGACGACGCTGCAGGGGTACCACTCGCTGCTGTCGATGATCGCGATGTTCGAGGGCGATCTGGCGCAGGTGCCCGTGCACGTCGAGGCTATGCGGTCGCTGGAGGGCAAGGAGTCCAAGAAGCTCATGACGGGCCAGACGCTGCTGGCGTACGTCGCGGCGTCCAAGTCGGCGGGGAAAGACAGGCCCGCGTTCGAGAAGGCCTTCCGCGAGACGCTCCGGGCCAACGTGTCGAAGCTTCCGTACGAGACGGTCGCCGAGGACATGAAGCAAGCCAAGGGGATGGCGCAGCTCATCAGCCGTGACCTGATCCTGGGCCAGGTGTCGTCGGGGCTCGACCCGGTCGTGGAGAACGCGGGCGGGAAGCTCTCGAGCGACCTGGCGAACGGGCTGGTGCGGATGCGGGTGATGCTGGACAAGATGATCGACGTGCAGCCCATGGTGGCCGAGGTGTACTCGGGGATCGTGGACGCTCACGCCGCCCCGCGCGCGGACACCTGGACGCCCACGCTCGTGACGCTCGCGCCCACGGAAAAGGCCACGCCCGTCGTGGTGGCGATCTGGGACAGCGGGGTGGACACGTCGATCTTCTCGAACCACCTGTACGTCAACCCCAAGGAATCGCCCAACGGGAAGGACGACGACCAGAACGGGTACGTCGACGATGTGCACGGCGTGGCGTGGGATCTCCAGTCCGACCGCACGCCCGACCTGCTCTTCCCCATCACCGACATGAAGAGCGACAAGGCCCTGGTCGTCTCGCACACCAAGGGGCTGAGCGACCTCCAGGCCTCCTTGGAGAGCAAGGAAGCGGACGCGCTCAAGGGCTACATCAAGACGCTCAAGAGCGATCAGGTGGGGGGCTTCCTGGAGGACCTCGGGCTGTTCGGAAACTACAGCCACGGGACGCACGTGGCGGGGATCGCCGCGGCGGGCAACCCGTTCGTCCGGGTGCTCCCGGTGCGTCTGTCGTTCGACTACCGCCAGATCCCGCTGCTGGCGCCCAGCGAGGAGCTCTCGCGCAAGACGGCGACGATGTACGCCGACGCGGTCGCGTACATGAAGGGCGCGGGCGTGCGCGTCACGAACATGAGCTGGGGCGGGAGCCTCAAGGACATCGAGGAGGGCCTGGAGCGCAAGGGCGTGGGCAAGGACGCCGAGGAACGCAAGGCGATCGCGGCGAAGTGCTTCAAGATCGAGCGGGACGCGCTGGACTCGGCGATGCGCTCGGCGCCGCAGATCCTCTTTGTCGCGGCGGCGGGCAACAGCGACAACGACAACCAGTTCGCGGAGCTGATCCCCTCGGGGCTGAGCCTCCCGAACATGATCACGGTGGGCGCCATCGACAGCGCGGGCAAGCCCACGGGATTCACGACGTTCGGGAAGAACGTCTCGCTCTACGCCAACGGATTCGAGGTCGAGAGCTACATCCCGGGCGGGGAGCGGATGAAGTACAGCGGAACGTCGATGGCGGCCCCCAACGCCGCGAACCTCGTCGCGAAGATCCTCGCGCTCAACCCCAAGCTCACGACGGACCAGGTCAAGGAGCTGCTGACCAAGGGCGCCGATCCGATGCCGGGCTATGAGGGGCGGTTCATCATCAACCCCAAGAAAACGCTGGAGCTGGTCCGCAAGGGATCGTGATCCACGCCGAGCCTGATCGCACCGGCCCCGGGTCCCTGGCCCGGGGCTTTTTCGTTTTGGGCCCCCGCGGCCGGGCGGGATCGTCGGCCGCACAAGGCCGGCGCGAGCAGCAGCGGGGCGAGCGCACCCGGCGCGGGGATGGGCATGATCCACAGGAGCGGGTCGACAAGCCCGCTGCCGGCGAGCACACCGTACCCCGAGACATAGCGGAACGAGTCTGTTTCCCACACCGCCTGGGCGCGCGACTGGAAATAGGCGCTGGGGTGCAGATCGACCCAAGACTCGGCGCTCCCCAGCCACATCCCCGCGTGGTTGAGGTTCCCTACCACGGCCGACCCGACCTGAACACCCCCGTACGCGCCGAATGCACAGGACGTCGTGGAGCCGGGCGGGGACAAACGCACCCACGATCCCGCCGTCCCGTGCCAGAGTCCGGCCTGCTGTCCCGACCCGAACGACGCGCACCCCACCTGCGTGTTCCCCGACAGCGAGTACAGGAACGAGTTCGAGGCCCCGGCGGGGTGGAGGTCGGTCCACGACTCCGCGCTGCCCCTCCACACGCCGGCGTGCACGGCCCCGGGGACGCCCGCCCATCCGCCCTGTCGGTCCTCCCAGGCGCACGAGGCGATCGAGAGCGTGGAGCCGACGGGTGCAAGGTCGACGCGCGAGGCCGCGCTCCCGCTCCACATCGACGCGCGTTGCATCCCGTCGAAGCGTGCGTACCCGACCTGCGAGAACGTCGCGACGCCCAACACCTCGGACTGCGTGGCGTCGCTGGGGTGCAGGTCGACCCACGACCCGGCGCTCCCGTGCCACAGCGCGGCCCTGAGCACGTTGTGGATCCGCGTCGAGCCGCCCTGACTCCCGCCCCACGCGGAGAGCGCGTACGACGCGGTAATTCCCTCTGCGGAGGGATGAAGATCGACCCAGCTGGCCGCGGTTGAGTTCCACAGGGACGCGTGGATCCCGCCCGTCTCAACCGAAACAAATCCGACCTGCTGCGCGGCGAAGGCTCCGGTGGCGCGGGAATCCCGCGCGCCGGGCGGGTTGAGGTTGCGCAGGACGTACGCGCCGTGCGAAGAGCCGGGCGCGGAGGCCCACACGAACGCCGCGATACACACGCCCGCACGAGCAGAAAATGACGTCATGGCGACACTCCGAGGCGAGCGTTCTCGCGTCTCCAGCGTCTCTTTCTCGCTCCATGCACGGGGGATCGTCGCCAGCAACCCCGAGTGGCCGCAGCCTACCCGGAGAATATCGGCGTGTCAATCGCGTCGGGCGTATCTTCTGGTCATGCCCGCGCCCGATTTCACTCCCGTCGGCATGGCCGAGCCCGCCGATGCCGCGTGGCGGCAGCGTCTCGACCACATCGTCGAGACCATGCGGGACATGTCGCTCCACTCCGATCCGCAGGAGATGGTGCGGTCGTACCGGGCCCGGATGCGATCGATCCAGCCCAACGTCGAGCATCTGGTGGCCGTCTCGCGTCGCGGGATGGACGCGCCCAAGTACCGCATCACGCGCAGCTCGATGGTGCTGGGCGAGGACGTGGACCCCTGGCGCGATCCCTCGCGGCTTCCGGTGCTCCAGGGCGGGTTTCTGGGGGATCTGCTCTACGAGGGACGCCCCCGCCTCTTCGCCGACCTGTGCGTGGACCCGTCCGATCCGGCCATCGACCACATGGCGGGCATGCGCTCGTTCGCCGCGATCCCCAACTTCGATCAGGGCGAGGCGCTCAACATGGCCGTGCTCATGTCGAGCCGCCCCGACGCGTTCGACCCGGCCCGATTTCCCGAGCAGGTCTGGATCGGGAACCTCTTCGGGCGTGCGACGGGGAACATGGTCCTCCGGAACCAGGTCCGTGAGCTCTATGCGCAGATCGAGGGCGAGCTGCGCGTGGTCGCGGACATCCAGAAATCGCTCCTGCCCTCCGGGCTTCCCGAGCACGCGGCGCTGGACATGAGCGTGCGCTACGAGACCTCCCGCCACGCGGGCGGGGACTACTACGACTTCTTCCGCCACAAGGACGGGTCGCTGGGGATCCTCATCGCGGACGTCGCGGGGCACGGCACGCCCGCCGCGGTGCTCATGGCCGTGGTCCACGCCCTCGCGCACCTCGCCCCGCGCCAGTGCGACTGCCCCGGCGAGGTCCTGATGTTCCTGAACGAGCACCTCTGCGCCAAGTACACCAGCCACTCCATCGCGTTCGTGACGGCGTTCTACGGCGTGCTCGACGCCCGGGCCCGCACGCTCATCTACGCCAACGCGGGGCACCCCGCGCCCCTCCGCCGATCCGCGCGGGGCGTCGACGCGCTGGACGCCTCGAACACCTCGCTCCCCCTGGGCATCTTCCCCGACGCCGCGTACGCCCCGCGCACGGTCGAGCTCGATGCCGGGGACGCGATCGCGTTCTATACCGACGGCGTCAGCGAGGCGTTCTCGCCCTCGAAGGAGCTCTTCGGCGTGGAGCGCCTCACGCGGGCCCTCGCCGGTGCGCCGGGCACGAACGCGGGGGACGTTCTGAATCACCTCTCGGCGGCGCTCGACGCCTTCGCCGCGGGCACACCGCCCGCCGACGATCGGACGCTGCTGGTGCTGCGGACGCGTTGACCGCTCCTACGCTTGCGCGTGCCGTGGTTCGAGACCATCGTGGTGTGCGTGCTGGTGGTGGTCCTGGGGATCCCGCTGACGCTGTGGTACTGGAAGCAGGCGGACAAGTGGGCCGACGCCGAGCACAAGCGGTTCGCGGTCAAAGAAGATCCGCGGGAGCGCGTGGTGGTGAAGGACGACGCGCCGAAGCCGTAGCGGCGTTCATCCCGGGTGTCCTTACAGCGACTTGAGCGCCCCGACGAGCGTGTCGATGTGCTGCGTGGTGTGAGCCGCGGAGATCTGGCAGCGCAGGCGGGCGTGCCCCTCGGGCACGACAGGGTACCCGAACCCGATGACGTAGACCCCCAGCTCGAGCAGGCGCTTGCTCATGGCGATGGCCCGGGCGGTGTCGTGCACGATGATGGGGCAGATCGCGGTGGGGCTGGGGAGGACGTCGAAGCCCTCGTCCTTGAGCCGGCGCCGGGCGTACGCCACATTGTCGCGCAGGCGCTGCACGCGCTGGGGCTCGCGGAGCATGACCTCGATGGCCT
Source organism: uncultured Phycisphaeraceae bacterium (assembly GCA_964614075.1). Lineage (GTDB taxonomy): Bacteria > Planctomycetota > Phycisphaerae > Phycisphaerales > UBA1924. The sequence continues at coordinate 6,584 of CAZTJZ010000134.1, forward strand.
TGCGGGCGCTGCAGGCGACCGTGACGGGCAGGGCATTGCTGAAGAGCGTCGGGCGTCCGCGCTGGATCAGAAGGTCGATGGCCCGGCGCGACCCGGCGACGAACCCGCCCGCCCCGCCGCCCAGCGCCTTGCCCAGCGTCCCCGTGAACAGGTCCACGCGCCCCGGGTGCGTCCCGCCGTCGATCATCCCGGCGTGCTCGTGCGTGCCGCGCCCCAGGCGCCCCATCACGCCGTGCCCGTGCGAATCGTCCACGACGAGCATCGCGCCGAACTCATCGCAGAGCGAGCGCATCTTCGGGAGGTCGGCGATGGAGCCC
>CAZTJZ010000135.1:0-6717 GCA_964614075.1 uncultured Phycisphaeraceae bacterium
TGGGTGATCATGATGGTCTTGGGCTTCACGTCGCGGTGTACCAGCCCGCGCTCGTGGGCGTGCTGCAGCGCCTCGTTGATCTGGATCGCGATGTCCAGGGCGTCGGGCTCCTGGTAGCGACGGTTCTTCACGATCTCGTCGTAGACCGTCGCCCCGTCCACGTACTCCATCACGAAGTAGTGGAACTCCCCCGCCTTGCCCACGTCGTACGCCTGCACGATGTTGGGGTGGTTCAGCTGCGCCGCCGCCCGACCCTCGGCGTAGAACCGCTCGATGAACTGCGGGTTGTTCGTGAACTTCCGCGGCAGGACCTTGATCGCCACCATCCGGTCCAGGCTGAGCTGCTTGCCCTTGAAGACCGTCGCCATCGCCCCGGCCCCGAGCTTGCCCAGGATCTTGTACCCGGGGATCTTCTGTCCGCTCCGCTCCGCCTCCACCTGCTGCTTGAGCCGGGCGATCTGGCGCTGCGTCACGTACGCGTTATCCACCAGCAGGTCCGCCAGCGACCGCTGGTTCCGCTCCTCCGCCAGGGCCTTGGCCTGCACGAGGCACTGCTGCACCTCGTCGTTGGTCGCCAGCCCGTTGTCCACGATCAGCCGCCCCAGCAGCGTGTCCAGGTTCGTCCCGGCCTTGGCCGCTTCCTCGGGCGTGGGACCGGTCGAGGCCGAGTTGGAGGGATTCAGCCCCACGCCCGTCCCGAGGCGTGCGGTGTCCCCGGCACGGCTGGCCTCGGGCGGCACGGGGGATGTCTCATCGGGTCGCATGGGTCCGGTGGCCTGTGGCTCGGTCGGTCGTCCGGGAGGGCCCCCTAGGGGTCGGAAAACGCTAGGCAGGGGGCCGGGGGGGCACCCGCACTGTCACCTACCCGCCCATACCCGCGGGGGCCCGGGGCGGTTCCCGATGCCCCCCGATTCCACGTCTTATCGACCCATCCGGAGCGCGGCTTGGGTGCGCTTCTGCGCCGCAGCTTTGGGGATCTCCGGGCATCCCCCTTGCATCAGGGGGCGAACTGTGGTTCAATACAGGGATAGGCGGGACTTCTCGAAGGGCCTGCCGAAAGGTTGACGATCTGTTTGTTTTGGGTTTGGGGCTGGGGTCTCGAAGGTCAGGATCGGGGATTGTCTTGTCGGTCGGCCTTGATTGGCTGCCCGACGCTCGCCGGGGTGCCGTCATGGAACGCCGCGAACTCTCGTGGCGCGGCGGTGGCGAGAGCACGGAGACCGCGCCCATGCAGGGAACACGAGTCGGTGTCGTCCGGAAGGCGTTCACGCTGATCGAGCTGTTGGTCGTGATCGCGATCATCGCGCTGCTCATCGGCCTTCTCCTGCCCGCGCTGGGCAAAGCGCGGCTCTCGGCGAAGCAGGCCATCTCGCTGAGCAATCTGCGGCAGATCTGCGTCGCCTCGGCGCAGTACCAGACCGAGAACAAAGGGTACTTGCCGTACGCGCTGCCCTTCCCCCGCGGGGCGTGGCCGCGGGACAACAACGCGCTGAACATCGGCGTGGATGGGCGGGCCTGGACGGGCTGGCTGTGCTCGTGGTCGTTCGGCGGGAAGAACTGTGACCGATTCTGGCGCGACACGTACGCGGCGGTAGACATCGAAGCGGTCGATCGTCCGCTCAATCCGTACCTTTACCCGAGCATCGTCCCCGAAGCCCCCCCGTTGGGCCAGGACATGCCGGGTGACTACGCGGCCCGCGGCATTCTCAAGATGCCGGTCTTCCGAGATCCCACGGACACCGCGACGTTTCAGCGCGACACGAACTTCGCCGACGGCGTGAACCCGGTCAACGCGATGGGGTCGTACGACGATGTCGGGACGAGCTATCACGCGAACTTCAAGTGGTGGTATCAGATTCGCGCGATTCCGGGCGTGACGTGGGGCACGCACGCCCCGCTCCGTCAGTGGTTCTTCGGGATGAAACGCCTCCAGGCCTCGGACGGATTCATCGCGCCCAGCCGCATGGCGTGGCTCACGGATCAGTACGCCGACGGCGTCATCTACAACAGCTCGACGAACTACAAGCTCCGCAATGGGTACGGAGACATCAACAAGTCCGTGATGGGCTTCCTCGACGCCCACGCGGCGTACAAGCCCGTGTACCCGGGCACCACGGCACAGTCATACAACAACGCGGACTACACGTTGGTCTTCGAGGATCTCCCCCCGCCTCCATAGGCATCCCGGCGAACGGGCGGATTGTGGGACCGGTGCGGGAGCATCCCGAATCATGGAGAATCTCGGTGGACGCAGAGCGGCAGAAGAAGCTGATCGTCGTCGTGCTGGCGGTCGGGGCGTTGGCGTTCGCGGGGTACATGCTCTGGCCGATGATCTTCCCGCCCCCAATCTCCAATTCCCCGGCGAGCAACGCCCCGGAACCCGCGCCAGCCAAGGCGCCCCCTGCGGATGGGGCGGCGCCAGTCAAGAAGGGCCCGATGATTCAGCCGGGGTGACACTCGTGATACTCGGTGGACTGCAACCCCATGTCGATCAAGCCCGTATGCTGTTCGGCTGACTCTTTCAGAGATACTGCCATGCTCAAGAAACGCGCCTTCACGCTGATCGAACTCCTCGTGGTGATCGCCATCATCGCGCTCCTGATCGGGATCCTGATCCCGGCGTTGGCCAAGGCGCGAAAGTCGGCGAAGATGACGATCTCGCTCAGCAACATCCGCCAGATCTGCGTGGCGGCGTTCCAGTACCAGACCGAGCAGAAGGGAGACATGCCCTTGAACCTCCCGTACTCGCGCGGGAACGGGCCGACGGCGGCGTTCCCCCGCCCCATCCCGAACCTGTACTGCTCGTGGACGTTCGGCGGGAAGAACTGCGACCCGATCTGGGCCAACGGGGCGTACGACATCGAGGCCGCGGACCGCCCGCTCAATCCGTTCCTGTATTCCGGGATGACCTTCGAGGCGCCGGCGAGCCCGATGGCTATGCCGGCGGACTACGGCGCCAGGAAGAAGCTCCAACTCCCGGTCTTCAAGGATCCGACCGACACGGTGTCGTACCAGCGTGACGCGGCGAACTTTGTGGCGGCCAACCCGCCGACGTTCGTGCCCATGAGTTCCTACGACGACATCGGGACCAGCTATCACATGAACCTGAAGTGGTTCGAGCAGATCCTGCAGTCCCCGTCTTCGATCACCGGGCAGAACGCGTTCGAGCGGAAGTTCGCGTTCGGGATGCAGCGGTTCCGGGTGGGATCGAACTTCGTGCCGTCGTCGTGGGTGTGGGTCACGGACCAGTACGCCGACATCGTTGTGTACAACCGCAACACGACGCTCAAGGTGAAGAACGGGTACGAGGACATCAACAAGTCGGTGCTGGGATACATGGACGGTCACGCGGCGTACAAGCCGGTGATCCCCGGCCGCCAGCCCGATTCGTACCGCAACGAGCACTACACGTTCATCTTCGACGACCTGCCCCTGCCGCGGTGATCTTCAGCGTCGTCGGCCGCTTGCGTTTCGGCGTTGGTGGTCGCGCTCGTCGGCGCGGGGAGTCTCCATTCCCGGGCGCGGTGAGCCCTCCTCTTTCTTGAACACGAGGAGGTAGTTGAACCCGCGGAGGAAGTAGTTGCCCTCCTCGGCGGCCTTGTGCCAGTTGCCGCGGGAGAGCTTCTGGTTGTGGCGAGCCACGGCGATGATGTCGACGGGCTTGAAGAGTCGGCGGAGGATGGCGTAGAGCTCGAAGCCGATGGGGGCGAACTTGCCGCCCTTCTCGCCCTTGTCCTTGCGGAAGGTGTCGCTGACGTAGACGCCCAGGTAGCGCCGGTCCCTGAGCACGCGGTGCGTCTCGCGGAAGACCGCGTCCATAGCGGCGTAGTAGGCCCGCCCGTGATCCGGGCCCAGGGCGTCGAGCCTGCCGATGCAATCCGGCTCGTCGGAGTACTCGATGTGCGTGGAGTAGGGGGGGTCCACGAAGGCGAAGTCGACGCTTTCTTTTTCGAGGGGGAGCTGGCGGGCGTCGCCCTTGCGGATGTCCTTGCGGAGGCGCCACGAGGCGAGGTCGAAGCCGATGCCCGTGCGTTTGAGGTCCTTGCAGACGTCGAGCGTGGTGCCGCTGCCGCACATGGGGTCGAGGATGGTGTCGCCCTCGCGGGTGTAGCGTGTGAGGAGCTGCCAGACGACCCAGGACGGGGTGGCGCCGATGTATTCCTTGTCGCCCTGCATGGACCCGGTGACGCCGCCGAACTTTGAGGCGTCGTAATGCTGGCTGGGGTATTCCCAGAGCGTGGTGGTGAAGAGGCGAAGGTGGGGCTTGGGGTCGGGGCGGTGGTTCGGGCGGTGGGGCGAGGACGGGTAGCGTCCCGGACGCGGGGCGTGGGGCTTCATGAGGGCACCTGCGCCCGGATGGCGGCGAGGGCGAGGGTCTTGGTCTCGCCGATGGGCCTGGCGACCCGCGCCCCGGCGGCGCGGACGTGCCCGCCCCCGCCGAGCGTGCTCGTGGCGGCGTTCACGTCGATGGCGAGGGGCCCGGGCTTGCTGCGCATGCTGACCTTGGTGAGCACGCCGGGCGGGTCCGCGGCCTCGGTGTACAGGACCGTGACCTGCACGTCGGGCATGGACTGGCCGAAGTCCACGAACCCCCCAGAGTCTCCCGGCTCGGCGCCGCACTCGGCGAAGTCGCGTTTGACGAGCGTCATCATGGCGATCTTTCGCCCGCGGGAATCGAGGGGTTCGAGCTCGAGCGAGGCGAGGGCCCGCGAGAGCAGTCGCAGGCGCCCGGGCGTCTCGCGCTGCTCGACGAGCTGATAGAGCCTGACGTTCTCCGCCCCCGCTTCGATCAGCTCGCCCGCCGTCGTAAAGACCGACTTGTTCACGTTGCTGTGGCGGAACCACCCGGTGTCGGTCGCGAGCCCGAGGTACAAGGGCGTTGCGACCTCCGCGGGGAGCCTGGCGAGCGACGGGACGCCCAGGATCAGCCGGCAGAGTTCGGCGACGCTCTGGCACACCGCCGCCACGCGGGTGTCGATGACGCGGAGCGGCGCGACGTCGGCGTCGCCCTGGACGTGATGGTCCACCAGGGCCGACCGGTCGTGACGCTTGCGGACCCAGTCGCCCAGGTGGTCGAGCTGCATCCACGAGCCGGTGTCGAGGATGACGACGGCGTCGGGGTCGGCGTGGGGGGGCGGTCCCTCGCTGTCGTTCTTGAGCACGCGGTGGGGTGTCGAGGCGGCAACGTCGCTCAGCCACGGGGGCTTGGGCCCGGTGTACCACGCCTCGCTCCGCGGCTCGCCGTGCCGCGTCGGCGCGAACGTGTCGGTCAGGTTCAGCGCCCGCACGAGGGCGATGGTCGAGCCCACGGCGTCGCCGTCGGGCTTGGTGTGGGTGAGCACGACCACGCGTCGGCAGGTGCGCAGCCACGCCGCGAGCTGTTCGAGGGTCGTCGTGCTGGTCCAGGCCTGGGTGGTCATGCGGGGGCAAGCTCCGGAGCGCTCCGCGAGAACTCCCGAGCGCGGGCCACGTCCCGGGCGAGCTGGTGGGTGAGCTGGGCCACGCCCTCGAAGCGCACGGGGTCGCGGAGGAAGGCGTGGAAGCGGAGCGAGGCGGTCCAGCCGTACTCCGCCAGCCCCGGGATCGCGCCGTGGGCGTCGGCGGGGCAGTCGAGGAGGTGGGCCTCGACGCGGCGCTCGGGTGCGTCGAAGGTGGGCCGAGTGCCCACATGGACCGCGGCGGGGAACTCCCGCCCGTCGGGAAGGGTCGCGGACGCGGCGTACACCGCGTCGGCGGGGGGGACGGTCTGGCACTCGAGGTTGAGCGTCGGGAACCCGATGGTGCGTCCGCGCCGGTCGCCCCGGCGCACCACGCCGCGGAGCTCGTAGGGGCGTCCGAGCACGATCGCGGCGTCGGCGACGCGTCCGTGGCTCAGCAGCCATCGCACGAGGCTGCTCGAGGCCCGGGCGAGGAGCTGGTCGGACAACGCCACCTCGACCGGCGGCACGACCTCCACGCGGAACCCGCGGGTGCGCCCCAGCTCCTCGAGCACGCGCACATTCCCGGCGCGGCCCCTGGCGAAGTGGAAGTCCGCGCCCTCGACCACGAACGAGGCCGGCGCGAAGCCCGGGCGCGGCGCTGCGATGAACTGATCGACGAACGCCTCGGGCGAGAGCCCCAGGAGCTCCTGGGTGGGTTCCAGGCGGAGGACCTCATCGGCGCCCATCATCCGCAGGAGCGTCGCCCGGTCCTCGAAGGTCGTCAAGCGCGCCGGGGTGTGCTCGGGACGCAGGATCGCGGAGGGATGGGGGTCGAAGGCCAGGGCCAGGACGCGGGCGCCCAGCTCGCGGGCGCGTCGGAGCAGGGCGGCGTGCCCCACGTGCACGCCGTCGAAGTTCCCGATGGTGATGACTGTTGGGGCTTCCGCCATAGCGCGCCGGAGCATAGGAACGCGATAGGATTGCCGCCGCGCCACGAATGATCGCGTTCCACGATCGTCGAGGGGCGGCACGTGGGAGACTCCATGGCTCTCTTTTCCGGCCGATTCTCGCGCAAATCCCCGCCCGCCCGAGTCGCCGATCACCGGGCGGCCGCCCCGCCCAGCTCCGCCCTGGGCGAACCCCGGATCCTCGAGATCGGGACGGAGATGCTCACCCGCGCCCGCGGGCACAAGACCGGCGTGCTCTCCGCGAAGTTCTACTCCGACGCCTTGATGGAGTGGTCCATGAAGGACCCCAACTTCAAGGTCCAGATGTTCCGCTTTGTCGACTGCTTCCC
>CAZTJZ010000136.1:0-6279 GCA_964614075.1 uncultured Phycisphaeraceae bacterium
CCCATCGGGGTCATTGCCCGTTTCCGGTGCGATCGTGCACGCCTCGGGCAGTGTTGCGATCCCGACCCACGTGCACGCAGGCCGAATCGTCGGACGTAGCAATATTCGTACGCCTTGAAGGGTCGATACGTGCGTGCGGCCCGCACCATCAGCCACCACCACGAACCACCCCACCACCGCCTCGCTACAGCGTGGGCTTGAGCTCCGCGGGCTGCGGGAGATCCTTGAGCGTGGCCAGCCCGAACTGATCGAGGAACTGCTTGGTCGTGCCGTAGAGCATGGGGCGACCGAGTTCTTCCGCGCGCCCCTTGATCGTCACGAGTCGCCGGTCCAGCAGACTCTTGAGGACCTCGCCGCACGCCACCCCGCGGATGGACTCGAGCTCGGCCCGCGTGACGGGCTGGCGGTAGGCGATGATGGCGAGGGTCTCGACCGCGGCGCGGGTGAGCTTTGTGCTCATGCGCGCTCGCTTGAACGCCGCGACGATGTCGGCGTGGGCCGGGAGCGTCATCACGCGATAGCCCCCCGCGATCTGCTCGATCCGGAAGGTCCGCGAGGTGGCCTCGTACTGACGGTTCAGCTCGCGGACCGCTTCGTCGATCGTCGCCTTCTCGGCGGGCGTGGCCTCGGGCGTCTCCTCCCGCAGTTCGTCGGGATCGTGGCGGCGCGACGCGTGGGGACGGAGGATCACCTCGGCCAGGCGCGCCACGGGAACCGGACGGTCGACGCTGAGGAGAATCGCCTCCACCGCGTGAACGGTCTTCTCGTCGGCGTGGGGGGCGCTGGGCGCGTGGTCGGCCGCGCGGTCATCCTGAGGAACGGCGACCTCGCGAGCCTTCTTCCGTGACGGCTTGAGTTCGGTGCTCATGCGTGGGGGCATGGTATCCGCGTGGTCGTCCCCTACGCCGGCGTGCCGCCACCCCAGCGCTTGTTGAGGGCAGGGAAGAACGCGCCCAGGTTGGGGACGCTCATCTCGGGCCAGGGCACGGGCTTGTCCCGCGGGCGGAAGGGGTTGAGCGTGAGGGCCACGAAGCGAAGCAACGCGCCCAGGCTCTCGACGAGGCTCACACGCGGGCGGAGAGCGTTGGGGCGCAGCGCGAGGAGCGTCACGTCGTCCTTGGGACGACCGCCGAAGGCCTCCACGCCCGCGAGGATCCCGGAAAGAAGGCGTCGCGTGTCGTCGGTCGCCTGGGCGCGGACGATGGCGAGAAGACCCTGCTCGCCCAGCAGCTCACCCGCGGGGTTCATGACCTCGACGATGGCGTCGGTGTAGAAGAGGACAAGGTCGCCGTCGCGGAGGCGCAGGCCCGCCTGCTCGTAGTCCACCCCCTCGGCGATGCCCAGGGGGATGTTCACCGGGCCGGCGCTCGCCGAGCTCCTGGGGTCCAGGATCCGCCAGGTTCGTTCCGCGGCGGTGTAGAGCAGGGGGCGCGGGTGCCCCGCGTTGCACACCGTGAGATAGCCCGTGGGCGTGAAGTACGTCGCGATGATCGCGGTAGCGAAGAGCCCGTCCTGCGAGACGCTCGTGAACTCGCGGTTGAGCTCGCGCACCAGGCGGCTCTGATCGATGAAGTTGATGTACCGACGCATCAGCGTGCGGAGCGAGCCCGCGAGATCGGCGACCGACGTGCCGTGGCCCGAGACGTCGGCGACGAGAAAGCGGGCGATACGCCCCGTGGCGCAGCTCGAGACGTAGTGGACATCCCCGCCGGCGGTCTGATCGGCGTAGGGGCGGCCCAGCACCCACGCGTCCACGCCGGGCATCACCACGCCATTGTCCGCCGCCTGGTTCCCGCCCCAGACTTCCATGCACTGGTACGTGGAGTGGTCTTCGGGGGGCATCGCGAGCAGAGGATACGAACGACCCCTTGTGAAGACCCGAGGGGGTTGTTCGCCCCTCGCCCGGCGACTATGGCGAGCGGGGCGGCCTGGGGCGCTGATCCATACACCTGCGCCTCCATCCGGCGTCCGGACTCCTATGATCCCCGGCCCAAGACAAGCGCCCAGATTCGGGGTTTGTTCTTGGGCTGCCCCCGGCAAGAAACCGGGGGCGTGTGCCCTCCCAACAACAACCCTGGCCCGGTCTGTGCCGGGCGGGGTCTGCGAAGCCCCCCGGCCCGTCTAACGCGCCGCAACGGCCCCGAAGAAAACAACGCTCTCAATACAACGCTCCAAGTACAACGCTCAAAGTCACGCTCCAAACTCACGGAAGAAAGGACCCACCAGTGAAGACCCGCTCGCTCCGCCGCATGATCTCCCCCGCGCTGCTCGCGCCCGCGTTCCTTGTCGCCCTCGCGGGCACGGCGGGCGCGGAGATCCCCGCCGTGATGGACCGCGTGCCCACGGACGCGCCGGTGGTGATCACGATCCGGAGCATCGACGACCTGGTGTCGCGGTACGAGCCCCTGTTCCAGCAGCTCCGCGCCCTCAACCCCCAGGACAACGAGGATCCCTTCAAGGTCGTCAAGGCCGTCCGCGCGATCAAGGGCGTGGACGCCAAGCGTTCCGTCGCGTTGGTCCTGACCAGGCTGAGTGATCTGCCCAAGGGCGAGGGCGCGGGCGAGGAGCCCGGCATGGTGGAGCGCAACGACGAGGGCGTGGTGCTGCTCCCGGTGACCAGCTACGCCGAGTTCGTCGACGCCACGGGCGGAAAGGCCGGCGAGAAGGTCACCAAGCTCTCGCTGGGCGACGAGGTCATGTACGCCAAGGACGCCGGCGGCGGGTACGCGGCGGTCAGCGACAAGACCAAGGCCGTGGAGTCGTTCTCGCCCCTGACGGGCCAGCTCGCGGCCCACACCAAGGCCTTCGGGATCGTCGGCAACCGCGTCGCGGACAAGTGCGACGTGATGGTCGTCTCCAACTTCGCCGCGCTCAAGGGCAAGATCGACGAGGGCGTCGCGGAGATGGACAAGGAGCTCGCGGGCGGGATGCCCCCGGGCATGGAGCAGATGAAGGCCGGCATGGACTTCATGAAGGACATGGCCAAGGCCGCCGCCCGCGACGGGTCCGTGGGCGTGCTGGGCCTCTCCAAGTCCGACGCGGGGATCATCTTCGACGGCGCCGCGCAGTTCCGCGAGGGCACGGAGACCGCCTCCAAGTTCAAGATCAAGGGCAACTCGGCGTCGAACGTCTCCCGCCTCCCCGCCCAGCCCTTCCTCATCGCGGGCGGGATGGACCTCTCCTCCCCCACCATCAAGAAGATGATGGGCGAGATGGCGAAGATGGGCCAGCCGCCCGCGGGGGGCGAGAAGCCCGCCGAGGATCCCATGAACTGGCTCGCCGGCATCACCCGCAACATCGAGGCCACCGACGGCGCCGCGTTCATGATGGGCGCCACCGACAACATGGCCGCCGGGCTGCTCGTGAACTCCGCCTCGTTCACGGCCTCGAAGGACCCCGCGAAGCTGCTCGCCTCCATGCGCGACTCGCATCTGGGCGCCAACGGGAAGAAGATCAACGGGATGACCTTCGCCAACGAGTGGAAGCCCGGCGAGAAGGAGATCGCCGGCGCCGGAAAGGCCGACGTCTACACCTCCAAGATCACCCTCGACCAGGAGGACCCCAACGCTTTCATGGCCTCCATGGGCCTGGGCATGATGTTCGGCGATCAGGGCGGGATGTCCGGGTTCGCCATGGCCACCAAGTCCGGGCTCGTCATGACCATGAGCCAGAACGCCCCGCTCATGTCCTCCGCCGTCGAGGCCGCCAACTCCGCCAACGGGCTGGGCACCATCGCCACCGTCAAGTCCGCCTCCGCCATGCTCCCCGACAACCGCGTCGGCGAGATGTACCTGGGCACCAAGGAGATCGTCAACGCCATCGCCCAGGCCGCCGGGGCCTTCGGCGGGCTCGACCTCCACTTCACCATGCCCGAGAAAGTCTCGGCGATCGGCGTCGGCGCCGCGATGGACGGCGAGGGGCTCCAGCTCCGCCTCGCCATCCCCCAGGACGCCTTCGACACCCTCCTCAGCGTCATGAAGCAGGCCAAGGCCCAGAACGACGAGATGATGGGCGGCGAGCCCGAGGGCGAGGGCGCCAAGCAACCCAAGTTCTAGAGACCTCGGCGCCTTCTCGCTCTCCTCTCCACACTCTCGGGATCCGCGCGCCCGCCGCGCCGATCTCTTGCGCGCCGAGAGGTCTTTCCCGCAAGATCGCGGCCGGGTCCAGCGCCCCGATCGAGCACAACGTCGAGCCCACCGTGACCTCTCTCCCGCGTCATCTTCACTGGCACCTGGGCGACAAACGCCTCGACCTCTCGCACCCCGTCCTGATGGGGATCGTGAACGTCACGCCCGACAGCTTCAGCGACGGCGGTCGCCTCGCCACGCCCGAATCCGCCGCCGAGTTCGCGGCCCGGCTCGCCCTCGAGGGCGCCGCCGTCCTCGACGTCGGGGGGGAGAGCACGCGCCCAGGCTCGTTGCGCGTCGACGCGTCCGAGCAGATCCGCCGCGTCGTCCCCGCGATCCGGGCGATCCGCGCCCGACTCCCTTTCGTCGCGATCTCGATCGACACCACGCTCACGCCCGTCGCGCGAGCCGCCCTCGACGCCGGCGCCGACGCCATCAACGACGTCTCGGGCGCGACCGAGGACCCCTCGATCCTCGCCCTCGCCGCCGAGCGCCGCGCCGGGCTCGTCCTCATGCACCGCCTTCGCCCGCCCGGGGAGGACTCCTACTCCGACCGCTACCCCACACCGCCGAGCTACACCGACGTGGTCCTCGAGGTCCGCGACCTTCTGCGGCGCCAGAGCGACCGGGCCCTCCACTCGGGCGTGGCGCGAGAGTCCATCATCCTCGATCCGGGCCTGGGGTTTGGAAAGAGCGTCGAGCACAACGCGCAGCTCATCCGGCGCACGCCCGAGCTGCTCTCGCTGGGGTTTCCCATCCTCAGCGGGCTCTCGCGCAAGAGCTTTGTGGGGCGCCTGGGACTGGGCCGCGACTCCACGCCCGACGAGCGCCTCCCCGCCACGCTCGCCGCGAGCCTCGAGCACCAACGCCGCGGCGCGCGCCTCTTCCGCGTGCACGACGTGGCGGCGCACGCCTCGGCGTTCCGCGCCGCCGGGGCCCTGGCGGACTAACCCCCGGTGGGTCCCCAGCCGCACGCCCCACCGCGCCCACCAATCCGTGGATTCTCGGTCCACCCTGCCGGTTGCCAAACGCGCCGCCGCGGCGCGGGGCGCTACGATGCTCCGATCGGCGAAATAGCCGATGAACACAGCAGGATCGGCAGGACGGATCGTGCCGAAGGATCGGCACTTGAGGAGCTTGGGCCCATGGCGAACGCGAACGTGAAAGAGTTCACCGACTCGAACTTTGACAGCGAGGTGCTGCAGTCGAAGGAGCCGGTGCTCGTGGATTTCTGGGCCGAGTGGTGCATGCCGTGCCGGAACCTCGCCCCGGTGATCGAGGCGGTCGCGACCGAGTACGCCGGAAAGGCCAAGGTGGGAAAACTCGACACCGACGCCAACCGCAAGGTCGCGGTGACGTACGGCATCACCGCGATCCCGACGGTGATCATCTTCAAGGGCGGGCAGGTGATGAAGAAGTACGTGGGGTTCCAGAAGAAGGACACCCTCGCCGCCGCCCTCCAGGAAGCGGGCGCCTAGGCCGAGCGTTGTCTCGTGCCCCCCACGTGCAAGGCGGGCGCGGGGCGGGCGGGTGTGTGGATCCTCGTGCCGGGTGAGAACCATGTCCAAAGTCACGTCGCAGCCCCCGATCGAAATGCCCCACAGCCTGCTCGTCGACCGGTTCGAGGGTCGGCGCGTGCGTTGCGGCGTGGTGGGCGTGGGCCGCATGGGCCGCCACCACGCCCGCGTCTACGCCGAGCTCGCCGGCTCCACGCTGGTGGGCGTCGTCGATGCGAGCAAGGAACGGCGCGAGGAGCTCGCGGAGAAGTTCAAGTGCCGCGCCTTCGAGCGCGTGGACCAGCTTCTGGACGCCGGCGTCGACGCGGTCTCCATCGCCGTCCCTACCACCGCGCACAGGGCCGCCGCCGAGCCCCTGCTCGCCGCCAAGGTCGCCTGCCTCATCGAGAAGCCCCTCGCGGGCGACGTCGAGACGGCCAAGGCGATCAAGGAAATGGCCGAGGCCTCGGGCGCGTGCCTGATGGTCGGGCACATCGAGCGGTTCAACCCCGTGATGCGCGCCATGCAGAAGGCCGCCTCGCAGGGGCTCGAGATCGTCCCCAGGTTCATGCAGGTCGTCCGGGTCAGCCCCATGAGCTTCCGCTCGGTCGACGTGGGCGTGGTCATGGACATGATGATCCACGACCTCGACGTGG
>CAZTJZ010000137.1:0-6109 GCA_964614075.1 uncultured Phycisphaeraceae bacterium
AGCGGAGCAACTCGGAGAAGACCAGCGCGGCGAAGGCGTGGGTGCGGGCCATCGTCTCGTCGTGATACTTGAGACCGTAAAGGTACACGCCCAGCGCGACACCCGCCGTGAGGAACGCCGTCAGGATCATCGTGCCGACGAACGTGCGGTCGATGAACGCCGCGTTGCGGGGGCGAGGGGAGCGTTCCATCACGCCCGGCGGGGCGGGGTCGGCGGCGAGAAACAGGGCAGGCAGGCCGTCGGTCACGAGGTTGATCCAAAGGATCTGGATGGGCAAGAGCGGCGTCGGCAATCCGGCGACAAGGGCAGCGCCCATGTAGAGCAGTTCGGCGGCGTTGCCACCGAGGAGGAACTGCATCGACTTCCTGATGTTGTCGTAGACGCCGCGACCTTCCTCCACCGCGGCGACAATCGACGCGAAGTTGTCATCGGTGATAACCATGTCGGACGCCTGCCGCGCGACTTCGGTGCCGGAGGCGCCCATCGCCACCCCGACATCGGCGCCCTTGAGCGCCGGGGCGTCGTTGACGCCGTCCCCGGTCATCGCGACGACCGCCCCGCGGTCACGCCAGGCCCGGACGACGCGAAGCTTGTCGGCCGCGGTAACCCGGGCGTACACCGCCGTGTGCTCGACTCGCGCGCGCAGGTCATGGTCGGGAATCGTGGCGAGCTCTACGCCCGACAGTGCTTGGTCCGTGCTGGATGCAATGCCGAGGTCGCGTGCAATGGCGAGTGCGGTGCGCGGCTGGTCTCCCGTGATCATGACGACCCGGATACCCGCCGCGTTGCAGCGGGTAACGGCCTCACGCGCTTCGGCCCGCGGCGGGTCCAGGAGGCCGACAAGCCCGACAAAGGCGAGGTTGGTTTCGAAGGTCTGTGGCGATGGGGACGCGGCCAGCAGGCTCGCCTCAGCCTCGGACACCGGCCTCGCCGCGCACGCCAGAACACGCAGCCCTTGCGATGCGAGCGCCGAGTTAGTTTCGTGGATGGCATCGAGGTCTTCTTTGCTGAGCGGTCGCACGGAGTCACCGGGACCCAGAACGCTTGTGCAGAGGGCCAACACGCTCTCCGGCGAGCCATTGGCGAGCACCACCGCGCCGCCCGCGCCCCCACCAGTGCGGCGCATGACCGCGGCGCGTTTGCGGTCTGAATCGAAGGGGACTTCCGCCAAGCGGGGACACGACTTGTCAAGGTCTTCCCGGGTAACCCCGACCTTGCACGCGGCGACCAGCATGGCCGCCTCCGTGGGGTCGCCGCTCGCGTCCCATCGCCCGTTCTGCTCGACCACCGCAGCGTTGTTGACGCCGGCGAGGTTTCTGGCCAGCACCATCGCAGCGTCTCGGACCGACGCGGTGAGGGCAGCCCCCTGATGCGACACGGCGCCGGCGGGTCCGTATCCCTCGCCTGAGACGTCGAGGCTCACGCATCCCCTCGGGCCGCCCGCTCCCGACGAATCGAGAACGACCAGCGCCCGCGCGGTCATCTGGCCGACGGTGAGCGTCCCCGTCTTGTCCGTGCAGATGACGCTGGTGGCCCCGAGCGTTTCAACCGCCGGAAGGTGACGGATGAGCGCCCGCCGCGCCGCCATCCGCCGCACGCCAAGTGCGAGAGCCACGGTGACGATCGCCGGCAGTCCCTCGGGAACGGCCGCAACGGCCATGCTCACGGCGGTCATGAACAGAGACAGCAGCGGCTCGCCCCGCACCAATCCGATCACGAAGAGTCCCGCGACGATCAGAAGCGCTGCCACGACCAGCACACGGCCCACCCGGGCCAGGCGTGCCTGCAGGGGCGTCGGTCCATCGCTGGCCGCTTCGGAAATCAGCGCGGCGATGCGGCCCATCTCCGTCGCCATGCCGGTTCCGACAACCACAGCCCGCGCCGTGCCCGTGGCGATCGCCGTGCCCGCGTACACCATGCAGCGGCGTTCCGCGAGCGGAATCTCGGTTGGGGGGGCGGCCGGCGACGCAGCGGCCATCGATCGCGCGTCCTTCTCTGCGGGCTCGCTCTCACCCGTGAGCGACTTCTCAACGGCCGACAGCGAGGCCGATTCCAGCAGCCGCCCGTCCGCCGCCACGAGATCTCCGGACTCCAGCACAAGCACGTCGCCCGGAACGACGTCGGCGGATGCAACGACGACGGTCGATCCACCCCGGACCACGCGTGCCTTGGGGGAGGTCATGCTGCGCAGGGCCGCGATGGACCGCTCCGCGGCGTGCTCCTGCCAAGCCCCGATGATTGCGTTGATCACCACGATCGCGGCGATGACGCCCGCGTCCACCCACTCACCGAGGAACGCAGAAACGACGGCTGCCGCGATGAGCAGCACCACGAGCACCGCCGCGAACTGCGCCGCGAGCGCGGCCAGCCAGGACCGGCCTTCCTTGGCCGTCAGCGCATTGGGACCGAACTTTGCAAGCCGGACGGCCGCCTCAGAGGGTGCAAGGCCGTTCGCTGCCGAAGCAAGGCCGACTCGCCGCGCGGCGGCCTCGCCGGTCATCGCATGCCAGGAGACAGGCGACATCTCGTTGATCGGCTGGTTGGCGGGACTCATGACGGCACCGAAAGTGGTCTCTTCGCACGCTTCCACTTCCATTCCTCAACAGCACAGAAGACGCACGGCACGATGAAGAGCGTGATGAGCGAGATCGTCATGCCGCCCACCGAGGGGATGGCCATCGGCCGCATGACATCCGCTCCGCGGCCCGTCGCCCAGAAGATCGGCATCAGACCGAAGACAGTGGTGGCGATGGTCATGAGGCAGGGGCGGATGCGCTTGAGGCCCGCCTCGATCACCGCCTCGCGGATCTCGCGGGTCGACGCGAACGTCCGGTCCTTGAACACGCCTTCGAGGTAGGTGCCGATGACCACACCGTCGTCATCGACGACGCCGAAAAGCACCAGGAAGCCGACCCAAACCGCCACCGAGAGGTTGACACCCCAGAGCGCCAGCATGATGAACCCGCCGGAGGCCGACACGAGCACGCCGAAGAAGATCACCGGCGCGATCCACCAGCGCGAGAAGCCCAGGTAGAGCATCACGAACATGATGCCCAGCGTGATCGGCACCAGGACCTGCATGCGGTTGGTCGCGCGGACCTGGTTTTCGAACTGGCCGGACCACTCCCAGTAGTACCCGGACGGGAGCGTCAGCCGCCCATCCTTGAGGGCCTGCTGGAGCACCCGCTCGGCGTCCTGGACAACCGAGACCTCATCGCGGTCGCGGGTGTTCATGGTGACGTAGCCCACGAGCAGGCCCCGCTCGCCCTTGATCTCCTGCGGGCCCAGCACCGTGGTGATGCTGGCAAGCTGCGCTAACGGCACTTGGGCGCCGCCGGAGGAAGGCACGTTGACACGCTGGATCGCCTCGATGTCCTGCCGGAAGTCGCGAGCCAGCCGCACGCGGATGGGGTACCGCTCGCGGCCCTCGACCGACTCCATCAGGTTCATACCGCCCAGCGACAGCTCGATGACATCCTGCACGTCGCGGATGTTCACCCCGTAACGGGCGATGCGGTCGCGGTCGATCTCGATCTGGACATAGGGCTTGCCCACGATCCGGTCGGCCACAATGTCAGTCGCCCCAGGCACCTCGCGCAGGAGCTGCTCGATCTGCAGACCGACCTTCTCAATTTCGCGCAGGTCACTCCCGTAGATCTTGACGCCCATCATCGCGCGGAAGCCGGTCTGCAGCATGACCAGGCGTGTCTGGATGGGCTGCAGCCAGGTGGGCAGAACGCCGGGAATGGCGGTCTTATCCTGCAACTCGGCGAGGATCTCCTGCTTGGTGATGGACCGCTCCTCGGGCCATATCCACGAAAGGGGTGTGCGGAACAAGCCCGGCCAGTCGGAGAAGACGCGCTCGACCTTCCGCGTCCGCCACTGACTCTCCGGCTTCAAGATGACGATGGACTCCATCATCCCGATCGGTGCGGGGTCAAGCGCTGACTCGGCACGGCCGATCTTGCCGACCACGCTCTCCACCTCGGGCACGCTGGCGATGGCCAGGTCCTGCTTGCTGTTGACATCCACCGCCTGCGACAGCGACGCGTGAGGCAAGAGTGACGGCATGTAGAGGAGCGAACCTTCGTCGAGCGGCGGCATGAACTCGCGGCCCAGGCCGGGCAGGATGCGGCCCTCTTTCAGCACCGCAAGCCCCGCGGCAGTCTCCGCGCTCCGCTCGGAGGGGTCCTGCCGACGCCAGAGAAGCCGGGTGCGCTCGGAACCGGCAGAATCGCGAACACGCTGCCAGCGGAGTTGGTCGAACTCCAGCAGAGGCCGCGTCACGTCCGCGTCCGCGGGTTCGTACATCGCTCTCTTGAGTTCTGGGGAGGCCTTCTCCGAGGCGAAGACATTGACGACCCACTCCACCGGGGCGAGCGTCCGATGGATGCCGAGCCACACGGACAAACCCGTGAAGAGGATCAGCACCGGCGCCACCATGAACAGTTTCTTGTGGTCGAGAATCCACCGTAGGGTGGGGACGTACGCCTTCGCGATCACCCGCGAGACCGGATTCTTCTCCAGCGGCAAGAACTTCTCGCGTGTCATGCGAACGACGCACAGCGCCACGCCGATGCCCACCGCCGCCGCGACGAGCCAGCCCCGGTCGTGCGCGCCGCCGAGTCCCCACATGAACGCCAGGTGTGTGGCGAGGGTGGCGAGCAGGCCGATCGCCACAGCGACGATCAGCGTTGTGCGGTGCTTCCACGTCACCGGGCGGTAGAGCAGGTAGCACAGGAAGGGCACCACCGTAATCGCGAGCACGACCGACGAACCGATGGCGAAGGTCTTGGTGAAAGCCAGCGGCTTGAACATCTTCCCTTCCTGGTCCGTGAGGAAGAAGACGGGGATGAACGACACGATTGTGTTGGTCACCGCCGTGATGATCGCGCCTCCGACCTCTGTTGCCCCCTCGTACACGAGTCCGAAATGCCCCTTCTCCTTTCGCTCCTCGGGCGTCGCCGAGGCGATCCGGCGGTAGATGTTCTCTGTCATGATGATGCCCATGTCAGCAACATCACCGATGGCGATCGCCAGCCCTGCCAGCGACATGATGTTGCTGTCGATGCCGAACGCGTACATCAGGATGAACGATCCGGCGAGGGCGAGCGGCAACGTCGGCAGTACAGTCGTCGTCGAGCGCAGGTGCATCAAGAAGAACAGCACCACGAACCCCGCGATGAGGGCCTCTTCAAAGAGGGCCTCCCGAAGCGTGTTGATCGTCTCCTCCACAATCGTGGTGCGGTCGTAGAACGACACCAGGCGGACCTTCGACACCTTCCCGTCGATGAGCGTCTTGGTGGGCAGGCCGGCTTCCAGCTGCGTGATCTTGTCCTTGACGCGTGCGACAACCTCGCGCGGGTTCTCGCCGTAGCGCATGAGAACCACGCCGCCGACCGCCTCTACACCCCCCTTGTCGAGCGCCCCGCGCCGGAAGTCGGGCCCGAGCTGGATGGTCGCGACGCTGCGCAGGTACAGCGGCGTGCCTCCCTCTTCGCGGATGACGACACGTTCGAGGTCTTCGATGGACTTGATGAAGCCAAGCCCGCGGATGAAGTACTCGACGCCGTTGCCCTCGACGACCTTGGCGCCGACGTCGATGTTGCTCTTGCGGACCGCCTCAACGATTTCCATCATCGTGACGCGGTGAGCCCGCATCTTGTCCGGGTTGATGTCGATTTGGTACTGCTTGACGAAGCCGCCGATGCTGGCAACTTCGCTCACGCCCGGGACCGCCTGGAGCTGGTAGCGGATGTACCAGTCCTGGATGGAGCGAAGCTCCGCGAGGTCGAAGCCCTCAGCCTCCACCGTGTACCAGTAGACCTGACCAAGGGCCGTGGCGTCTGGCCCGAGCACGGGAGTCACACCCGCAGGGAGCCGCTGCTGTGCAACGTTCATCCGCTCCAGGACCCGGGAGCGCGCCCAGTAGTAGTCGGCGCTGTCCTCGAAGATCACGAAGACCATCGAGAAGCCGAAGCCGGACATCGACCGGATCGCCTTGACCCCCGGTGTGCCGGTCAGGCTCGTGGTCAGCGGGTAGGTGACCTGGTCATCCACGTCCTGGGGACTGCGACCCTCCCAGTCGGCGTAGACGATGACCTGCTTC
>CAZTJZ010000138.1:0-5995 GCA_964614075.1 uncultured Phycisphaeraceae bacterium
CGTCGCCATCGCCAGCCCCGCCCCGTTCACCAGGCACCCGATGCTGCCGTCCAGCGCGATGTACGTCAGCCCGAACTTCCGCGCCCGCGCCTCGCTGGGGTTCTCCTCGCTGGGGTCGAACAGGTTCTGGATTTCCTTGTGGCGGAACAGCCCGTTCTCGTCGAACGAGACCTTCGCGTCGATCGCCATGACCGTCGGCTCGGGGCACGCCGCCACCACCAACGGATTGATCTCCGCCAGCGTGCAGTCCTTCTCCGCGAACAGCCGCGACAGACGAAGCATCACCTCCGCCGCCTGCGACACCGCCTTGCCCGTAAACCCCAGCCCGAACGCCACCCGCCGCGCCTGGTGCGGCTGCAGACCCAGCATCGGATGGATCGGCTCCTTCAGGATCGCCTCGGGGCGGTCGTGCGCCACCTGCTCGATCTCCACGCCCCCCTCGCGCGACGCGATCAGCACGTTCCGGCGCGTCTTCCGGTCCGTCGTGATCGCGAGGTAGTACTCCTCCTTGCCCCCGCCCTTGCGGTCCATGATGTCCACGCCCGCCGCCACGAGCAGCTGCTTCACCTCCAGCCCCTCGGGCGGGGTCTGGGGGCTCTTCATCCGGTGCGTCAGCATGAACCGCGCCGCCGCCTCCGCCTCCTGGGGCGTGCGCACCAGCTTCACGAACCCCGCCTTCCCGCGACCCCCCGCGTGGACCTGCGCCTTGATCACCGCCATCGGCGCGGCCATCCCCGCCGTCACGCTCTTGAACGCGCCCGCCGCGGCCTCGATCGAGTCGATCGTTTCGCCGCTGGGCACCGGCAGCCCCGCCCCGCGCAACAGCTCCCGCGCCTGATATTCGTGGATCTTCATGGGGCGGATGGTACGTGGGCTAGCGGCGCCACAACTCCGGCACCCGCCCGAATTCCGCGCGGATCACGCTCCGGATCCCGCCCCGACCCCTCCAGTCCGTCCGCACCACCATCCACGCCGGCGACATCAACGCCGCCAGATCGTCCCGGATCCGGTTCGTCACCGCCTCATAAAAAATCCCCGCGCTCCGGAACGACTGGTAGTACAGCTTCAGGCTCTTGAGCTCCACGCACAGCCCGCCCTCACGCGCAGGCCGCGGCTCGTACACCAGCGACACCTGCCCAAAGTCCGGGTGCCCCGTCTTCGGGCACAGGCTCGTGAACTCCTCCGCCACGTGCTCCACCACGAACGGCGAATCGGTCGGCGAAGCAAACGCCTCCAGCAGCTTGGCCTCAATCCCGCTCATCACGGTTGCTCGTCACTGATACTTCGTCACCACCGCCAGGATGTGCGGCTGGTTCGGCTCGATCTGCAGCGAACGCAGCAGCGCCCGCATCCCGTCACGCTTGGTCGGCTCGTCGTTCGTCCCGCCCTTGATCCACTCGTTGAGCAGGCAGATCCCCACGCCGTTCAGCGCAGGGTAATAGTTCTGGTCCAGCGCCAACGCCTTTCGGAACTGCGCCAGCGACTCGTCGTACCGCCCCAGACGGAACGTCGCGAACCCCAGCCGCTCGTGCGCCGCCGCCGACGGACGGATCTTGATGATCTGGTCGATCGTGTTCGCCATCTCCTGGAACCGCTCGATCTTCCCCAGGCTCGTCGCCAGGTTCATGAGCAGCTCGGGCGTCAGCTCGATCAGCTCCGCCGCCTGCTGAAACTCGGTCACCGCCTCCGCGTGACGATCCAGCGACGCGTAGATCGAGCCCAGGTTCACACGCGCCGGCCCGTCCTTCCCGCTCAGCTGCACCGCTCGCTCGGCGTACGGCAACGCCTGCTTGGCCTCCCCCAGCTGAAAATACGACGTCGCCAGGTTCTGATTCGCCTGAAAATCGTCCGGACGGATCTGCAACGCCCGCAGGTACGCCCGCACCGCCTCCGACACCCGGTTGAGCAGCTGCAGCATCAGCCCGTTGTGGAACTGCGCGTCAAAGTTCCCCGGCTCCACCTCCGACGCCGTCTCGTACCGCTTCTGCGCCGTCTTGTAGTCGCCCTTCTCGCGGTAGATGTCCCCCGCGCCCAGGTACGCGATCGTCAGCTCGGGGTTCTCCGCGATCGCCCGCTCGAACGCCACCAGCGCCTGATCGTCCAGCCCCTGCGCCTTGAGCACCGACGCGTTCGCCGCCGCCTCGATACCCGGCGCGCTCTCGGGCTTCTCGGGCGCCGGCTCGGGACGACGCTCCGCCGGGCGAAGATCAAGCTCCGGCTCCGCCGGCACCGCCCCAGCCCCAGGATTCACCCGCGCCCCGTTGTTGTACTTGTTCACCGGGTCCAGCGCCTGGCACGCGCCCAACAGCACCACCACACCCACCAGCAGCACCGCTCCGCGAACCACGCCATCAACCGCGCCCCGCCCGGCGATCGCCCTCGTATTCTGCTTTGCCATTCCGGGTCCTTCGCTCGAGTGCCGATCCGCCGCCCACCACCCCGCCGCTCCCCCTCGATCGGGTCCCGTAAGGCCCGAGGGCCACAACCAAGCCGACGGCGGGCAGAGCGGTGATTATTCCTCGCCCCGATGACCGGGGCGATCAAGTTTGTCTTGTATCGACCAATTCCCGGAAAGGTTCGCACGCCAACGCACGCTTATCAGGACTTCCCGCCCGATCCCTCGACAAGCCTCCGCAACCGACCCAGATTCTGCGTGTCGAAGTCGGCCCCCGACTCCGCCTTGCCCTTGGGCGTTTCCAGGATCTTCGGCACGCCGCGCAACTCCCGCCGGTTCACCACGCTCGCGAACCCCGTCGCCGCGAGCCCCCCCTTGCGTCCCTTCCCGATCGTCCCCAACCCGATGTGCTCGTGGCGGTCCAGGCGGCTCCCCGCCTTGGCCTTGCTGTCATTGACGTGCAACACCCGCACGTGCTCCAACCCCAGCACGCGATCCGCCTCGTCCAGCACCCCGTCCGCCAGCGCACGCGTCGACACGTCATACCCCGCGGCATGCATGTGGCACGTGTCCAGGCAATACCCCACCCGCGCCTCCGCCCCCGTCTTCTCCACAATCAGCCCGCGAAGCCGCGCCAGCTCCTCGAACCGTCCGCCGATCAGGCTCCCCGACCCCACCGTCCCCTCCAGGCACGACACCGTCTTGTACCCCTTCGTGCGCTTGAACAACTCCACATACGCCCCGGCGATCCGCTCCAATCCCCGAGCCAACGGCTCCGGGTCCTTCGCCTCTTTCCACGACACGAACGACCCCGGGTGGTGCACCAGGAACGGGATCGAGAGCTCCTCGCAGCGCTCGATCTCATCGACCATCAGCTCCACGCTCTTGCGCCACAGCTCTGGGTCCTTGCTCGCGAGGTTGATGAGGTACGAGGCGTGTGAGACCGTCCGCCCCTCCCACCCCAGACGCGAGACCTCCCCCCGCCACTCCTTCACCATCCCGGGGTCGAGCGGCCTGGCCTTCCACTGCTGCTGGTTCTTCGTGAACACCTGCACCGTGTCCATCGAGAGCTTCTCGCCCTCGACCAGCGCGTTCACCATCGACCCCGCGATGGACAGGTGCGACCCGAACATGATGCAGTCATAGGCACCCCTCCCCGGCTACGCTGGGCCATGCCCGACTTCCCCCTCAAAGGCCGAATCGCCGTCATCACCGGGGCCAGCGCCGGCATCGGCCTCGCCGCCGCCGAGCACCTCATCCACCTCGGCGCCGCCGTCGTCCTCAACGCACGCCGCGCCGACAAACTCAAGGCGATCGCCGCCCGCCTCGGGCCCGAGGACGCCGCGGTCGTCGCCGGCGACTGCGCCGACCCGCGCGTCATCTCCGAGATGCTCGACGCCGCCAAGCACACCTTCGGCGGGGGCACGCGCGAGGCCGACCTCATCCTCGTCAACGCCGGGCGAGGCCTCGCCGGCAGCGTCCTCTCCTCCGACACCTCCCAGTGGGAAGAGATGATCCGCACCAACCAGCTCGGCGCCGCCCTCCTCATCCGCGAGGCCTCGGCCCGCCTGCTCAAGGAAGTCGGGTCACGCACCGGCCCCGCCGCCCTCGACCGCCCGCGCGACATCGTCGTCCTGGGCTCCACCGTCGGACGCCACATCTCCCCCTTCTCGAGCATGTACGGCAGCACCAAGTTCGCCGTCAACGCCCTCGCCGAGGCCGCACGACGCGAGCTGGGCCCCAGGGGCATCCGCGTCTCGCTCCTGGAACCCGGGTTCGTCGAGAGCGAGTTCCAGGGCGTCGCCGGCTACGACCCCAAGTGGTTCGAGGACATCAAGGCCAAGATCGGCCCTCCCCTCACCCCCATGGACATCGCCCGCATGATCGCCTTCATCGTGACCCAGCCCCCCGCCGTCCACGTGAGCGACATGCTCATCCGCCCCACACGCCAGGAGTATCCGTAGCCGAAGGGCCGAGGCCCTCAGCACCCCGACGCGAACCGCGAGAGGAAGTAGATCAGGTCATCGATGGTGATCCCGCCGTCGAGCCGACCCGTTCCGCTCCCGTCGTCCACGTCCGCCTCGGCACTCCCGTTCCCCAGCAGCGTCAGGTAGTACACGAGATCGGCGATCGTGACCCCGCCGTCGGGTGTTCCCGTTCCTCCGCCATCATCCGTGTCCGCGATACAGGGCAGGGGCACCTCGCCCACCCAGGCCCGCGTCGCCCCCCCGAGAAGCGTCGCCTGTCCCGCGATCACCCTGCCGTCATCGGAGACCATCTCGGCGCTCTTGATGCCGAACACCGTGGACGGGAGCGTCACCCCCGCCTGCGCCAGGATCGACTCCACCGTGCGCCACCCGCGTGAGGCATCCCACACCACGGCATGATCGTTGAATCCCGCGAGCTGGGCCGACCCCACGAGGCGCGTCCCGTTCGCGCTGACGTCGAGCACGCTGCCCGCCGTCGCGCCCAGGAACGCCGAGGGCGTGTTCAGAATCCTGGTCGATCCGTTCCGGGTGATCAGGGGCCAGTACGCGCACCAGCCGCCCGGCCCTGTCGAGAACGCCGAGCCCACCGCGACCGAGCCGTCCGCTGAGACCGCGCTGTACCCGCTGGTGTGGTTCGCCGGGTCCGCGTGGCCGATCCCGACCATCGTCCCGGGCGCCCACACCACCGCTTCATCCTGGCTGTTGTACCCCGAGCCGCACAGGTGCAGATCCGGAGAGGTCGACGAGCCCACGCCGATCACCCCGTCGGGCGTGAGCGCGCTCACGCGGCTCCTCCGCGTTTGCGTCTGAAACGCCCCGAGGAACACGGGCGGCTGCCCGTACACCATGCGGCAAGCCTCCTCGTTCAGGCCCGACGCCGAGTTGACGCCGTTCCCCGCGAGCACGAGCCCGTCCGCGCTCACCGCATAGAGCCGCAATCCGGGAAATAGCTCCTGGCCCCCCGCCTGGGTCCAACGGAACCCCACACCTGAGTCGATCCCGACGATGACCGCGCCGTCGTGCGACGCCGCCGTGGCATACCCCGACGCCGATCCACCCGGGGGACGGAGGTCGATCGGCGTCAGAGACTCCCGCCACCGAATCCGCACTGGACGCAACTGAAACGTCGGGCTCGTGACATGGCCCACCAGCACCGAGCCGTCCCCGGAGAGTCCCCGAAGGAACACCTCGCTGTTGATGTCGTCAAACAGCATGAACGACTGCGCCCACGCCGGCGTGGCCAGCAGCAAAGGGCTGATGACGCTCGCGCTCCGCCACCCTCGTGATCCGCACAGTCCCATGCCGCACCCCCCGCATAGTCGTCCGCCGGGGGCGGAGACTACCACGGTTCGGCCTTCAGCTCAAGCGAATTCACGCCACCGTGATGCTCTTGTCCAGGTAGACGTCCTGCACCGCGTTCAGCAGCTTCACGCCCTCGCCCAGCGGCTTCTGGAACGCCTTGCGCCCCGAGATCAGCCCCATCCCGCCCGCACGCTTGTTCACCACCGCCGTCCACACCGCTTCCTGGAGATCCCCCGCCCCCTTGCTCTCCCCGCCGCTGTTGATCAGCGGCACGCGCCCCATGTAGTTGTTCAAGATCTGGTATCGGCAG
>CAZTJZ010000139.1:0-5649 GCA_964614075.1 uncultured Phycisphaeraceae bacterium
TGTTCTCCCCCACGCTCTTCACGATCCCCGCGTTGATCTGCACGAGGTCGTCGCGGCTCTGCCCGGGCTTTCTCGGCACGCCCGCCGTCACCACCACCACGTCGCTCCCCGAGATGTCCGCGTACTCGAACGACCCCGTGATCTTGGCGTCGAACTTCTCCACCGGCCCGCAGCAGGCCAGGTCGAGCGCCTTGCCCCGAGGCATGTGCAGCTCGGGCTTGTCCCGGTTGGGGATGTCCAGCAGGACCACGTCCCCCAGCTCCTTCATCGCGATCGACCGGGCGCACTCGCCCCCGATGTTCCCCGCCCCGATCACCGAGATCTTCGCTCGCCGCATCGCCATCGCGTCCTTCCTTCCAATGTCCTTGACCTCACGCCCGCAGGTGCGCGGCGTCGTCCTGTTCACCCGAGCAGAAAGCATAGCCGCGACGGCGCCCGCACCGCGACTTTGTTCATGTTTCGTTCGCGCCCATTCCTCGCCGGCGCTCGGTGAGCGGCCCTCCCCCCGTCACGTCGCGCCTTGACAGCACGATCCCAAGCTGGTATTGGTAAGTCAATGCTTACGCATTCTCCAGGGCGATCCGCGCGGACCTTTCGCGCCCTCGCCGATCCCACACGCCGGAGCATCCTCGACCGCCTCCGCCGCCAGAGCGGGCAGACGGTCGACGAGATCGCCTCGGGCTTTCGCATCAGCCGCCCCGCGATCTCGCAGCACCTGGCCGTGCTCCACAAGGCCTCGCTCGTCCGCCGCCAGAAGCGTGGACGGGAGCGCCTGTACAGCCTCTCGCCCGCGCCCCTCGCCGAGGTGGACGCGTGGCTCACAGCATTCCGCGTCCACCTCGGCGCCTCGCTCGTGAGACTCAAGGACCACGCCGAGCAGACCTACGCCGCCACCAACCCGGAGCCGCACGCATGAGCCCGACCCCGCCCGTGACCGCCCTTTTCGAGAAGACCTACACGCTGCCCGCCGAGCCCGCGCGGGTCTTCGCCGCGTTCACCACGCCCGCGGACCTCACGCGATGGTTCGCCGAGCACGTCGAGCTCGAACCCAGGGTCGGCGGGAGCTTCCGCTTCTGGGGACGGCGTACGCCCTGGACCCCGACCCGCGCCGACGCCGATCAGCGCTTCACCGCGTTCGATCCGCCCACGCTCCTCTCCTTCGCGTGGACCTGGTCGGGCTCAGAGTCGAGCGTCACGCTCACCTTCGCCCGCGCGGACGCCGGCACGGCCCTCGCCGTCCGCCACGAGCTCCGCGGCACGCTCCACGACTTCGACGCCCGCGAGCACAACTTCCTGCTCGAAGACCTCTGGGGGCTCTGGCTCGGGAACCTCCGCGGCTACCTCCGCACCGGAAAGCCCGCGCTCCTCCCCGACTACCACGCCACAGACCACGTCGTCCTCAGCCTCGACATCGACGCCCCGGTCGGCGTGGTCTGGAAATCCCTCACCGACCCTCAGCAGATGAACCGCTGGATCAGCGAAGCAGCCCGCGTCGAGCTCAAGCCCGGCGGGGTCTACTCCTACGGCTGGACCAACCCCGACACGAAGGACCCCATCGGGCCCTCACGCCTCCTCGAGGTCGTGCCGCAACGCCGACTCCTGCACGATTGGCAGTATCACAAGGACACCACCGCGCGCACCGAGTGGATCCTCGAGCCCCTCTCCCCGACGCGCACTCGCCTGACCGTGCGCCAGCTCGGCACGCGCTCGCCGCGCGAGGTCGGCGGCTACACCGGCGGCTGGGGCAAGTTCCTCCTCAAGATCAAGGCCCTGCTCGAGCACGACGAAGTGTGGTAGGCCGCCGGCGCCGAGCCGCGCCCGCCTCCACTACGCTCCCGCATGGACTACGACCCCGCCCGCCTCTCCATTCCCGATCGCTACAAGCTCCTCATCGGATGCATCGTGCCGCGCCCCATCGCCTTCGTCGCCACGATCTCCACCCAGAGCCGCCACAACCTCGCCCCCTTCTCGTTCTTCGCCGGCGTCTCCAGCAACCCCATGACGCTTCTCTTCTGCCCCGCCAACAGCGAGCGGGGCGAGGAGAAGGACACCCTCCGAAACGCCAAGCCCGCGAGCGAGGGCGGCACGGGTGAGTTCGTCGTCAATATCGCCCCGCTCGCGATCGCGAGGAAGCTCGCCGCCGCCGCCGAGCCGCTGCCCCACGGCGAGAGCGAGTTCGAGTTCTGCGGGCTCACCCCGGCGCCCTCCCGCGTCGTGCGTCCGCCGCGAGTGCTCGAAGCCCACGCCGCGTTCGAGTGCCGAACGCTCCAGGTCACGCGGCTCAACCCGGGCCAGCCCGCGGGCGGAAACATCGTCCTGGGTGAGATCGTGAGCGTCCACCTCGCCGAAGGCCTCGCCAACGAGCGGCTGCACGTCGCTCCCGACCGCCTCGACGCCTTCGGTCGCATGGGCGGGCTCGACTACTGCTCGACGAGGGACCGATTCACCATGCCCATGGGCGCCGCCGCGCTCGAGCCCGAGGATCCCCGTGGTTGACCGACCCTTGAGGGTTTGGCGCTCGCCGCCCAATCGGTCGAGGACGGCGGCTCGGGCGTGACGCTGCCCGGCGCCGCACGAATATCTTGAGACTTCGTGCAAGCTTCAGTTCATGCCGGGCGTCTCGGGCTGGCGCGGGCTGCAAGCCAGCCGGGGCAGCACCATCCCCAGCGAGCAGGGCGCCCCCTCCACCATCACCGAATCCGCTTTCAACTCGGCGCGAGCCAGCGCCAGATCAGCCAACGCGCCGCAGAACGTGGCGTAGAACACGGCGCGGCACACGGCGCAAGAACACCCGGCACGAATCCGCGCAGCGAGCCCCGACGCCGGGTGCAAAAAAAACGCCGCCCACAAGGGAGCGGCGTTTCGAGGTTCGGTCTTTCAGAGAAACTCAGCGGCGACGACGGCCCATCGCGGCCCCCGCGAGGCCCAGGAGGGCCAGAGCGCCGGGAGTCGGGATCAGCTTGCCGTTGATACCGGTGTTCGCGTTCGCGAAGCTCGCGGTGAGCCCGGTGCCGAGGTTGTTGAACACGAGCGTCACGGCCTGGCCGTTGAGCAGGCCGAGGTCGGTGAACCCGAACGACCCGCCGGAGCTGCCGTTGAACAACCCATCGAGGCTGTTGTTGGCGAAGCTGGCGCCGGTCACGATGCCGGTGTACTGGATGAACGAGCCGGTGATCGACCATGTCCCGGCCACAGGGACCGTCATGGTGTCGCCGGTCGCGTCGGTGACGACGATCGAACCCGCGCCGGTGCCGATGCCCGGCCCGGAGTTCAGGTAGCTCAGGTTCACGGTCACGTTGCCCGGGTCGGGCTGACCGAGGAACCCGGCGAGGAAGTCCGCCGTGCCGCTCAGGCCCGCGTCACGGAGCACGTTGCCGCCGGTCAGGCCGCTCGCCTGAGCCGAGAACGAGCCGCTCGTCGCGGTCGCGGCGGTGTACGTCCCGTCGAGGTTCGCGAAGCCAAAGGAAATCGGCGTCGCCAGCGCGGTCGAGGACCCCGCCAGCAACCCCGCACCCACAATCACAGTCTTCACAGAACGGTTCATGACCTCTCCTCTCACGGCTTTCGCACGTCACGCATCGGCGAATGACCGCTTGTCTCCCAGTCCGTCAGCGAATACCCACCTGCAATCTGGCCCTTCGCGTTCGACGGGCCATTTTCTCTCTTCGAAGTACTCTCTCTCTCAACAAACCGCTCACCAAGATCCGGCCCGGCGAACCTGAAGCTTCCTTCAACGACCGAGCGCTTTCTCTGGCCCGATCCCGTTCCGAATCCCGTGATGCCCCGGCCTCAGGCCCGGCGGCGACGAGACATGAACGCACCCGCCAGCCCCGCGAGCACCAGAGCGCCCGGCGTCGGGACGATCTGGGCCGAGAGCGACGACGACACGTTCGTGAACGGGGCGTTGAAGAACCCGCCGCCCAGGTTGAACACCAGGCTCACGAGCTGACCCTCGAAGGGCGGCGTTCCCGGCATGTTCATCGACCATGAACCGCCGTCCGTCCCGTCGAACGTCCCATCGGCAACCCCGTTGTCCACGAACGTCACGTTCGTGAGGTGCCCGTTGTAGAACATCAGTCCGAAGCCGGGGGTCGTCCACCCCTGCCCGGGAAGAAGCTCCGTCACGTTCCCGACGATCTTGTCGCCGTCGGCGTCGGTCACCTCGAAGGTGCCGTTGCCGGAGGCCGTGGTGGCGCCGGTGATCAGCACACTCAGGTCCAGCACGAAGTTCGCCGGGTTCGCACCGCTCTCAAAGCCCGGGGCAAACACGGCGTCCCCGACCGTCGGGACCACACGCGAGGCTCGCCCGTAGCTCCGCAAACCCGGAAGGTCCGCGGCGTGGGCGTTGAAGTTGCCCGTACCGACGCCCGTCGGGGAAAAGTTTCCCGAGAGGTCGTTGTAGTTCAGCGAAGCCAGCACGTCCGCCGACGCGGGGGTAGCAACCGCCAACCCAGCGCCCACGAACAGCGCACCAAGAACCTTGCGATGACGCATTTCTTCTCCTCCTAGCCCTCGAAGCGTCAGCACCGAGGTGTCTGTCTCTCATCACACCGAATGCGGGGAACCGCAGGCAGTGGGACGAGAGCATTCTGGCAGAAACGACACGCCATGTCAATGTGTTACCGGCCAGATTGGCGACTTTTTTACATCCGATTTCAACTTCCGGGTTGCACAACGCCGTGTTATTATTTTGTTAGCATTATCCCGAGGCCACGATCGCCCAAAAAAGCAAGCCCCCGGACGGTGGAGTCCGGGGGCTCAGGGAGTTGCGGGGCCGTGGCCGATCGAAATCAGGCGTTCCGGCGTCGGGGTGGGACGACGCTCGCATCGGCCCCGCACTTGGTGGTTCACGCGATCTGGGCGAAAGAGGCTGACCGACCGGTTCCGTCCGCTGGACCGCCCGACCTGCCCCGAATCGAACCTCCTTGGCTCTCTGCCCGACCGGGCCATCCCAATCGGGTCGTTCCTTATTAATGGCCCCGGCAACACCGTCGCCGGGACCCTGCCTTCCGGCTCAAACCCGCGGCCGGGCTCAGGGAGACGCCGATCCTCGGCTCTTCTCCCCGGCGCGTTTCCATCCGCCCGCCGGCCCGTTCGGGCTGCCCAACTCCGGACACGCTCCGGCCCGACTCAGCCCCCTTCGCCCAAATCCGTGAACCCAACTTGTGAACCCAACTCGTGAACCAAAACCACCACAACCGTTCCCACTCTTGCCCCGCGTCCGCCGGGGGCGGCCCTCCGACCGTCCCCGACGCGGACGCACCGGGCCTGCGCCATCAACTGCAGCCCATGCTGTTCCCGCAGTTCATGCACTTGTGGCACGTCCCGCTGCGGACCGTGATCGTCCCGCAGACATCGCACGCCGGGGCGTCGCCCACGCTCTCCATCGCCACCGACAGCGTCGAGGACAGGGTCATCACCGACTCCACAACGCTGACCGAGGGCGCCCCCGGGACCGCGACGCCCGTGCCGAGGTTCCGTGCGGGGTTCATGCCTTCGGGCTTGGCCTCGAGGAGGCGCTCCTCGCTCGCCGTGCGCCCCCACCCGGAATCGTGCGAGGTCTCGCCCCACACGCCCGAGCGGTCCCCGAGGCGGGACGCGTCGTCGCGCGGACGCTTCGGCGCGGTGGCCTCGCGATACCCCGGGATG
>CAZTJZ010000140.1:0-5495 GCA_964614075.1 uncultured Phycisphaeraceae bacterium
GAAGAACGTGGTGTTCCTGACGGCCGACGCGTACGGCGTGCTGCCGCCAGTCTCCAAGCTGTCGCCCGAGCAGGCGATGTACTACTTCGTGAACGGGTACACGAGCAAGCTGGCGGGGACGGAGGCGGGGGTGACGGAGCCCCAGCCCAACTTCTCGCCGTGCTTTGGAGGGGTGTTCCTCCCTCGTCAGCCGATCGTGTACGCGAACATGCTGGCGGAGAAGATCAAGAAGCACGGCTCGAACGTGTGGCTCTTGAACACGGGGTGGACGGGCGGGGCGTACGGGGTGGGGAGCCGGTTCAAGCTGTCGTACACGCGGGCGTTCGTGACGGCGATCCTGAACGGGACGCTGGCCCAGGCGAAGTTCACCCCGGACCCGATCTTCGGGCTGCCCTTGCCCGAGAGCGTGGCGGGCGTGCCTTCGGAGGTGCTCAAGCCCCGGAACACGTGGAAGGACGGGGCGGCGTACGACGCGCAGGCGAAGAAGCTGGCGGGGGCGTTCCGGGAGAACGAGAAGCAGTTCGACATGCCGGCGAACGTGAAAGCGGCCGGGCCGCGGGGGTAGGTTGGCGTCGAGCGGAGGTCGCGTGGCGAACCGGGTGCAGCGGGTGATGAGCCTGTCGCGGCGCGGCGTGCGTGAGGCGTTCGCCGCGCAGGACTGGGCGTCGGTGAACGCATGGCTGGGCGATCTCATGCGGGTGTCGTGGGCGCACCGGACGGTTCGAGCGCGTCGTGCCGCACCGCGCGGGCTGATGTCGCGCGTCGGGGCGGCGCTCGAGGAGTACGTTCGCGAGCCGGTCTGTCCGTACTCGGGCGGGGAGCCCTCGGTGCGGGACATCCCGCTCTGGCAGCGCAGCGCGTGGTCCTCCATTGAAGAGATCGGGCACGTGGGTGCCGCGGCGATCGCGGCGCGGTGGGTGCGGGCCCCTCGGCGGGCCATTCGGATGCAAGGAGCCTGGGCGCTGTGTGCGCTCGCCCCGAAGGCGAAGATCGCCGAAGTGCTTCGGCTGATGGTCGATCGCGACCTGAAAGTCGCGCAGGAGGCCGTGTACGGAGCGTCAAAGGCGATCGAGCGCGGGCGCGTGACCCGGGCGAACGAACGCAGGATCATCGCGCTGTGGCGTTCCATGATCTCCGGGAGGGCAAGGGCGGGCGCGGTGTGCTGCACGGCGGAGGAACTGATCCGGTGCGAGGAACTGGAGTTTCTGTGCTCTCCGGCGGTGCTTCGGCCCAGAAACCGGATGCTGCGGCGCACGCTGCTGGCGCTGGTCCCGGGTCTTGGTCGGGAGTCGGCGTCGTACCTGAAGTCGCTTCGGCGCCGCCTGGACCCCGAGATCTTGTGGGGGTTATTCGAGGCGTGGAGGCGCGGCGAGGTGCTGTGCTCGCGTGTTCGTCACCCGACAGGCACGGACGATGACCAGATCGCGGGGACCTTGATCCACCTCGGCGCGTTCGTGGATCCGACGCGGGCGAGCGAGGAGCTGGATCGGCTCAAGCGAAGGCGGTGGGGGCGGTACTCGATGATCGCGTGGAGCATGCGTGACGCCGAGAAGGTGATCAGGCGGTGGCAGAGGCGGCGGAAGAGGTAGCCGGATCGGGATCCAAGCGGGCCGAGTGATCGGGGCGGCGGAGCGGATGATCGCGAGGCAGCCGCCCTTGTGTCGTGGATCAAGGTAGCTGGTGCTCGATGAGTTGTCGAGGCGGCGCGCACGGCACGTCGGGTATGCTACGGCCATGAGGACATTCTTCA
The DNA here is from genome assembly GCA_964614075.1 of uncultured Phycisphaeraceae bacterium. Classification (GTDB taxonomy): domain Bacteria; phylum Planctomycetota; class Phycisphaerae; order Phycisphaerales; family UBA1924. The sequence continues at coordinate 1,751 of CAZTJZ010000140.1, forward strand.
CGGCGTTGGGCGTGCTGGGCGTGGGGGCATTGGCGTGGGGGGAGCCGGATCGGTATGTGCTGGTGCGGTGCGGGACGTTGCTGGCCGTGCCGGGCGGGGAGCCCGTGCGGGATTCGACGCTGGTCGTCAAGAACGGGAAGGTCGAGAGCGTTCGGCCCGGGCTCACCGGGCCGGAGTTGTCGGCGGAGCGGTCGGCGGGGGCGAGCGTGGAGGAGATCGACCTGCGCGGCGCGTTCGTGATGCCCGGGCTTATTGACTGTCACGTGCACCTCACGAACCAGTGGAACGAGACGGTGCGGTATCGGGCGACGACGGAGAGCGACTCGCGTGTCGCGGTGCGGTCGACGATGTACGCGCGGGCGACGCTCGAGGCGGGGTTTACCACGGTGCGCGACCTCGGGGCGGCCCATCCGCAGACGATCTTCGCGCTGCGCGACGCGATCGAGGCTGGGGAGGTGGTGGGCCCGCGGATCTTGGCGGCGGGGCACTCGATCACGATGACGGGCGGGCACGGGGACAACTCGCTGGGGTATCGCGAGGACCTGGTGCCGGCGCTCTCGCCCGAGGACGGCGTGGCGGACGGATCTGACGCGTGCGTGAAGGCGGTGCGCGGGCAGGTCAAGCTCGGGGCGGACGTGATCAAGACGACGGCGACGGGCGGGGTGCTCTCGGCGAGCAGCGCGGGGACGAGGCAGCATTTCTTCGAGAACGAGCTCGACGCGATCGTGCGGACGTCGCACATGCTGAGCCGAAAGACCGCGGCGCACGCGCACGGGACGGACGGGATCAACGCGGCGTTGCGGGCCGGGGTGGACTCGATCGAGCACGGGACGTACCTGGACGACGAGTCGATCCGGCTGTTCAAGGAGAAGGGCGCGTACTACGTGCCGACGATGCTGGCGGGGATCACGGTGGCGGAGAACGCGAAGAAGCCGGGGTACTACCTGCCGATGGTGGCGGCGAAGGCGAGCGAGGTGGGGCCCAGGATTGTGGAGGCGGTGCGCAAGGCGCACGGGGCGGGGGTGAAGATCGCCTTCGGGACCGACAGCGGGGTGAGCGCGCACGGGGAGAACTGGCGTGAGTTCGGGCTGCTGGTGTCGGCGGGGATGACGCCGATGCAGACGTTGGAGTCGGCGACGGTGCACGCGGCGGACCTGCTGGGGCTCTCGAAGGAGATCGGGACGCTGGAGGCGGGGAAGCACGCCGACGTGGTCGCGGTCGCTGGGGATCCGCTGCGGGATGTGGGTGTGATGCGTGAGGTGGTGTTTGTGATGCAGCGTGGAGAGGTCAAGAAGCTCCGGAAGTGAGCGTGATGGGGCGCGCTACGCTGGGCCCATGACCGGGACGGCGGGGAACAGGGCGAGGCTGCTGGTGGTGGTGCTGGCGCACTACGTCATCGATTTTCTGTCGATGATGGTGATGCCCGTGTTGAGCGTGCTGGAGGGGCGTGTGGAGATGTCGCCGCGCCAGGGCGCGACGCTCCTGGCGCTGGGGGGGATCAGCTCGGGGCTGGTGCAGCCGCTGATCGCGGCGCTGTCGGATCGGTGGGACACGCGGTGGTTCGGGACGGCGGGGTTCGTGCTGGCGGCGGGGGCGATCTCGTGCATCGGGTTCGCGCACACGCCCGGGCAGCTCATGGCGTTGCACGTGGTGGGGGCGCTGGGCGTGGGCGCGGTACACCCGATCGCGGCGGCGGCGGCGGGGCAGCTGTCGGGGGCGCGGCGGTCGCAGGGCGTGTCGCTCTTCTATGCCGCGGGGATCTTCGGAGGGATCAGCGGGAGCGTGAGCGTCCCGTGGTACGTCAAGAGCTGCGGAGCGGAGGCGATCGTGTGGTCGCTGGCGCCCAGCGCGGTGATGGTGGTGCTGATGGCGTGGGCGATCCACGCGGTGGCGCACCGTCACGGGCGGGCCCACGCGGAGCACGCGGCCTTGAGCGCGGGGGAGCGGGCGTCGCGCTGGCGGGACGTGGGGCTGTTGTGGTTCGGGAACGCGATGCGGTTCATGGTGAACTCGATGCTGGTGCAACTGGTGATCCGCTGGAGCGAGCACGAGGCGCTGGCGCGGGCGGGCGCGGAGCGGCTGGACGAGGGGCTGCGCACGGCGGCGACGAAGATCAACGGGCCGATGCAGGCCGCGATGCAGTTGGGGATGGGCGTGTCGGGGCTGCTCGCGGGGGTGGTGCTGCGGCGACACCACGAGCGGGCGGCGCTGATCGGGCTGCCGATTCTGTGCGCGGGGGGCGTGGCGGCGTTCCCGCACGCGGAGTCGGGCGTCGCGCGCGGGCTGTGCGTGGCGGTGGCGGGGGTGGGGTTCGCTGGGGTGATGCCGGTGACGATCACGCTGGCGCAGAGGCTGCTCCCGCACCGGACGTTCCTGGCCAGCGGGCTGATGATGGGTGGGGCGTGGAGCGTGGCGGCGGCGGGGCCTCCGATCGTCCAGCAGATGATCGACCGGGGCGTCACCTTCGCGACGATCTTCGCGGGAGTGTCGGCGCTCCTGGCGGCGTCGGGGCTCGTGGGCGTCGGGGTGCGCTCGGCGGGGAGATGGCGCGCGGGCGAGGCGTAAGAACTCCGCCGGGAGTCCTTGGGGGCGCCGCTGGTCGGGCCGGCCGAGGCTGGATTTGGTTGGTTTGTCGTTCCGGCCGACAGACTGAGCAGGTCGGGGGACGGAAGAACCGAATGGGCCTGGGCAGACTCGAACTGCCGACCTCACCCTTATCAGGGGTGCGCTCTAGCCAACTGAGCTACAAGCCCGAGACGCCGTTCCCGGCGTGGGGCGGAAGTATACCCGGGTGCGCGCGGTGTTTGGGCGATGGTGAAGCGCTGACGGACAGGGTTCGAGGGCGGGTTGGAGGCGAGGGGTGAGATTCCGCTATGATCGGCGTGGAGCCGGGGCGCGCCCGGAGTTGGGTTGGGGGTGGCGCGGATCGGTTGGAGTCTGTGCGGTGGCGTGCTCGACGCCCAAACACCAGGAGAGGACACGAGATGCGCATCGACGTGGTGGGGCGGAACATCGAGGTGACCGACCCAATCCGGACCTACGCGGAGGCGAAAGCGGGCAAGCTCACGAAGTACTTCGAGAACAAGGTTCAGGCGATCACGGTGCATCTCTCGAAGACGAGCCACGCGCACCACGGCGAGTTCGAAGCGGAGCTCGTCATCGACGTGGAGCACCACGACGATTTCGTGTCCCACGCCACGGGGAAGGACACGTACGCGGCGATCGATCTTGTGGTGGAGAAGGGCGAGCGGCAGCTCCGGGAGTTCAAGGAGCAGGTGCGCCACCGCAAGCACTAGGCGCGGACACGCGGCGGGCCGGCCCGGGGACGGGCGGCGTGGGGAGGAGCCGGATCTCGTGATGAAGCTGACAGACATCGTGGCGGCGGGGGCGGTGGTGCCCGTGCTCCAGGCCGCGGAGCGTGACGCGGTGATCATCGAGCTCGTGGACGCGTTGGTGCGGAGCGGGTCGGCGCCGGCGGCGATCCGCGACGAGCTGGTGACGCGGGTGCTGGAGCGTGAGCGGCGGGGCTCGACGGGGTTCGGGCGTGGCGTCGCCGTGCCCCACGTCAAGCACCGGGATGTGTCCAAGATGACTGCGGCGATCGGGCTGTCGGCGCGGGGGGTGGACTTCAACGCGCTGGACAAGCAGCCGGTGTACTCGGTGTTCCTGCTTCTGTCGCCGGAAGACCGTCCCGAGGAGCACCTGCAGGCGATGGAGGTGATCTTCAAGAACCTGAGCAAGGACA
>CAZTJZ010000141.1:0-5305 GCA_964614075.1 uncultured Phycisphaeraceae bacterium
CGTACGCGTCCGCCGTCAGGAAGATGATGTTCTTCGGATGCCCGCACACGCTCGGGATCACCGCGTCCTGGATGAAGTCCACCGGGTACGTCACCCGCGTGTTCTCCGTCAGCTTCGCGCTGTCATAGTCCGGCACGCGCGTCGCCGGGTCGATCACCGTGTTCTCCAGAACGCTCCCGAACCGGATCGCGTTCCAGATCTCGGGCTCGCCCTCCCTGCTCAGCTTGATGCACTTCGCGTAGCACCCGCCCTCGAAGTTGAACACCCCCGTGTCGCTCCACCCGTGCTCGTCGTCCCCGATGAGCGCCCGGTTCGGGTCCGCCGACAGCGTCGTCTTCCCCGTCCCCGACAGCCCGAAGAACAGCGCCGCGTTCTGCCCCGTCGCCTTGTCCACGTTGCACGAGCAGTGCATCGGGAACACGCCCTTCTCCGGCATGTCGTAGTTCATCGCGTAGAAGATGCTCTTCTTCATCTCCCCCGCGTACTCCGTCCCGATGATCACCACCATCTTCCGCGTCAGGCTCTGCGCGATCAGCACCGGCGCCTTGTACCCCATCCGCGCCTGCTCCTCCGCCGTCAGACGCTTCTTCCCCGCGTTCAGAATCGTCCAGTCCTTCTTGAACGCCGCCGGCGCCCCCGCCGCCTTGCTCCCCTGCTTGATGAACAGCGTGCTCGCGAACAACGCGTGCCACGCCTGCTCCGTGACTACCTGCACCCCCAGGCGGTGCTTGGGGTCCGCCCCCGCGTACCCCTCGAACATGTACACCCGAGGCCTCTGGTTCAGGTGCTTGACCGCGATCTCCACCGCCATGTCGAACTGCTGAGGCGTGACCGGCGTGTTCACCTTCCCCCACCAGATCTTGTCGTGGATCGCCGGAACATCCTCCAGGTGCTTGTCCTTGGGGCTCCGACCCGTCCGGTCCCCCGTCAGGCACACCAGCGCCCCGTTCGACGCCAGCTGGCCCTCCCCGTTCGCGATCGCCCGCTCCACCAGCTCCGCCGAAGCGGCGTTGCGGACCACGCGGTGCGTTGAAAGGTCGAGACCGCCGAGCAGATCCTGGGACATATCGCGCTCCAAGCAATGCCCAGGAGGCGGCCCACACGCCTGGCAACCCCCGGGGCCGCAAGCCTAGAACACAACGCCGCCCCGGGCCACCAAGCCCGCGCCACGCCGCACCACAACGGGTGCCCAGTAGGTTTTTGACCGGGTGCCATGCACCCACGCTTCGTGCGAGGCGCCCCGTCTACGCCGCCTGGTTCTTCGCCTCCGCCACCGCGCCCACCGCCTCGCACACGCTCGCCAGACCCGCCAGATCCCCCAGCATGTCCTCGATGTCCTTCCCGCCGTCGACCGCCTTGAGAATCTGCTCGGCCATCGCCGCCACCGATCGGCACGCCAGCGCTTCCGCGAGCTGACGCGTCTGCAGGCACGCCCGCTTCGCGACCATCGGGTCGCAGCTCGTGATCGCCGACCGCAGCGACTGCGCACACCCGCCCAGATGCGTGGCACCCGCGATCCCGCTCTCCCCCCCGGCCCGCGTCCCGCCCCACGCCGATCGCTCGACCACCGTCCACTCCGCGATCGCCCGGAACAGCGTCTCCTTCAGGATCGGACGCGCCAGAAACGCCTGCGCCCGCACGCCCTGGATCGTCCGACGAGTCTCGGGCGACGCGTCCCGCGTCAGCAGGATGATCGGCGAGAGCGCCCCGCCGTCCCGCAGCGCCTGCACCGTCGCCGCGGGCGTGGGCGCCGACGCCTCGGCGCTCGCCACGATCAGATCGCACCCGCGCAGCGCCTCGCCCGCCTCCCCGATCCCGCACACCACCGTCGACCGCACGCACGTGTCCTTCAAGAACAGCTTCATCACCTCGCGCTCGGCGGCGTCGGGCTCGACGATCAGCACCGACGCCGTCAGCGCCCTCGGGTCCGGCCTCTCGATCGTGAACGCCGCCGAGAACGGGTCCGGATCGATGAAGTCCCGCACCCGGATCGGCTCCTCGAGCTTGATCCCGATCTCGTGGATGACCCCGGCCCGGTGCACGCACCGCGCGATCTTCCCCTTCAGCACCACCGCGCCCTTGCGCAGATGCTGGAGCGTCACCCGGCACTCCGTCCCCGGATGCAGGTACGTGTTGTGCAGCACCGCCAGCCCCCCGCGCGAGATATTCCGCCCCGCCACGGAGATCTCCGACGTCGAGCCCTGGTAGATCAGCGTCACCGCGATGGACTCCAGGCGGAAGGGCCACCGCGACGACTCCCGGTGCGCGTGGTTCCCGGGCTTGGACTCCGCCGCGTCGAACGCGTTCAGGAGACGCACCAGCGTCGCCACCGGGAGATTCAGCGAGTTGCGCCGCATCCCCGTGCTCACGCGCGCCGCCGGCGATTTGGCCGGACTTGGGTTGGGGCTCGCCATCGCCATGCTCGGTGTTCCTCCGGACGCCCCGCCGCGTCCAGACTCATTCGATCGGTGAATCGGACCGCTTGGTTGCCTTACCCTGAGGCAAACCCACCAACCCCAGTCCGCTTGGAGGATGAGCTCCCGCGACGAGGTGCCCCGCGTTCCCGGGAGCCGCGCCCCGGCGGAGCCATTGCCCCACGCCGCTCGCGAACGTACCCTGTAGGTCCGTAAACGCCCGGAAGGGCGCGATGGTGGCCATAGCTCAGTTGGTTAGAGCACGAGGTTGTGATCCTCGGGGTCGCGGGTTCGAGTCCCGTTGGCCACCCTTTGCCTTGTTCGCGTCCGCGCCGTTCACGCGCGCCCGGCGCCGGGCCTCACGCCCGGGCCCGCTCGCAGATCGCCACCAGCGCCCGCAGCGGGCGGATCGACTCGGTGACGCTCATGCTCGCCGAGACCATCGTCGCCGCCTCGTCCGCCAGCGCCCGCAGAAGCATCCCCTGCGCCAGAGGCTTGGCCAGGAACGCGTTCACCTCCGAGCCCTGCAGCTTGTCCTTGGTCGTCTGGCTCGTGTCGCTCGTCGCGATGATCAGCGGCGTGCGGATGCCCTGACGACGGATCTCGCTCACAAACTCCACCCCGCTCATCCCTGGGATGTCGTAGTCGCACAGGATCAGATCGCACCCCTCGCCCACCAGCTTGAGACCCTCCGCCGCCGTCGAGGCCATCCGCAGGCGAATCTGAGTCTCCCTCAAGTAGTGCTGGACGATTCTCTGGTCCATCGCCGAGTCGTCCACGTACACCACGCAGCCCTGGAGCTTGATCGGATCGACGTTCTCCAGCGAGAACGAGTCGGAGAACGGATCGCTCCGCACGAACTCACGCGCCTGGATCGGCTTGTCGAACTTCACCCCGATCTCGTGGATCACGCCCTTGACGTGGTTGCACCGCGTGATGTACCCCCCGATCGCCATCGGGCCCGTCTCGGGGTGCGGGAGCGTCACCGTCACCTTCCCACCCACGTGCAGGTACGAGTTGTGCAAGAGGCTGATCCCGCCGCACGACAGATTCCGGCACGCCACCTTCACCGTCGACGCCACGCTGTTCCCGGGCTGCTGGATCGTCACCGTGATCGACGCGAACCGGAACGGCCAGCGCACAAAGTCACGCTTGCGGTTGGCGCCCGCCGGCGCGTTGGCGTCGAGCGACTCGTACAACGCCTCGAGCTCGCGACCCTGCAGCCCAATGGAGTTCACCCGCCCCGACGACGCCGCGCCGGACTTGCCCTGCGGGATTGGATAGCCGCGTACTCGGTCCATGAACGCACTCACCCCAGCCCGCGCCGAACCCGCGCGGTCCACTCTCATCGGTGAATCACGATGGACGGTCGACCCATGGGCCGCCGGTCCCGCCCCGCCCGATCCGCATTCCCAACACAAACGGTCGCACTCGGCGCACACGGCACAGACCCCACGCCCGAGAAGCCGCGTCGGGCGGATAACACGAACGCCCACCGGCGCTCGGGTGTTTGGGTACCCCCTCGCGCCTCGAACGGGCGCCGAGGGACCGGCCCGCCCGCGCAGCACCATCCCGACGGGCTACACGCCCGCTCCACCACAACAACGACTGCTTCGCGGGCGCAGGCTACACGTCCAGGTTCTTCACTTCGAGCGCGTGGTCCTCGATGAACCGCCGACGCGGCTCCACTTCCTCGCCCATCAGGATCGTGAACAACGCGTCCGCGTTGCTCGCCATGTCCCAGTTCACTCGGAGGAGTGTCCGGCGTGTGGAGTCCATCGTCGTCTCCCACAGCTGCTCCGCGTCCATCTCCCCCAGACCCTTGAAGCGCTTGATGTCCAGCCCGCGACGCCCGATCTCCGACAATCCGTCCAGGATCGCCGGGAGGTTCGCCGCATCCACCTCGGACGCGGACGCACGCCGGGGACGCTCCGCCGCCTCCCCCTCGCGGACCTCCCCGTCAGGCACATTCTCCGCCGCCTCCGCGACGGGTTCGTGCCCCGCCTCCGCCCTCGCCCCGTCCCGCAGCACCCACACAAACCGCGCGGGCAGCCGGTCCCCGGTCACCGACTCCTCCTGCGCCAACGCGTAGTCGGCGATGTCCAGCCCCGTCGACGCCAGGTCCACGAACAGCCGCTCCAGCTCCCGGTTCTCGTGCAGCTCGCGCAGCGACGCCACGGGCCGCGCCGGATCCGCCCCGTTCGCGCCCGCCCCGTTCCCAGGCGCCCCGTTCCCACCCGGACCGTTCGCCCCGCTCGCCAGAGCCTCGTCCGCGAGCACCAGGTTGTGACGAGTGACCACCCCCAGCGCGTCCCCCTCGCTCCACGCGAACGCGTCGTGCCCGCGCCAGCTCACCCGGTGCGACGGCAGCCGCCGACGCCCCGACGGGTCCTTGTCCCGCTGCGCCAGGAGGTCCACAAACCGGACCCCGCGGCGTTCCACCACCGTCACCAGCTCCTGCAACCGCCTCAGCAGATGCACCGCGCGGCGCAGCTTGTCCCCCTCGATCGTGGCGACCACCGGCGCCTGCCCCCCGCGCACGCCGTCCACATGCGACACGTCCCGGACCTTGAGCGTCGCCCGCTCCAGCCCCAGATCCCCCAGGGTGTCGTCCAGCACACGCTCGTTGAGCACGTACTGCCCCGACTTGGACCGCCCCGACCTCGACACCTGGTACAAAGGCGGCTGCGCGATGTACACGTGCCCCTTGCGGATCAGCTCGGGCATCTGGCGGAAGAAGAACGTGAGCAACAGCGTCCGGATGTGGCTCCCGTCCACGTCGGCGTCGGTCATGATGATGACCTTCCCGTAGCGGAGCTTGGCGATGTCAAACTCCGGCCCGATCCCCGTCCGCAACGCCGAGATCAGCGTCCGGATCTCCTCGAACTGCA
>CAZTJZ010000142.1:0-272 GCA_964614075.1 uncultured Phycisphaeraceae bacterium
AGGGGCTCCCCAGCCCGAAGATGCACGACACGCTCGCCACGACCACCGAGTCCCGGCGTGAGAGGATGTTGCTGGTCGCCGCCAGGCGGAGCTGATCCAGCTCGTCGTTCCGCGACGAATCCTTCTCGATGTAGATGTCCCGCGCGGGGATGTACGCCTCGGGCTGGTAGTAGTCGTAGTACGACACAAAGTAGTTCACGCTGTTCTTCGGGAAAAACTCACGCAGCTCCTCGAACAGCTGCGCCGCCAGAGTCTTGTTGGGTGCCAGCACG
>CAZTJZ010000142.1:282-5270 GCA_964614075.1 uncultured Phycisphaeraceae bacterium
ATCAGCGTCGGCTTCCCCAGCCGCGCGATCACGTTCGCCATCGTGAACGTCTTCCCCGTCCCCGTCGCCCCCAAGAGGCACGCGCACGGCGATCCCCGCGACAGCTCCCCCGTGAGCTTGTCGATCGCCCCGGGCTGATCGCCCGTGGGAGAAAACGGCGAAACCACCTCGAAGGAACGCACAGGAAAAGCCTATCCACCCTCGCGGCACATGCAGCGCCGCCCGCGTTCTTCCTCTTCTTCACTCTTCTCGTGGCACAGGCGTCCCGCCCGTGTCTTCCCCTTCCATCTTCACTCTTCCCCGCTCACCCGTTCCACTTCCGCGGCCCCGGGCCCGTGTACAGGCTCAGCGGGCGGATGATCCGGTTGTTCGCGTGCTGCTCCATCACGTGGCTGCACCACCCCGTGATCCGGCTCGCCACGAAGATCGGCGTGTACTGCGGCACCGGGATCCCCATCGTGAAGTACGTCATCCCGCACGGGAAGTCCACGTTCGGGTGGATCTTCTTGTCCCGCAGCATGATCGCCTCCACCTCGTCACCGATCTCGAACCACCGCAGCCAGTCCTTCCCCAGTTTCTGCGCCAGCGACCGCCCCAGCTTGTTCAGGATCGGCGCCCGGTGATCCCCGTTCTTGTACACCCGATGCCCGAACCCCATCAGCTTCCGCTTCGTCGCGAACGCGTGCTGCATGAAGTCGTTCACCGAGCCCTTCCCGCCCTCCACAAACGCCCGGATCTCCCGGAGCATCTCCATCGCGGCCTCGTTCGCCCCGCCGTGCAGCGGGCCCTTCAACGCCGCGATCGCCCCCGTCACCGCCCCGTGCATGTCGCTCAGCGTCCCCGAGATCACCCGCGACGAGAACGTGCTCGCGTTGAAGTCATGCTCGGCGTACAGGATCAGGCTCACGTCCATGATCCGCGTCGCCTCGGCGCTGGGCTTCTGACCCGTCATCAGGTACAAGAGGTTCGCCGCGTGCGACAGCCCGGGATCGCCCCCCAGCTCACGCCCCAGGATCGCCCGCCCGTCGATCACGTTCTGCATGTGCCCGATGATCGTCGGGATCTTCGCCAAGAGCCGCTTGGCCTTGCGCAAGTTCGCGTCCGCCGCCACGCTCTGCGCGTCCGGATCGGTGTGCCCCAGGATGCTCACCGCCGTCCGCAGCACGTCCATCGGCACCGCACGCCCCGACGCCAGGAAGCCCCCGCAAGACTCCAGGAACGACGTCACCGCCGGATGAAGGCTCCGCTCCGCGATGATCTCCGCCTTGAACCGCGCAAGCTCCGACGCGTTGGGCTTATGCCCCTCCAGCAGCAGGAACGCCACCTCCTCGAACGTCGCGTTCTGCGACAGGTCGTGGATCTCGTACCCCCGATACCACAACCCCCCCTGCTCGATCGAGCAGATCTGCGTCTCCCCGGCGATCACGCCTTCAAGACCACGGGCGAGATTGGCGGCGGCGGACGCGGCGACTGCGGTCATCGGACACTCCTCGGGGTGAAGGCTCGGCGAACAGCTCGCTCCCTCGCACTGTAGCGCCGACCCCACCCGCAATACACTCCCCCATGAAACGCGAGCTCTCGCTCGCCAACAAGTGCCTCCTCGCCTTCGGCGGGGCCGTCGTCGTCATCGTCCTGGCGGCCCTGGCCGTCCCCTGGTTCCGCATGAACACCCTCGTCGACGAGGGACAGCTCGAAATGTCCCGCCAGCAGGCCCGAACCTGGCAACGCCTCGACCGAGAGGCCGGCCCCGCCTCGACCGACGCCCCCGTCGACCACGGCGGGATCATCGCCCGGCGCCTCAACCAGACCCAGGCCCGCATCGCCGCCGCCAAAGACGAGTTCGTCCAGTACGCCCTCAAGGAACTCGAATCCAAGCCCACCCTCGCCGAGGTCCAGGACGCCCGCTGGGTCCGCACCTCGCGCGAGTACCGCTACGCCGCCGCCGAGCGCGGAAAGCTCAACTCCCTCGATTCCATCCTCATCCTCGAACGCCGAAGCATCGAGGCCACCAAGCTCCTCCTCGTGAACACCGGCTTCCTCATGTCCGCCGGCGGCACCGTCCTCCTCCTCTCCCTTCTCGCCTTCTACCTCCTCACCCACAAGGTCATCCTGAGCCCCGTCCGATCCCTCCGCGAGACCGCCGAACGCGTCCGCGAGGGCAACCTCGCCATCCGCTCCGACATCAAGACCGGCGATGAGTTCGAGGAGCTCGCCGACACCTTCAATCAGATGCTCACCGACCTCCAGAGCAAGCAGGACCAGCTCCGCGGGATCAACGCCGCACTCGACGTCAAGCTCAACGAGCTCGCCTCCAGCAACTCCTCCCTCCACCAGGCCTCCAAGCTCAAGAGCGAGTTCCTCGCCAACATCAGCCACGAGCTCCGCACCCCCCTCAACTCCATCATCGGGTTCGCCGAGCTCCTCCTCGAGTTCGCCCGCGCCGACGCCTCCCTCGCCGAGCCCCCGGCCAACGTCGCCAAACGCCTGCGCTACGGCGAGAACATCGTCGCCGCCGGACGCAACCTCCTGGGCATGATCAACTCCCTCCTCGATATGGCCAAGATCGAGGCCGGCAAGGTCGAGCTCGACATCTCCCGCGTCAACCCGCGCGACATCTGCGACGCGCTCATCGGCCTCGCCCACCCCCTCGCCGACAAGAAGGGCATCCAGCTCACCCTCGACGCCCACGACGATCTCCCCCTCATCCGCACCGACGCCAAGAAACTCCACCAGGTCCTCTTCAACTTCCTCTCCAACGCCGTCAAGTTCACCGAGCCCCACGAGAAAACCGGACGAACCCCCCAGGTCACCCTCCGCGCCGAGCGAATAGTGGGGGGGCGCGGCGGGACCGCCGACGCCCTCACCGACGACCGCCTCCGCTTCAGCGTCATCGACAACGGCCCCGGCATCGCCCCCGAAGAGCAATCCAGGATCTTCGAGAAGTTCCACCAGATCGACTCGGGCCACACCCGCGAGCACGCCGGAACGGGCCTGGGCCTGGCCATCTCCAAGGAGCTCGCCCACATGCTCAAGGGCGAGATCCTTCTGGTCAGCGAACCCGGGCGAGGCTCCATGTTCAGCCTCAGCCTCCCCCTCGCCGTCGACGCCGCGCCCGCCGAGACCGAGCCCGCCTCACGCTCCCTCGCCGCCGCCAAGGCCTGATCCTTCTTCCTTCTTCTTCTTCTTCTTTTTCTTCTACTCTCTTCTCGTGGCACAGGCGTCCCGCCTGTGTCTCCCTTCTCTCCATCTCTCCCTCTCTTCATCGCCCGTCACCCCATCAACTCCAGTCCCGCCTCTCCGGTGGGGAGAGCCACCAGCCCGCTCGGAGCCACACCATCAAGAGCAGCCAACCGACCCGCTCCACCAGAACACATTCCGCTCTATCATCCCCCACGGAGGCCTCATGAAACTGCTCGAAGGAAGAGTCGGCCTGATCGTCGGAATCGCCAACGAACGCTCCTACGCCTGGCACATCGCCAAGGCCCTCACCGAGCACGGCGCCACCTGCGCCTTCACCAACCTCCCGGGCGAACGCAACGAGCACCGCTGCAAGCGCGCCCTCGCCGAGATGGGCCTCAACAACCCCTGGATGAAGCCCCTCGACGCCTCCAACGACGCCCAGCTCGACCAGGTCTTCGCCCAGTACGCCGAGTCCTTCGAGCGCATGGACTTCCTCGTCCACTCCATCGCCTTTGCCGAACGCGAGTGGCTCCAGGTCGGCAAGTTCACCGCCACGCCCCGCCAGGCCTACCTCCAGGCCATCGACATCTCCGCCTTCACCCTCCTCGCCATGGCCGCCCGCGCCAAGCCCCTCATGGCCCGTCCCAAGCCCGGCTCCCCCGGCGGCAGCATCATGGCCATGTCCTACTACGGCGCCGAGAAAGTCGTCCCGGGCTACAACGTCATGGGCGTCGCCAAGGCCGCCCTCGAAGCCACCGGCCGATACCTCGCCAGCGAGCTCGGCCCCGACCACATCCGCGTCAACCTCATCTCCGGAGGCTACCTCCGAACCCTCGCCTCCTCCGCCGTCGGCGGCACCGACAAGATGGGCGACGAAGTCGAAAAACGCGCGCCCCTCCGACGAAACGTCGAGCGCGCCGACGTCGGACGAACCGCCACCTACCTCGCCTCCGATCTCTCCAGCGGCGTCACCGGCGAAACCATCTACGTCGATTGCGGCATCAACATCCTCGGCTCCTAAGACCCTGTTTCAGAACCCTGCTTCTTCACCCTGCTTCTTCTCCTGGCACAGGCGTCCCGCCTGTGCTCTTCTCATTCTCCTCACCAACCCCAACCCTTCATTCCAACCCCCACACATGCTTCTGGCCTACTTCGATTTACATAACCTATCTTATAGGACGTTGCCGAGATAGGGCGACTTTCGTTGATAGCCAAGCGATTCTGGTGGGGCGGGCTTCCAGCCCGCCTGGGCAAGGACGATCCGAGCGGGTCAAAGAAGCGTCAACTCCACCTGAACCAAACTCGTTCCAAGGCTCTCGGCCTGAACTCCCAGCCTTCTCCCACGCCTCCACAGCTCAGCGCGCGGATACTTCGCCGATGCTCCCCATCCTCCTCGACGCCGCGCCCCTCACCATCGACAGCCTCGTCCAGGTCGCACGCCACGCCGCCCCGGTCGCGATCGCGCCCGCCGCACGTGACGCCATGACGCGCTCCCGACGCGTCGTCGAGAGCGCCCTCTCCGACGGCCTCGCGCACTACGGCATCAACACCGGCTTTGGCTCCCTCTCCCGCGTCCGCGTCGCCCCCGACGACCTCCGCACCCTCCAGCGCAACCTCATCCGCTCCCACGCCGCCGGCGTCGCCGAACTGCTCCCCGCCGAGACCGTCCGCGCGATGATGCTCCTCCTCGCGGCGTCCCTCTGCCGAGGACTCTCGGGTGTGCGCGCCGAAATCCCAGAGCTCCTCGCCGCGATGCTCAACGCGGGCGTCACCCCCGTCATCCCCGCCGTCGGCGCGGGCGGCGCCTC
>CAZTJZ010000143.1:0-5242 GCA_964614075.1 uncultured Phycisphaeraceae bacterium
GCGCGACCATCGGATTCTTCCCCATCGACCAGGAAACGCTGAACTACATGCGCTTCACCGGGCGCGACGAGGCCACGGTGGCGCTCGTCGAGGCGTACAGCAAGGCCCAGGGGCTCTTCTGGCAGCCCGGGACCCCCGAGCCGGTGTGCACGGACATCCTGGAGCTGGATCTCTCGACGGTGCAGCCCTCGATGGCGGGGCCCAAGCGTCCGCAGGACCGCGTGGCGCTCAAGAACGTCAAGGCCGAGTTCTTCAAGAGCCTGGCGGCGCCGTTGGGGAACACCAGCTTCGGGCTGGCCGGCGAGAAGATCTTCGGGAGCTTCGGGACGGTGAAGCACGGGGCGGGGACGATGGCCGCGGGCGGCGGGGAGAGCACGATCACGCACGGGGCGGTGGTGATCGCGGCGATCACGAGCTGCACGAACACGAGCAACCCGGACGTGCTGATCGCCGCCGGGCTGGTGGCGCGCAAGGCCCGCGAGAAGGGGCTGACCCGCAAGCCCTGGGTCAAGACGAGCCTGGCGCCGGGCTCGAAGGTGGTGACGGCGTACCTGGACCGCGCGGGGCTGACGAGCGACCTCGAGGCCGTGGGCTTCTACACCGTGGGATACGGGTGCACGACGTGCATCGGGAACTCCGGGCCTTTGCCCGAAGAGGTCGAGAGCGCGATCAAGCAGGGCGACCTCGTGGCGGCGGCGGTGCTCTCGGGGAACCGCAACTTCGAGGGGCGTGTGCACCCCAACGTCAAGGCCAACTACCTCGCCAGCCCGCCCCTGTGCGTGGCGTACGCGCTCGCGGGGAGCGTGGCGATCGACCTCGCGACCGAGCCACTGGGCGTGGGGAAGGACGGCAAGCCCGTGTTCCTCAAGGACCTCTGGCCCACCAACGCGGAGGTGCTGGAGGTGCGGCGTGCGTGCATCGCGCCCGACCAGTTCCGTGCCGAGTACTCCAACGTGTTCAACGGGAACCCGACGTGGAACAAGGTGCCGGTCTCCAAGAGCGAGCAGTACCGCTGGAACGACAAGTCCACGTACATCCAGCACCCGCCGTACTTCGAGGGGATGAGCGAGAAGCCCGGGGTTCCGGGGGCGATCCGCGGGGCGCGGGTGCTGGCGCTCGTGGGCGACAGCGTGACGACGGACCACATCTCCCCGGCGGGCGACATCGCCGAGGTGAGCCCGGCGGGGGACTATCTCAAGGGCCTGGGGGTCAAGAAGTCGGACTTCAACAGCTACGGGAGCCGGCGCGGCAACGACCGGGTCATGACCCGGGGGACGTTCGCGAACGTCCGCGTGAAGAACCAGCTTGCGAAGGACTCCGCGACGGGCAAGGTCAAGGAAGGCGGGTGGACCCGGGACATGTCCAAGGCCGGCGGGGGGAAGGTGGACTTCATCTACAACGCGGCGATGAACTATCGAAAGGAGGGCACGCCGCTCATCGTGCTCGCCGGGAAGGACTACGGCATGGGCTCGTCGCGTGACTGGGCGGCGAAGGGGACGCTGCTCCTGGGCTGCCGCGCGGTGATCTCGGAGAGCTTCGAGCGCATCCACCGCAGCAACCTCGTGGGGATGGGCGTGCTTCCC
This sequence comes from uncultured Phycisphaeraceae bacterium, assembly GCA_964614075.1. Lineage (GTDB taxonomy): Bacteria > Planctomycetota > Phycisphaerae > Phycisphaerales > UBA1924. Next base: position 1,584 of record CAZTJZ010000143.1, read on the forward strand.
CTGTGCTTCCTGGAGGGGCAGAGCGCGGGGAGCCTGGGGCTGACCGGGGAGGAGACGTTCGACATCCACCTCCCGGCCACCGCCGAGGGCCTGGTCGAGCCGCGCTGCGAGGTGAAGGTGGTCGCGACCCGGCCCGACGGGAAGAAGGTGGAGTTCACGACGCGCTGCCGCATCGACACGCCCGTGGAGGCGGAGTACTACCGCAACGGCGGGGTGCTGCAGACAGTGCTCCGCCGCCTGCTGAACGAGAGCAAGAGCGGGTCGAGGCAGCCGGCGCGGGTGTGACGCGGGAATTGGAGGTTGGTCATGGCGCGCTGGATGATCTTGCTATTCATGATTCTGGCGATGAGCGTGGTTCCGGCGTGTGTGTACAACATAGGTTGCGTGGTCGAGGGCACGACCATCGCGGTCGCGGACGGCGAAAAGGTTGTGGAGGAGCTGCGCGTCGGGGACCGTGTCCTCGGGCGGCTCGGGGACGGGAGCGTCGGCGAGGCCCGGATTGTCGCGCGGCGCTCCGTGGTGAAAGGCTCACACCTGCGACTGCTCCTCGACTCGGGAAAAGAGCTGCGGGTCACCGACGAGCATCCGCTGCACGGCGAGCGCGGTTTCACGCCTGCGGGGCGGTTCGGCGCGGGCGACAGGCTCACGACTCGTGCGGGTGAAGAACGTGTCGCGAAGATCGAGCGGGTGCGCGGCGCGGTCCGCGTCTGGGACTTGACCGTGGAGCCCGGCGGGACGTTCTTTGCGAGCGGCGTGCTCGTGCACAACAAGAGCGTCATGAGTCCGCCGACTCGGGCCACATACGTCGGCGACTGGGTGGCGATCGAGGACGGAGCGCTCACCTACTGCGTGCGGGTGACGCCCGATGGCGGCTTGACCCTGTGGCATCCGCCGACGGTTGCATCGCGCTGGGTGGGCGCCTTGTTCAAGCGCACCGACGAACCGCACGGGTACTTTGAGAAGAACCCCTCGTGCGTGCTTCGCCCCGAGGACGGTCGCGACGACGGGTTGCCGATTGTCTTGAAGCTGCGGGGTTGGCCGCCTGTGCTCAACGCCACGCTTGACCGTGTCGGGGTCGGACAAAGGACGTTCTTGCTCGTGCGCCGGGACGCGGCGTGCTCGTACGGCGTGTCGAGCGCGGGGACTCAGCCGTGAGCGATGCGGGCTCTCCACCCCGTTCAGACCAGACGTGGACCGGCGTCTTCATCGAGATCCCCATTGCCTGGGGCGAGATGGACGCGCTGGGCCACGTCAACAACGTCGCGTACTTCCGGTATCTTGAATCGGCCCGCGTCGAGTTCCTTCGGCGGTGCGGGCACGAGCGCCTGCACCCGCCCCGGGGCGTGGGGTTCATCCTCCAGAGTGTGCAGGCCCGGTTCCGGCGGCCGCTCTTCTTCCCGGATGTCGTCCGCGTCACCGCGCGGCTCGCGGGCGTGCTCGAAGACCGTTTCACGCTCGCCCACGAGATCATCAGCACGACGCGGAACGAGGTGGCCGCGGTCGGCGAGGGGGTCATCGTGGCGTACGACTACGACGCGGGTCGCAAGGCGAATCTCTCGGAGGAGTTTCGGCGTGCCGCCCAGGCCGCGTCCGGTTCGGCACGATGAAATTCGGCCTTCCATTTTCCTAACAATGATGGTGTTGGGTCAGATGAATGCCTTGATGAGCACTGGTTTGGGCGGGTGTGCGCCTAGAATTGCCCTCAGGATTTGTACCGAACTTTGTGCTTACAGATCGTGCGTGCCAAGGGCGTACGCACGGGAAGCACGGAACTTGAGAAAGGGAATCGAATGAACCGTCTCGTGTACGTTGTGGCTCCTCTGGCGTTGGCGTTGGGCGTGGTGGGATGCGAGAAGAAAGACGCCCCGGCGGGCACGGGCTCGAAGTCGGTGGTGGACGCGGCGAAGGACGCGACCAAGAAGACCACCGATGCCGTCAAGGACACGGGCGCCAAGGCCGCCGACGCCGTCAAGGACTCCGGCGCCAAGGCCGTCGACGCCACCAAGGACGCGGCGGCCGGCGCCGTGGACGCGACGAAGAAGGCCCTGGGCGACGCCGTCGCGTCGTTCGATGGTCCGATGAAGACGGCCAAGGACGGGTACGAGGCGATCAAGGCCAAGCTGGCCAGCGCCTCGCCCGAGCTCAAGGCCAAGCTCGAGCCCGTGATCAAGACCCTGGGCGACCAGTGGACCTCGATCGAGGCCAAGTTCACCGAGCTCAAGAGCGGGAAGGGCGACCTCACCAAGCTCACGGGCGAGGTGAAGGACCTGCTCGGGAAGTTCACGGACGGCGTCAAGAAGGCCGGCGAGCTCAAGTAAGCCGCTGACCCACGGGTAGACACAACCCCAACGACCCGCGGACCACTGTGTCCGCGGGTTTTTTCTTTGGCCCGGGCCCGCCGGGCCGACACACTGGGCGTGACTCTCCAGGAAGTCCAGATCCTGCTCCAGACGATCTCCTCGGGCGCGATCGCGATGGGGCTGATCTACTCGGGGATGCAGTTCCGCAACTACCGCCGGGCGGCGCACGTCGCGAACTTCACGAAGCTCGTGGAGATGCAGCTCCAGCTGCGCCGGATCCGCGTCGACCACCCCGAGTTCGCGAGCGTGCACAGGCACGACGTGGAGAACCTGGGCACGCCCCGCGAGATCCAGGAGTACTTCCTGAACCTCATGCAGCTCTCGCTCTTCGAGATCGCGTGGTTCAGCCACAAGCACGGCCAGCTCCCCGAGGATTACTTCCGCAGCTGGGAACGCCGGATGGAGGTCGTCGAGCGCGAGGAGAGCTTCCGGAAGATGTGGGGCAACCCGAGCATGAAGATCATGCACGACGAGTTCCACCAGTACCTGCAGGGGATCATGGACCGGTCGGACCAGAAGCGCGGCGGGACGTAGCACGTCGGCGCAGGGCCGCGGAAAGCGCCCAAGAAAAAACCCGAGCACAAGGCCCGGGTTTGCGTGCGAGAGAGTCGGTCGATCAGCCCTTGATGCCCGTGACCTTGACGCGGGTGTAGCGCTGGCGGTGCCCGGTCTTCTTCTGCCAGGTCTTCTTGGCCTGGAACTTCTGGATATAGAGCTTGTCGCCCAGGATCACCGGGTCCATGACCTCGAGGGAGACCGAGGCGCCGCCGACGTACGGCTGGCCGAACTTCGCGTTCCCGCCCGCCTCACCCACCACCAGCACGCGGTCGGTGGTCACGTTCTTCCCGATCGGGGCCTGCCCCTCGTCGAGGAGGTCCACGAGGATCTCGTCTCCCTGAGTGACCTTGCGCTGAACCCCGCCCGCCTCGATGATCGCGTACATGACCAAGCTCCACCTGCAAGCGCGGCCGCTCGGGCCGCGAAGATCGTGAACGCCCACACCCGGGGCGCGAAGGAGGGGATAGTAGCGGCACGCCCCGGGCGGACAAGAGACGCGGGAGCTTGTTTGGGGCGAGTTTGGGTAGAAAAAAACCCGCGGGCTGCTCACCCGCGGGCCTTGGTTGTGTTCAACCCTGGAGATACGCCCGGTTGTTTAGCACCCGGCCTCGAAGCGGCCGAGGTAGTAGATGAGGTCGTCGATGGTCACGCCGCCGTCGAGCGTGTTGGTGTTGGAGCCGTCGTCGACGTCGGCGCAGACGTCGCCGGCCTCGAACAGGCCGAGGTAGTAGATGAGGTCGT
>CAZTJZ010000144.1:0-5218 GCA_964614075.1 uncultured Phycisphaeraceae bacterium
TCCGCGGCGCGATCCTCGATGAGCTCCGCGCCATGGACTGGGTCCCGCGCCTCGTCCGCCACCGCAGCAACAAGGTCGAGCAGGCCCGCCAGATGCTCGAGAAGCAGACCGGGCGCCCCCCCTCCGACGGCCAGGTCGCCCAGGCCATGTCCATGTCCCTCGACGACTTCGACAAGCTCAAGAAGGACGCCGCCGCCGTCTCCACGCGCAGCCTCACGCAGCGCTGCTTTCCGTCCGACGGCGGGCGCGACGTCCGCGAGATCGACGTCATCAAGGACGAAACCCAGAGCAACCCCCTCTCCGAGATCCAACGCCGCGACCTGCGCGAGCTCATCACCAAGGGGCTCTCCCGCGCCGAACGGCTCATCGTCATCCTCTACTACTACGAGGGCATGACCATGAAGGAGATCGGGGCGACCCTGGACCTCTCCGAATCCCGCGTCTCCCAGATGCACAGCTCCATCCTCGCCCGCCTCAAGGCGCAGATGCAGCACCGCATGCGCGAGCTCGAACCCGTCGAGTAGACCGCGCCGCCGCCTCGCGTACCCTCGCGCGTGACCCGCCGCGCCCCGCCACGCCCGCCCGTGACCGCCGCCGTCGCCCTGGGCTCCAACCTGGGCGACCGGTCCGCACACATCGCCAACGCCCGGGCCGCGCTCGAGTCTCTCCCCGCCACGCGCCTCGTCGCCTTCTCCGAGGTCTTCCAGACCGAGCCCGTGGGCGTGATCGACCAGGGACGCTTCCTCAACGCCGCCGCGCTCCTGAGCACGAACCTCGCCCCGGGCGAGCTCCTCGCCCACCTCCACGCCATCGAGCGGTCGGCGGGGCGCGACCGCTCCCTCGTTCCCCGCTTTGGTCCCCGCACGCTCGATCTCGATCTCCTCCTCTACGACCAGACGGTGCTCGACCGCCCCGACCTCACGCTGCCCCACCCGCGGATGCTCGAGCGGGCCTTCGTGCTCGTCCCCCTCGCGCAGATCGCCCCGGGGCTCATCATCCCGACCCTTGGGATCACGGTCGCGCAGGCGCTGGCCCGTCTTCCCGAGTCCGCTCCCCACGCGGCCGCGCTCGCTACCCTTGAGCGGATGCCACCCAAAGCCACGCCCACCGCCGCCAAGAAGTCCGCCCCGCGCCCGCGAAAGCCCGCCTCGGGCGACGCGAAGCCCGGCGCGCCGACCCAGCCCGAGTCCACATCCCCGTCCACTTTCAATCCCACCTTCAAGCCCGTCGACCCCGAAGCCCTGCGCCGTTTCGTGATCGACGCGGCCCGCCTCGTGCGCGACGACAAGTGCGAGGACGTCGTCCTCCTCGACGTGCGCGCCCTGAGCCAGGTCACCGACTACATCATCGTCGCCTCGGGCACGAGCGAACGCCAGATGCACTCGGTCCTGGACCACGTCCAGGAGCTGGGCGAGAAGCTCGGCTTCAAGCCCTTCCGCTCCAGCACCGACGAACGCTCCAGCTGGATCCTGCTCGACTTTGTCGACGCCGTCGTCCATCTCTTCGAGCCCAACACCCGCGCCCACTACGACATCGAGATGCTCTGGGGCGACGCCCCGCGGCTCGAGTGGGAACGCCCCGATCAGCAGAGCCGCGACCGCGCCGGCCTGAGCGCGGGGTAGCCGTGCCGCTCCTCCACGAGGTCCGCGTCGACCTGGGCCCCCGCGCCTACGACGTTCGCATCGGGTCAGGGCTCCTCGCCGAGCTCGCGCCCCGCCTCCGGTCGCGCTGGGGTACATCCCGCGCCGTGATCATCACCGACGACGCGCTGCTCTCCCGCGCCGATTTTCTCGCCGGGCTTCTCGGGAGGTCCAGCATCGCGGGCGCCATCCTCCCCGTCCGCGCCGGCGAGCAGACCAAGACCCTCGCCACCGCCCAGCGACTTCTCGCCGACTGCGCCGTTCACCGGCTGGACCGGGGCGAGCCCATCCTCGCCCTGGGCGGTGGGGTCGTGGGCGATCTCGCCGGTTTCGTCGCCGCCACCTACAAACGCGGCACACCCATCATCCAGTGCCCGACCTCCCTCCTCGCCATGGTCGACGCGGCGGTGGGCGGGAAGACCGCCGTCAACCTCCACGTCCCCGACCCCCACGCCCCGCCCGACGTCCAGGCGGGGATGGAGCTCCAGAAGAACGCCGTCGGCGTGTTCCACCAGCCCGCCGAGGTCGTCGTCGACCTCGACACGCTCGCGACGCTCCCGCAGCGCCATCTCCGCGCCGGGCTCGCCGAGTGCGTCAAGCACGCGATGCTGGGGCGCATCCTGGGCGACCCCGGTCTCTTCGCGTGGCTCGAATCCAACCTGGACGGCATCCTCTCCCGCACGATGCACCCACTCGCGGAGCTAGTCGCGCGCAACACCGCCATGAAGGCCCGGATGGTCGAGCGCGACGAGCTCGAGACCCACCCCGACTCGGGCCGTGCCCTGCTCAACCTGGGCCACACCTTCGCCCACGCCATCGAGACCTGGCCCACCTTGGCCAACGCCCCCATGCTCCACGGCGAGGCGGTGGCGATGGGCCTCCACGCCGCGGGCACCACAGCGGTCGTCATGGGGCTCCTCGACCGCGCCTACCCGCAGCGTGTGGCCGCGCTCCTCGCCCGCGCCGGGCTCGCGACCACCACGACCGGATTGCCCGATAACAAGACCGTCCTCGCGCGGATGCTGCGCGACAAGAAGTCGCGGGGCGGAAAGCTCCGGCTCGTCCTGCCGATGGACGAAGGCGAGGCGCGGGTCGTCGAGGCCCCGCCGCAGGACGCAGTTCTTGCCGGAATCTCGGCGATGCGCGCCTAGCACGCCCCCATTTCAAGCCCGGCTGTCCGAGAATCCGATAGTCGCGCCGCCCCCTGTTCTGTTTCCGGTTCACTCTCCAGGGCGGCCACGCGCGGGATGGATCCCGCGAGCGTCGAGCATCGCGCCGGCATGGCGGAGTCCACGTCGAGGAGCGGTCGTGCGGACCATCGCGATTATCAACCAGAAGGGCGGCTGCGGGAAGACCACCACGGCCATCAGCCTCGCGGGGCTCGTCGCCCGGGCCGGGAGACGCACGCTCCTCATCGACATGGACCCGCAGTCCCACTGCGCGGTCGGGCTGGGCGTCCCGGAGCACCGCATCGACCTGGACATCGGCGACGCGATGCTCGCGGCGGGCGTGCGTCCCATCGACCCGGCGCGGCTCTTGTGGTGCACCGGGCGAAACCTGGACCTGGCGCCGAGCCGCATGAAGCTCGCCGGGCTCGAAGCGGCTCGCGGCGGGCTTGCGGAGCTGGCCGACAAGGAGCGGCGGTTGTCGCTCCTCTTGCAGCAGTTCCGGGCGCAGTACGACGTGGCGATCATCGACTGCTCCCCCTCGATCGGGCTGCTCACGTACAACGCGCTGGTCGCGGCGGACCTCGTGCTCATACCGGTGGAGACGAGCTTCTTCTCGCTGACCGGGGCGACCAAGCAGCTCAACACGGTGAAAACGATTTCAAGGCGGCTGGGGGTGACCCGCCCTGTCTGGGTGCTCCCCACGATCCACGACGAGGCCAATGAGGTCGCGTGCGATCTCCTGGCCGAGATGCGGCGGAGGTTCAAGGAGCGGGTGACGCCGGTGGTCATCCGGCGCGACCCCAGGCTGCGAGAGGCGGCGTCGTACGGGCAGTCGATCATCGACTACGCCCCGGCGAGCGAGGGCGCCCGCGACTACACGAGCCTCTCGGAGTGGATCCTGGACCAGATCACCCACCTCAAGCCCGAGGCGGGGGAGCTGGCGCACGCGGGAGCGGGCGAGGCGGGCGGCGTGGATTCAGGCGCGGCCGAGCCGGGTGTGGTCGAGGTGGTGTCGGCGGACGTGGACGAAATGGTGCGCCGGCGAGCGCACTCGATGGCGGAGCTGGCGGCGACGCTCTCCGGGCCGGCGGGTCAGGCTCCGGCGGGGGCGGGCGTGACGAACGCGGCGCCGGGCGGAAGCGAGCCCAAGCCCCTGACGCGGGCGGAGGACGTCGCGAGGCGGGCGCAGCAGTTTCTCCGGCGGGCGCTGGGCATGGGAGGGAACGGCGGTCCCTGGGTGGCGCCGGCGTCCCCGATGGTGACGCGGGAGACGGCGCCGGCGCTCATGGCGCAGGAGACGCCTACTCCTCCGGCGCCGGGGCCTCTGGATCCCGGCGAGGTGGCGCTGCTGGAGGGCCCGGCGGTGCGCGAGCGCGGCGCGCACGCGACCTTGCGGCTGGTGGAGACGATCGAGCCCAAGCCCCAGGCGATGTCCCCCTCGACGCAGCGTGTGCTGGGAGCGCGCGTGACGTCGCAGGGCGTGCTCTTCGTGCAGCCCATGACGATCGGGCGGACGGTCTATGTCGCGGGCGAGTTCAACGGGTGGAACGCGGCGACGCACCCGATGAAGGCGAACGCGTCGGTGGGGGTCTACGAGCTGCTCGTGCGTCTGCCCGAGGGGAAGAGCCGGTACCGCCTGGTGGTCGACGGGCGCTGGACGAGCGATCCGTACAACCCGTGGACCGAGCCCAACGAGTTCGGCGACCCCAACAACGTGATCGAGGTGTCGGCGTGGGAGCGTAGCGGCGCGGCGGCGGGCGCCTGATCCCGCGGGCGGCGCGCGAGGGCGCGCCTCAGGAGTCGGTCGGTGGAGCAGCCCAAGGTCACACCATCCAAGCCCGAGCTCGCCAAGCCTGACCTGGTCAAGCCTGACTCGGTTCGGGGCATCGCGGGCAAGCCGCCCGGCCCCTCGGGGGAGGGGGAGGCCTCGGCGAGCGGCGAGTACGACGCGCTGGCGGACCTGTTCCTGGCGGGCGATTCGGGCACCCCCGGGCTCAAGCTCGTGGGCGCGGAAACGCACGCGCGTCCGGGCGTGACGACGCTGTCGGTATCGTCGGTTGTCGCCTCGGGGGGGGCGAGCCCCGGCCTGACGCCCACACCCGCGACGATCGTGGAGAGCAAACCATAGCGCCAGCGGATCGAGGGGCTGATCCAGGGGCACCCAGAGGGCGTGGTCGAGGTCGGCCTCCTTCCAGGGCAGGATGCGGGGCTTGGCATCGGGTTCGGTCTTCCACACGCCCTTCAGGCCGAGGGGGAAGACGCCCTGGAAACTGTCGCCGGAAAGCGCCCGTTCGGTTTCGTGGAAATGGAGCACGGTGCTCGTTTTGGGACGCATGGAGCCCGGCAGCACTCGGATGCCGTGGGCCTCCAGTCGGGACTTCACCTCGTCGCCATAGATGGCATCCACCA
>CAZTJZ010000145.1:0-5176 GCA_964614075.1 uncultured Phycisphaeraceae bacterium
ACTACGCCGCGAGCAAGGGCGGCGTGATGTTGATGATGAAGAGCATCGCGCAGGAGGTCGCCCCGTGGCGCATCCGCGTGAACAGCATCTGCCCCGGGGCGATCCGCACGCCCATCAACAGGCCGGCGTGGGAGACGCCCGAGGCGTACCAGGATCTTCTGCGGCTGATCCCGTACAAGCGCATCGGGGAGCCCGAGGACATCGCGCGCCTCGCGGTGTGGCTCGCGTCCGACGAGGCCGACTACATCACGGGCGCGAGCCTGTTCGTGGACGGCGGGATGACGCTCTACCCCGGGTTCGAGACGGGGGGTTGAGGACCTCGCTCGGCGCAGCGCCGCCAGGGGCCATCGAGATGCTCCACCTTTCCGAATGCATGATCGAGGGGGCGCTGCTGGGCATGTTCATGCTCGTCGCGTGCGCGGGAGTGGTCGTGCTCGAACACCCCGACTCGCCTGTCCGACGGGCGGTTACGAGCGGCGTGCTTCGGCGCGCGATCATGGGCGTGCTCATGGGGCTCACGGCGGTGGCGCTGATCACGTCGGACTGGGGCGTGAAGACCGGGGCGCACATGAACCCGGCGGTCACGCTCACGTTCTGGGCGCTGGGCAAGGTGCACGGGCCGGACGCGATCGGCTATGGCCTCGGGCAGTGTGCGGGCGGGATCGCGGGCGTGCTCGTGGCGAGGCTCGTGCTCCGCGGGCGGGTCGCGCACCCCTCCGTGCGGTACGCCGTCACGCAGCCCGGTCGGCGCGGGACGGTGGCGGCGTGGGTCGGAGAGTTCGTGATCGCGGGCGTGATGATGTCGACGGTGCTCTTCACGACCAACCACGCCCGGAGCGAGGCGTACACGCCGTTCTTCGCCGGATTGCTCGTGGCGGTGTTCATCGCGGTGGAGGCGCCGATCTCGGGGATGAGCATGAACCCGGCGCGTTCGCTGGCCTCGGCGCTGTGGGCGAGGAGCCCGCGCGGGCTGTGGGTGTACTTCACGGCGCCGCCCGCGGGGATGCTGCTCGCCGCGGCGGTGCATCTGTGGACGTTCGGCGAGGGCTCGGTGCACTGCGCGAAGCTCAAGCACCCGGACGCCGGCCCCTGCGTCTTCCGCTGCACGCAGGGCGAGCTGCGTCTCGGGCGGTAGCGTGCAGGCGGCGTGGCCCGCACGCGGGTTTGTCGAACCCCGGGACGCTCGCGGAGCATCCAAGGCCTCGAACGCTCACGCCCGGCGCGACGGGCGAGGACGCCACGCAAGGAACGGACATGCTCAACGATCACTACGACGTCATCATCATCGGGACCGGCGCCGGCGGGGGCACGCTCGCGCGGGAGCTCGCCGAGACGGGGAAACGCATCCTGATCCTGGAGCGCGGGGAGTATCTCCCCCGGGAGCGTGAGAACTGGGACCCGCGCGAGGTCTTCGAGAAGAAGCGGTACCTCGCGAAGGACACGTGGTACGACAAGCACGATCAGCCCTTCCAGCCCTACACGCACTACTGCGTGGGCGGGAACACGAAGATGTACGGGGCGGCGTTGCTGCGGATGCGCGAGAGCGACTTCGGCGAGGTTCGGCACGCCGGGGGCGTCAGCCCCGCGTGGCCCGTCGGGTACGACGAGTTCGAGGAGTACTACACGCGGGCAGAGGCGTTGTACAGCGTGCACGGGGAGCGCGGGAGTGATCCGTGCGAGCCGCGCTGCTCGGCGGGATTCCCATTCCCGCCCGTCGCGCCCGAGCCCAGGATTCGCGAGCTGATGGACGATCTGCGCGGGTGCGGCGTGAGGCCCTTTCCCGTGCCGCTGGGCGTGAGGCTGGACGAGCGTGATCCCACGCCGTACCGACTGAGCCAGTTCGACGGCTACCCGGACCTGACGGAGATCAAGGCCGACGCGCACGTGGTGGGCGTGCGGGCGGCGCTGCAATCGCCCAATGTCACGCTGTGCACGGGGGCTCGGGTGGTGAGGCTCCTCGCCGATCGCGGCGGGGGCCGAGTTGCCCGAGTCGAGATGGACCACCGGGGCGAACGCGTGCAGGTCTCTGGCGAGATCGTGGTGCTGGCCTGCGGGGCGATCAACTCCGCGGCGGTGCTGCTGCGTTCGGCGAGCGCGGCGCATCCGCGCGGGCTCGCCAACAGCTCGGGGCTTGTGGGGCGGAACTACATGTGCCATCAGAACGGGTGCTTCGTCGCCGTCACGCAGGACGAGAACCCATCGCAGTTCCAGAAGCACTTCGCGATCGTGGACTATTACCACGCGGGCGCGGGAACGCCGTTCCCGCTCGGCACCATCCAGCTCATGGGCAAGCCCGACCGCGGAACGCTCGAGTGGCTCCGCGGGGGGAAACTCCCGGGCGTGGCGATCGAGGAGATCGAGCGGCGCACCATCGACTTCTTCCTCACCGCCGAGGATCTTCCCGACCCGGCCAACCGCGTCACCCTGCGCGACGACGGCTCGATCCGGCTCGAGTACACGCCCAACAACACCGCGGCGTACGACGGGCTGGTCGTTCGCCTCACCGAGCTGCTGGCCCGGGCCGAGCGAAGGCGCGGGCGCTCGGCGCCCACGGTCTTTGAGTCCCGTCTCGGGATCGGCGGGGTGAGCCACCAGAACGGCACGCTGCGTTTCGGGCACGACCCGCGAACCAGCGTGCTCGACGTCTTCTGCCGGGCGCACGATGTCCACAACCTCTATGTCGTCGATGCGTCGTTCTTTCCGTCCTCGTCCGCGGTGAACCCCTCCCTCACGATCATGGCCAACGCGATGCGTGTCGCGGACCACCTGCGTGATCGCCTGGGGGCGGGTGTTGCCGCACACTCGGGAGCCGCGTCATGAGCCGCAGACTTGGAGTCTTTTCCGGGGCGCACACGCTGTGGATCAGCGCGGCGGTGCTCGCGTTGGGCATGGTCGCGTGGCACGAGCCGGGGGAGGGCGCACCGGCCGCGCCGGTGATCTCGCCCGCACGATCGGTCGCGCACCCCGTGTCGGGTGTCCTCCGCATCGGCACCACGGTGAGCGACCTGGACGCGAGCGTGGAGTTCTACACGCGCGCGCTGGGGTTCGAGGTCGTGAGCGTCGAGGAGCGGTCCGGCCCGTCTTTCGAGAAGCTGACAGGGGTGTTCGCGTCGTTCGCCCGCGTGGCTCGCATGCGCCTCGGGCAGGAGGAGATCGAGCTCACCGAGTTCCTGGCCCCGCAGGGCCGGCCGGTGCCGGTCGACTCGCGCAGCAACGACCGGTGGTTCCAGCACATCGCGATCGTGGTGTCCGACATGGACCGGGCCTACGCCCACCTGCGGTTGCACAAGGTCCGCCACGCGTCGAGCGGCCCGCAGACGCTGCCCAAGACCATCCCCAACGCCGCCGGGATCAGCGCGTTCTACTTCAAGGACCCCGACGGGCACACCCTGGAGGTCATCCACTTTCCATCAGGCAAGGGCGATCCGCGCTGGCAAAGGACGGGCGGGAAGCTCTTCCTGGGGATCGACCACACCGCCATCGTCGTGGCGGACACCGACAAAAGCCTGCGGTTCTACCGCGATGCGCTTGGGCTCACGGTCGCGGGAGAGAGCGAGAACTTCGGCGTGGAGCAGGAGCATCTGAACAACGTCTTCGGCGCGAGGCTGCGGATCACGGGATTGCGGGCGGCCTCGGGGCCGGGCGTGGAGTTGTTGGAGTATCTCGCGCCCTCGGACGGGCGCCCCGCGCCGCTCGACACCCGCGCCACCGACCTCTGGCACTGGCAGACCACCCTCGCGATCGCCGAGCCCGGAGCGGTCCTCGACGCGGCGCGGGGCGCCGGGGGGGAACTGGTGTCCCCGTCGATCGTCGGGGGCGCGGTGATGCTCCGCGACGCGGACGGGCACGCGATCGTGCTGCAGCAACCGGACCAAACTCAGGGAGATTCACGATGACGAGCCTTGCCGCCCGAGCGGAGCGCCGAACAGCTCAGACCGACGCCGAATCGCGGCGTGTCCTGGAAGCCGACGCCGGGAAGGCCCCCTGGCGGCGGTGGGGGCCTTACCTCGCGGAACGCCAGTGGGCGACGGTGCGCGAAGACTACTCGCCCGACGGCGACTGCTGGGCGTACTTCCCGCACGACCACGCCCGCAGCCGGGCGTACCGGTGGGGTGAGGACGGGCTCCTGGGAATCTGCGACGATCAGTGCCGCATGTGCTTCGCCCTCGCGCTGTGGAACGAGCACGACCCAATCCTGAAGGAACGGCTGTTTGGGCTCACGGGCCCCGAGGGCAACCACGGCGAGGACGTGAAGGAGCACTACTTCTATCTCGACTCCACGCCGACGCACTCGTACATGAAGGCCTTGTACAAGTACCCGCAGCGGGAGTTTCCCTATGCGCGCCTCGTCGAGGAGAACCGTCGGCGGGGGCGTGGCGAGGGCGAGTTCGAGCTCTCCGACACGGGCGTCTTCGACGACTCACGCTATTTCGACGTCCAGGCCGAGTACGCGAAGGCGGGGGCCGAGGACATCCTGATCCGGGTCACGATCACCAACCGCGGGGCGGACCACGCCCCGGTGCACGTGCTCCCCACGCTCTGGTTCCGCAACACGTGGTCGTGGGAGCCCGCGGGGGAGGGCGAGAAGTCGCCACGCCCGGCGCTCGCGCAGGTCGCCCCGGGCGTCGTTGGGGCGACCTGTGGCGGTGAGTCCTACGAGTGGATCCTCGGTCGGGCGTCCGACGGCTCGATCGCCCAGACCCTCTTCACCGAGAACGAGTCCAACCAGAGCCGACTGTGGGGGGTCGCCAACGCGGGCCCGTACGTCAAGGACGCGTTCCACGAGCGGGTGGTGCAGGGTCGCGAGAGCTCGGTGAACCCCGCGAAGACGGGGACGAAGGCCGCCGCGTGGTATCGACTGATCATCCCGCCCGGCGAGTCGGTGACGCTGCGTCTGCGGCTGCGGCGGGTGGAGCGTGCGTCGTCGCCGGCGACGATCGACGCCGGGTTTGATCGCCTTTTCGACGAGCGCCTCCGCGAAGCCGACGCGTTCTACGCCCAGCCGCCGCGCGACCACGATCGGCTCTCTCCCGAGGAGCGCCTCATCGCCCGCCAGGCCTCGGCGGGCCTGCTCTGGAGCAAGCAGTTCTATCACATCGACATCCGCCGGTGGCTCCGGGGCGACGCGGGGCAGCCCGTGCCGCCCTCCTCGCGCCTCGCCGGGCGGAACAGCGAC
>CAZTJZ010000146.1:0-5069 GCA_964614075.1 uncultured Phycisphaeraceae bacterium
GACGCGCCGTTCTTCCAGGCGGGGCTCGCGGGATACTCCGACGCGGCGATGCGGATCATCGCCCGGCGTCACGGATGCCCGTTCTGCGTGACCGAGGCGCTGCTGGACCGGACGCTCTTGGCGGGGGGGCGCGGATTCGCGAAGGCCGATCTGGGCGAGATCCACGACAACATTCCGGGCGGGCGCGAGGATCAGCCTCTGGCGGGACAGATCATGGGGAGCGACCCGCGGGAGATGAGCGCGGCGGCGCTGAAGATGATCGAGCAGGCGTCGCGCGCGGACGCGGCGTACCGGGAGCTGGCGTACGAGGGACGCGGGCCGGGCCAAGACGAGGACCAGCACCTGCGCCTCCCGGGGGGTGAGCAGATCGGGCGCGTTGTGGGCGAGGGAGCGGGGCGGATCGCGGAACGCCCCGTGGGGCTGGCGTTCGCGACCATCGACGTGAACCTGGCGTGCCCGGTCAAGAAGATCCAGGCCAAGGCGCGGGGCGGGCACTGGCTCGCGCAGCCCGAGGGGGCGATCAAGATCCTTGAAGCGGTGCGCGAGAGCGTGCCCGCGGGGACGCCTTGCACGGTGAAGCTGCGCCGGAGCTTCGACGACACGCCCGAGATGGCGCGCGCGTTCGAGCGGATCCTGAGCGCGGCGTTCTCGATGGGCTATGCGTGGGCGACGGTGCATGCGCGGACGGTCGAGCAGAAATATGTGGGCCCGAGCCGATGGGATCTCCTGGGCGAGATCGTGTCTCGCCATCCGGGGAGGCTGATCTTCGGGAGCGGGGATGTGTGGACCGCGCCGGACATCTTCCGGATGATCCGCTACACGGGCGTGGCCGCGGTCTCGGTGGCGCGGGGGTGCATCGGGAACCCGTGGATCTTCCGCCAGGCGCGGGAGATGATGGCGGGGCGGGCGCCGTCGGCCCCGACGATCGGCGAGCAGCGGGGCGTGCTGCGCGAGCACTACCGCCTGCTGCTCGCGGTGTGCTCGGGGATGCGCCACGCCGAGGACGCGGCGAGCAAGCAGATCCGCAAGTTCGGGATCCGGTTCGCGGCGCACCACCCCAGGGCGGAGGAGGTCCGCCTGCGGATGATCGCGGTCTCGAGCGTGCGGGATTGGGAGAACGTCCTGGAGGAGCACTACCGGGACGACGCGGGGAACGGGGAGGGCGAGGGGGCCCGGGGCTTGACCGCGGCGGGGGCTCGTGGGCAAGTCTCCTCCGCGGCGGGCCGATAATCCGGAAGAGCCCGCGGGCGCGGGGCATGGAGGACGGATCGTGCGCAGTCGAACGGCATCTGCGGGGCTCACATTGAAGCTGGTGTGGCGTCTGGGGTGGTGCCTGGGCGTGACGCTTCTGTTCGCGCGCGCGGGCGTGAGCGCCCCGCCCGAGGTGGCGGCGGCGCCGGAGACGCCCCAGGCGGTCACGCGGGCGATCGAGGCGGAGTTTCTCACGCCCGAGGAACGCCGGGAGCTGCGCCTCAAGCACGGGCTGTGGGAGGCGGAGGATCTCGAGGACGTGACAGCGCGGGCCCGCGCGGCGCTGATGCGCGGCAAGCCCCACGACGACTCGCTGAACGACGAGAAGGTCCCCAGGCTCCTGCGAGCCGAGGCGAAGCTCGCGCTGGGGAAGCTCCACGAGGCCCTGGCGCTGCTCGAGGGCGAGACGTCGGCGCGCGGGCTTCGGCTGCGGGGCGAGACGCTGCACGCGCTGGGGCGGAATCCCGAGGCGCTGGTGGTGCTCGACGAGCTGAGCGGGAGGTTGGTTGGGGGACCATCGCGGGACGCGGGCGAGGTGGTGGACGGCGTGCTGGGGCTCATGCTCAAGGCCGTGCTCCGCGAGCCGGGCGACGCGGATCGCGCCGGCGCGGACTTCAAGGGCATGATGTCGATGCTCTCGACGGCGCGGGAGCGGCTCGACAAGCTGAGCCCCGACGTTCCCCTGGCCGAGGCGGAGCTGCTCTATTCCAAGGACAACTACACCGAGGCGCTGGGAGCGCTCGACGAGACGTTGGCGTTCAACCCCAGCCACGCGTCGGCGTGGGCGTTGCTCGGGCGGGTCATGGTCGACGGGTTCGACTTTGAGCGTGCTGAGGCGATCGCCGCCCGGCTCAACTATCTCGCGGCGGACCCGGGGGACAGCGAGGAGGCGATCGCGTCGGCGTCGATCGACGCGGCGATGATCCTCGCCCGGGCCCGCCTGCGGCAGAGCGACCCCGCCGACGCGCAGAAGCTTCTCGACGCCCAGCTCGCCCGCCACCCGGAGCACCTGGGGCTCCTGGCGCTGCGGGCGGCGGCGGCGGCGGCGGCGTACGAGTTCGACGACTGCGACGCCCGGCTCAGAGCCTTCGACGCCCTCTCGCCCGCCTCGCCCGAGGCCTATCACGAGGTCGGGCGGACGCTCTCCGCCGCCCGCCAGTACGCTCCGGCGGCGAGGTACCTGAACGAGGCGGTGCGCCGCGCGCCGTTCCACCCCGAGCCCGTGATCGACCTGGGCCTGCTGGAGATGCAGTCCGGGCGCAACGGCGAGGCGATGAAGGCGCTCGAATCGGCGGCGAAGCTCGACCGCTTCAACGTCCGCGCCGCCAACAGCCTGACGCTGCTGCGCGATCTCGCCGGGTTTGCGCGGATCGAGAGCGAGCATTTCGTGATCCGCTACAAGCCCGGGGAGGACGAGGTGCTGGCGCGGGAGATGCCCGCGGTGCTCGAGCGGATTCACGCGCGGGTGTGCGGCCGGGGGCCGGGAGGGATCGACCACGTTCCGGCGGCGAAGACCGTTGTCGAGCTGATGCCCGATCACCGGTTCTTCAGCGTGCGGATCACGGGGATGCCCAAGCTGCACACCATCGCGGCGGCGACCGGGCCGGTGATCGCGATGGAGGCGCCGCGCGAGGGGGCGTACCACAAGGTCGGGGCGTACGACTGGCCCCGGGTGGTCCAGCACGAGTGCACGCACCCGGTGACGCTCTCGCGGACGGACAACCGCCTGCCGCACTGGTTCACGGAGGCGGGGGCGGTGTACCTCGAGGACCGCCCGCGGGATTTCCGCACGGTGCAGCTCCTCTCCGACGCGTTCGAGAACGACGCGCTCTTCGGCTTTGACGAGATCAACCTGGCGTTCGTGCGCCCCAAGCGTCCCGCGGATCGCCCGCTCGCGTACGCCCAGGGGCACTGGATGTACGAGTACATGATCGAGCGGTTCGGCCCGCGCGCGCCGCTCGAGCTGATGGACCTGTACGCGAAGGGCGTGAAGGAGCCGCGGGCGTTCGAGGAGGTGCTGAAAGTCTCGCGCGAGGCGTTCCTCGCCGAGTTCAAAGCGTGGGCGGGGGAGCGGCTGATCGCGTGGGGCGTGCGCCTCCCCGAGGGCACGCCCAGCGTCGAGGAGCTGGCGACCCGCGAGGGCGCGGGCGGCGAGGAGGCGACGGAGAAGAAAGAGCCCACGCCCGAGATGATCGAGGCCTGGGTCCACAAATACCCCGAGCACCCCGACGTGCTGCTGCTCGCGATCCGCGCGAGCCTCGCGCAGAGCGGCGGGAAGCCCACGCAAGAGCTCGTGCCCCGGCTCGAGTTGTACGCGACGCGGCGTCCCGTGGACCCTTTGCCGCACCAGCTGCTGGCGAGGTACTACCTGGACACCCCGGGAGAGGACGCGGGACGGGCGATCCCGCACCTGGCGTGGCTCGACGAGCGTGAGCAGAGCTCGACGAGCTTCACGAAGGAGCTGGCGCGCCTCCACGCCGAGCGCCAGGAATGGGACGCGGCGATGCGCTGCGCCGAGCGGGCGGTGGGGATCGCGCCGTACGACGCGCCGACGCGGGAGTTCGCGGCGACGATCGCCCTTCGGGCTGGGGCGCTCGCGGACGCCGAACGTCACATCTGGGCGCTCACGGTCCTGGAGCCCACGCGGGAGGTGCACGCGCAGCGCCTCGAGGCGGTCCGGCGCAAGCGCGCGGAGAAGTAGACAAGGTCAGCGGCCGGGCAGGGGCGGGCCTTCGATGTTCAGGAGGCGTTCGATGTGATCGAGGATGACCTTGGAGAAGGGCTCGTCGCCGATGACGCCCACGCGGAGGGTGGCGCCGGTGAGGTTCTGCGAGTGCTCCTCGAGGCGGAGGACGATGCGCGTGCCGCCGCGGTCGAAGGCCTCGAGGTGGTGGTAGCCCACGCCGGCGTGGTCGCTGCGGACGGCGAGGTCGAGGGCGTTGAGGGTTCGGACCGAGGCGGCGACGGCGGCGTCGAGGGGGCGGTGCCAGACCATGCGCATCGAGCCGCGGGAGAACGCCGAGGTGCCGGACTGCACGGCGTCGAGGGCCGGGCCCAGCACGAGGGTGGGCGGGGCGGCGCAGGCGCCCAGCCAAAGCAGCAAGACGATCCCCCCGGGCATCAACAACGCCGGTCGAGCACGCGGTCTGGTGCGTCGGCGGGGCATGGGGAGAGGGTAGCCGCTATTCCTCGTCCTCCCGGAGCTTGGCGACGACGCTGAAGTCCTCGAGCGTGGTGGTGTCCTGCGTGATCTTCTCCACGCCCGCGGCGACGTCGCGAAGCAGGCGACGCATGATCTTCCCGCTGCGGGTCTTGGGCAGGGCCTCGGCGAAGCGGACTTGATCCGGGCGGGCCAGGGCCCCCACTTCCTTCGCGACGTGGGCCGCCAGCTCTTTCTTGAGGTCCTCGTCGGGCGTGCGTTGGCCGCGGGCGAGCCACTGGGTCTTGAGGGTGACGAACGCGCAGATGGCGTTGCCCTTGATGTCGTGGGGCATTCCCACCACCGCCGCCTCGGCGACCCCGGGATGGCTGACCAGCGCGCTCTCGACCTCCATGGTCCCCAGCAGGTGACCGCTGACCTTGATCACGTCGTCGATGCGCCCCTGGATCCAGAAATAGCCGTCCTCGTCGCGGCGGGCGCCGTCGGCGGAGAAGTAGTACGGCGTGCGGGTGACGGGGTCCTTGACGCGCCCCCAGTAGTTGCTCACGAACCGCTCGCGGTTGGCGTGGACGCCGCGGAGCATCCCGGGCCAGGGCCTGCGGATCACGAAGAGCCCGCCCTGGTTGGCGGGGAGCTCGACGCCCTGCTCGTTGACGAT
>CAZTJZ010000147.1:0-5058 GCA_964614075.1 uncultured Phycisphaeraceae bacterium
TGCCCTCGTAGGACTTGCAGGGGCGCATGTTGGTGTGGAGGTTGAACATCTGGCGGAGCTTGACGATGGGGGAGAAGTAGACGAGCTTCTTGTCCTTGAGCTCGGGGGCGAGCTCTTCCTTGGCCTCGTCCTGGGGCTTGCTGGTGATGGCGCCGAACAGGCCGCACGTGGTGCTCTGCAGCGTCTTGATCGAGCGGTCGGGCAACGCGTTGCCCTCCTTGCACCAGAACTCCCACCCGATGTCGGTGTGGATGTACTCGGCGTCGAGCTTGAGCGCGTCGAGCACGAGGCGTGTAGCTTCCATCACGTCGTTGCCGATGCCGTCGCCGGGCATCCAGGCGATACTGAACTTGGCCATGATCGTCTTCCTCCGGGTGTTCCTCGCGCGGGGCGAGTGGGGTAAGGCGTGCGGACAGACAGGAGCGAAGTGTACGGGGTCGGGGCCTCACTGCTCCGAACGGGCCCATGAGCACGGTTCTCAGGGCGCGGCGTTCGGATTGGTCCAGGGGCTGAGTTCGATGCCCGCGCCGCCGCACGCGCTCTACGCTCGCGGCATGCCCGAGCTCCCCGATGTGGAGGTGTACGTCGAGGCGCTGCGTCGCCGGGTCGTAGGGCGGGTGCTCTTGCGCGTTCGGGTGAAGAGCCCGTTCGTGGTGCGCAGCGTCGAGCCGGGCATCGACGCGATCGAGGGCGTCCGGACGTTGAGTGTGACGCGATTGGGCAAGCGCGTCGTGCTCGGGCTTGAGCGCGAGCTGTGTCTCGTCGTCCACCTCATGATCGCGGGTCGGTTTCGCTGGGACGACAGGCCGCAGGAACCCGACGCTCGCGCCACGCCATCCAAGCACGCCGGGAGCAAGATCGAGCTCGCGCGGTTCGAGTTCGAGAACGGCACGCTGATCCTCACCGAGGCGGGAACCAAGAAGCGTGCGGCGATCCACGTCGTGCGGGGCGAGGCCGCGCTCCGCTCGCACAACCCCGGGGGCGTCGAGGTTCTTTCCTGCACGCCGGCGGAGTTTGAGGCGGTGCTCCATCGCACGAACCGGACGCTCAAGCGCGCGCTCACCGACCCCGCGGCGTTCTCGGGGATCGGGAACGCGTACAGCGACGAGATCCTCTATCGGGCGAGGCTGTCGCCCTTCAAGCTCACGCGGTCGCTCGACGCCGAGGCGTGCGCGGGCCTGCACGCCGCCGCGTCGCGGACGCTCCGCGAGTGGAGCCAGACGCTCCGGCGTGAGTTCGGGATGGAGGATGGGATCGGGCGTTTCCCCGGCGCGGGCGAGATCACGGCGTTCCGCGATGAGTTCGCCGTGCACGGGAAGTTCGGGAAGCCCTGCCCGGTCTGCGGCAAGAAGGTGCAGCGGGTGATCCGGGGCGAGGGCGAAACCAACTACTGCGCGATGTGCCAGACCGGCGGCAAGGTCCTCAGCGACCGCTCGCTCGCCCGACTGCTCGGGGACGACTGGCCCGACCGCATCGAGGACTGGGAGTAGCGGCCCGGGGCGGCCCTGGCGTGATAGGATCTGGTTATGACGAAGAAGGCTTCGCATCGCTCGGCCCGCGCGGGGAACTCCGGCGGGGACGCAGAACACCCGCGGGCACGCCGGAGGAAGAGCGGCATCCCCATCTGGGTCAGCGTGCTGGTGGTCGTCTTCCTGCTGATCGTGGGCGGGCTGGCGATGGTGTTCCTGATGGGGTAATCGGCCACGCGGGGCGCGGCCCACGCCGAGCGGACGCGGGCTTTTCGAGCGTTTGCGCCGTTGCTGGCCCCGCGCCCAGCCCACGTAGAATCGACCTATGAGCTATACGGTGTTGGCCCGGCGGTATCGGTCGTCGTCGTTCGACGAGGTGGTGGGACAGGAGCCCATCGCCCGGACGCTCAAGAACGCCATCGAGACCAACCGCGTGGCGCACGCGTACCTGTTCTGCGGGACGCGGGGCGTGGGGAAGACGTCGATGGCCCGCATCTTCGCCCGCGCCCTCAACAACCCCAAGAAGGACAAGGACGTCGACGCCGCGATCATGAGCGGGCGCGACACCGACGTGATCGAGATCGACGCGGCGAGCAACACGGGCGTAGAAAACGTCCGCGACCTCATCGCGAACAGCGTCTACCGCCCGATGCGCGGGCCGTACAAGATCTACATCATCGACGAGGTCCACATGCTCTCCACGCAGGCGTTCAACGCGCTGCTCAAGACGATGGAGGAGCCCCCCGAGCACGTGAAGTTCGTGCTCTGCACGACCGAGACGCAGAAGGTCCCCGCGACGATCCAGAGCCGATGCCAGCGGTTCGACTTCCGCAACATCCCCACGCCCCGCATCGCCGAGCACCTGGCCCGCGTCGTGAAGCAGGAGGGGCTCTCCGCCGAGCCGGAGCTGATCCAGCAGGTCGCACGCCTGGGCCAGGGTTCGATGCGCGACGCGCTGAGCCTTCTGGACCGCGTCATGGCCGCGGGCGAGAAGAAGCTCACGGTCCGCCTGCTCGAAGAGCTCCTGGGCCTGCCCGACCGCGAGCTGGTGGGCGCGCTCCTCGACGCGTTGGCCTCGGGCGATCCCGCCGCGGCGCTCTCCAAGGGCGACGAGCTGCTCAAGAAGGGCACCTCGATCGACCAGGTGCTCGAAACGCTGCTCATCCGCCTGCGCGATCTCATGGTGCTGTCGGCGTGCGGGGCCAAGACCGACCTCGTCGACGTCTCCGAGGAAGCCCGCGAGAGCGAGGCGGCCCGGGCGGCGCGGTTCGACGCCGCGGGGCTCGTCCACATGATCGCGCTGTGCGAGAACGTGCAGCGGTCGGCCCGGTCCAGCCCGGCGCCGCGGGCGATCCTCGACGCGCTGCTCGTGCGCCTGGCGCTCACCGAGAAGCTCGCGGACGTGACGGCGGTGATTTCGGGGGCCACGGCGGCCGCACGGACGCCGGCGGTCGCGGGGAGTGCCACGGCAAAAAAACGCTAGAGGCGGCGCGGCCCCACGCCGTCGCGCCGCCCCCGGAACGAGCGCCCCCTCCCGAGCCCATCCCGGAACGGCCGATCGCGCCCCGCGCGCCCGTCGCGCCCCAAGACCCCGAGTTCTGGGGGCGCGTCCGCGAGGCGGGGGCGCAGAACCGGCGTCTGCGCATCCTCTTGGACGGGTCGCAGCTCGTCGAGGTCACCGACCAGCACGTGCTCATGGAAGTCTCGCGATCGGTGTTCAACGTCGCGACGGCGAGCGTCAAGGAGATCGAGGCGCTCGTGGCGGGCGTCGCGGGCAAGGCCCTGCCCGTCAAGCTCCGCCCCGACGCCGCCCCGCCCGCGCCCGACGCCGCGCCCGAGCCCAAACAGTCCGCGGCGGAGCATCCGCTCGTGAAGCAGGCGCAGGAGTTGTTCGGGGCCAGGCTGGTGAGCGTGCAGCCCAGGCCGCCGGGCTAGAGTGAACGAACGCCAAGCGTCGATTGACGGCGCGGGAGAACACGGCGCGACGGCGGGCGGGCGCACGACGCCGGAAAACTTCAGGGAAGAAAGCGAGCCATCATGTTCGACAAGCTCAAGTCCATGTCGCAGCTCACGGGGCTCCTCAAGAACCAGGAGAAGCTGAGGGAGATCCCCTCGCGCGTGAAGGACCGCATGGAGAACACCAAGTTCATCGGCGAGGCCGGCCAGGGGGCCGTCCGCTGCGTGATGACGGGCGGGTTCAAGGTGCTCGAGGTGGAGTTGAGCAGCGCCCTGGCGGCGGGGATCCACGCCGACGACAACACCCGCCGCCTCGCCGGCACGCTCGTGACCGACGCGATGAACCAGGCGCTCACCCGCGTGCAGAACACCTTCAAGGAAGAGCTGGAAAAGGAAGTACGGGCCCTGGGCCTGGGCGACCTCTCGCCCGAGATCGGGAACATGCTGGGGATGTAGGGCTACGGCAGCGGGAACCGCTCGCACATCGACGCCACCTGGTCCCGCACCTGCGCCGCCGCCTTGGCGCGATCGCTCTCGCCCTGGAGCCCCGCGGTGAGCGTGGCGTCGATGAACCCGGCGATCTCCTGCATCTGCGGCTCCTTGAGCCCGCGCGTCGTGGTCGCGGGCGTGCCCAGGCGCACGCCGCTGGTGACCTTGGGCGGACGAGGGTCGTTGGGGATTCCGTTCTTGTTGCACACGATCCCCGCGCTCTCGAGCCACTTCTCCGCGTCGGCGCCCGTCAGGTTCTCGTGCTTGCGCCGCAGGTCCACGAGCATCAGGTGGTTGTCCGTCCCGCCCGTGGTGATGCGGAACCCCCGCGCCGCGAGGGCCGACGCCAGCGCCTTCGCGTTGCTCACCACCTGCGCCGCGTAGCTCTTGAACACCGGCTGCAAGCACTCCCCGAACGCCACCGCCTTCGCCGCGATCACGTGCATCAGCGGCCCGCCCTGCATCCCCGGGAAGACCGCCTTGTCAATTTTCTTCGCCAGCTCCTCGTCGTTGGTGAGGATGAGCCCGCCGCGCGGGCCCCGCAGCGTCTTGTGCGTCGTCGTCGTGACCACGTGCGCGTGCGGGAAGGGGCTCTGGTGCGCCCCCGCGACGATGAGCCCCGCGATGTGCGCCACGTCCGCGAAGAGCATCGCCCCGACTTCGTCAGCGATCTCCCGGAAGCGCTTGAAGTCGATCGCGCGCGGGTACGCGCTGTACCCGCAGAGCAAGAGCCTGGGCCGGTGCTCGAGCACGGTCTTCCGCACCGCGTCGTAGTCGATCCGCTCGAACTCCGGGTGCGACGCGTCGTAGTGCAGGGGGTAGTGGACGGGCCTGAAGTACACCCCCGAGAAGTTGATCTTCATCCCGTGCGAGAGGTGCCCGCCGTCTTTGAGCACCAGCGACGCGAACGTGTCGCCCGGGTTCATCAACGCCATGAACGCCGCCGCGTTGGCCTGCGCGCCCGAGTGCGGCTGCACGTTCGCGAACCGGCACCCAAACATCTGCTTGGCGCGCTCGATCGCCAGCGTCTCGATCTGGTCGTGGAACTCGCACCCGCCGTAGTACCGCGCCCCGGGGTACCCCTCGGCATACTTGTTCGTCAGGCACGTCCCCATCGCGTGCATCACCGCCGGCGAGACGTGGT
>CAZTJZ010000148.1:0-5006 GCA_964614075.1 uncultured Phycisphaeraceae bacterium
CGCGCCATCGACTCGGGGCTCAAGTACCTCCTCGCCAGCGCGTTCCCCGGACGCGTGCAGAACAACACGCAGATGCACTATTACTACGGGCAGTACTACGCCGTCCAGGCGATGTTCCTCGCCGGCGGAGAGTCCTGGGCGCGGTGGTGGCCCGCGGTGCGCGAGGAGCTCCTCGAAGGGCAGCTCCCTGACGGGTTATGGGATGACAACGCCGTCGGAAAGCCCTACGCCACGAGCATGGCCCTCATCATTCTCCAAATGCCCAAGCGCTACCTGCCGATTTTCCAGAAGTGAGCACCATGATCCCCAGCCGTCGTGTCCTGTGTGTTGCGGTGACGGCGGCGCTCCTCGCCTGGGTTCTCCCCGCCCCGTGCTCCCGCGGCGCGGGCGCCGACCGCGTGCTGATCGACAAGGACCTCAAACGCCGCCCCGTGAAGGACGTGGCGCTGGACGCCAAGACCGTCCGCTTCTCCGACGATCACGCGCGACAGGGCACGCTTCCCCTCTCGAGCGTGCTCGCCCTGCTCCCCCGCGACGCGAGCGATGCCCCCGCCCTCTCCCAGGGTGAGCCCGTGTGGCGCGAGATCACCGAGATCCCCGCGACCCGCGCCGGACGCCTCGACCTCGTCGACGGCCAGTCCCTCCCGGGCCGCCTCGAAACCTCGCGGGAGCCCGAGCCCGACGCCATCGCCTGGAGCCACGACGGGCTGGGGACGCTCGTCCTCCCGCTCGACCGTCTCTCGCGCCTGGTCCTGGGCGCCGAGGCGCGCTCAACCGAAGGGCCCCTCAAGAAAGACCGCGTCGAGCTCCTCAACGACGACCGGGTCGAGGGATTCGTGAGCGCCGTCTCGCCGGCCATCGTGATCGAGGACACGGGGCGCGCGAACACCATCGCGCTCGACCGCGTGCGGGGCGTGCGGTTCGCCAACCCCGCCGAGGAACCCCTGGGCGCGCGGGTGTGGCTCCGCGACGCCTCGGTGCTCTCGGCGCACACGCTCGTCTCCGCGGGGACCGACGAGATCGAGCTGACCCTGCCCGCGTCGCTCTCCATGCGCGACAAGCCCGACAGCGAGTCGCGTCCGCCCGTCACGCTCCGCGTGCGCGAGGACCGCATCCAGAGCGTGAACTTCGATGCCTCGCGCCTCCGCCCCCTCGCCTCGATCCCGGGCGAATCGATGCCCGCCGTCTCGAAGTCCGCGCCGAGCGAGGCGCGGGCCTGGACACCCCCGCTGGACGTCTCGCCCATGGACCGCGCCCCGATGGGCCTGGCCGACATCCGCCTCCCGGGGCCCATGACCGCCTCGTGGATGCTCCCGGCGCGCACCATCCGTTTCGCGGCACGGGCCGAGCTCCCCGTGCATCACCGGCGTTTCGGCGACCTCATCCTCATCGTCGAGGTCAACGCCAAGGAACTCGCCCGCGAACGCCTCAACGCCGGACGCCCCTACGCCGACCTCAACCTCGTGCTCCCGGCGTCGAGCACGCCGCAGACCCTTCGCCTCACGATCGATCCCGGAGAGGGCGGCCCGATCCAGGACGAAATCGTCCTCCACCGCGCCATGATCCTCATCGACGCGCCCCGATAGCCCGCGCCCAGCTCGCCCGCGCCCGACGCCCGGTCACGTGCTCACCTCCGCCCGTGCTCCAGGAACCAGCGCTCCAGCCCCTCCTCGCGGTACGCCTTGTCCCATGAGTTGTGGTTGACCCCCGGGTAGTACGTCGCCTCGACCTTGGCGCCCAGCTCCTCGGCCCGAGCCGCGAGGGCCTTGGTCTTCGCGCTGGGCACCACGTCGTCCGCCTCGCCGTGGAACGCCCGGATGGGCAGCCCGCGGATCGACTCGCCCAGCAGCGAGACGTCGCCATACCCGCAGACCGGGGCGAGGGCGGCGAAGAGCTCGGGGTGCCTTGTCCCGATGACCCACGTGCCCGCGCCCCCCTGGCTCAGCCCCGTGAGGTAGATGCGCCCCGGATCCAGGCGATAGTCCCGCTTCGCCTCGTCCAGGACCGACAGCACCAGAGCCTCGTGCGACCACCACGGCGTGGGCTGGTCCGGCTTCTGCGGAAATATGATGACGAAAGGCCAGCGTTCGGGCGCGCCGAGCACGGCCGGGGCCAGCCCCACCGCCGTCTGTCGCTGCCCGTCCGTGCCGCACTCCCCCGAACCGTTCAGGAACACGATCGCGGGCCACGGCTTCGCGGGGTCGTACCCCCTCGGGACGAAGACGGCGTAGGCGCGGTCCACCCCGCCGGAACCCCCGTCGCCCACCCGAACCGATTTGAAAAGGAGCCCGGTCTGCATGGGTTGAGGTCCGGCGCACCCGGTTCCGAAAACGTTGATCAAGGAAAACACCAGCACAAACGCGGCATGAACCGGCTTCATGGACCGATCGTACCTGCGTCAACTGAGTCGCCCCGAAGGGTCGTAGGCGTATCATCCCCCGGCGGTGCCCGAGCGCGTGGATGAGTGCAAGGGTGTTCGGGTTTCGTCTGAAATGCCGGCGTCCCTGGAACATTTCAGGGGGGGCCGGGCAAGGGAGGGAAGCCATGTCGAGAACCAGCCAGGCGCCGATCAAGTCGCCCGCCCGCGCCCCGGGGGCGACGCGGACTCTCCCCGGGCCCGAGGTGTGGCCGCACGACCAGGCCGACCGCCCCCTCGTGTTCGTGAACGGGCGCCTGGTGCCCAAGAGCCAGGCGATGGTGAGCGTGTATGACCACGGTCTGCTCTACGGCGACGGGGTGTTCGAGGGGATCCGCGTCTACCGCGGGAAGATCTTCAAGCTGGGCCAGCACATGGACCGGCTGTACCGCTGCGCGGAGCAGATCCACATCAAGATCCCGATCACGCGGGACGAGATGATCGCCGTGCAGCGCGAGTGCATCGAGGCGAACAACCTCATGGACGGGTACATCCGGCTGGTGGTGACGCGCGGGTACGGGACGCTGGGCCTGGACCCCCGGCGTTGCCCGGTACCCGGGGTGATCTGCATCGCGGATCAGATCCGGCTGTACTCGGAGGAGGCGTACCGCGAGGGGATGCGCGTCGTGGTCGCACGCCGACCCAAGACCCCGGTGGCGTGCCTGGACCCCAAGATCAAGACGCTCAACTACCTCAACAACATCCTGGCGAAGGTGGAGGCCATCGACGCGGGGTGCGACGAGGCGATTATGCTCAGCCCCGACGGGTGGGTCACCGAGTGCACGGGGGACAACCTGTTCATCGTGAAGAACGGTGTGCTGAACACGCCGCCCAACACGACGGGGACCTCGGGCTCGCTCGAGGGCGTCACGCAGAAGTTCGTCCGCGACGAGCTGGTGCCCCTGTGCGGGTTCAAGTGCACGGTGCGCGAGATGCGTCTGGAGGACGTGCTCTCGGCCGACGAGGTGTTCCTCACGGGGACCGCCGCCGAGATGATCGCGGTCACCGAGATCGACGCGTGGGACGGGAAGCGTCACACCATCAGCAAGGGCGAGGGCGCGGTGACGGCGAAGCTCCGCAAGAAGTTCCGCGAGACCGTGACGAGCGACCCGATCCCCGAGGACTGAACCGGGAGGACGAGCGATGAGCGGCGAGGCCCGCGTGGTGCGCTGGAGCGAGCTGCCCCCCGACGCGCCGATGGCGCTCCTCGAACGCCAGCGGATCATCGGGACGCAGGCGATGCTGTCGCGTGTGCTGCTCCGCAAGGGCTGCGACGTGCCGGCGCACAGCCACCCCAACGAGCAGTTCGCGTGCGTGGTGTCGGGGCGGATGCGGTTCGGGCTGGGCGAGCCCGGCACAACGGGGTTCCGGGAGGTGACGCTGGCGGGGGGCGAGGTGCTGCACCTGCCGGGGGGCGTGAAGCACAGCGCGGTGGCGTTGGAGAACTCTGAGGTGCTGGACATCTTCAGCCCGCCCAGCGCGACGACGGGGATCGATCGCAAGAACTCGTGAGCCCGGGATGGACACGCCTCGCCAGGACACAGCGCTCACCCGCTACCTCGGCGAGAACGACGTGGCGTGCGAGAGGTGCGGGTACAACCTCCGCGGGATCCATGACCCGTGGTGCCCGGAGTGCGGGTACGTCGTGCCGTGCCCGGTCGAGGCTGGGCCGCGTTCCACGCCGCCGGACCGCTGGGCGTGGTTGTTCTGGACCCCTCAGATGTTGATCGGCGTATGCGTGTTCGCGTGCTCGAGCATAGTGCTCCGGCTCGTGCGTGCGTCCGGGTGGATGGGCACGGGCGGGTTCAGCGTCGGGACGTTCGTGGCGATCTCGCTCTACCTGACGCCCGTGGCGACGTGGTGGCTCTGGTCGCACGCCGCCGCACGGGTCGAGGCGATGAAACCGAGTCGTCGCCGGACGGTTCAGCTCGTGATGCTGTTGGTCGACCTCTTCGCCATGCTGGCGGCCTCGATGATCCCATAACACGGGTCGAGCTGGGGCGTCTCGGGCGGGTCAGCTACGATGGGGCATGACCACCGCACCGCATCGTCCGGCGTCGCCGGGGCACGCCGCCCACTCCGATTTCGACCTCGCGCGGCAGATCTCGCCGAGGCGGAAGACCACGCAGGCCAAGGATCTCGACGGGCTGGTGTCGGAGCAGCTCGTGCACTTCGGGATCGATCCCAAGAGCGACTACGGCCTTGTGCTGGCGGACCTGACGCGTCACGTCTATGCCGGGCACGCGGACATGCGTCGGCTGTGGGAGGTTGGGGTGCGGGAGCTGGCCTCGCTCCCGCGCGAGAAGCGGATCGAGCGGTTCGCCGCCCAGAAGTTCCTGTGCTTCCAGCTCGCGAAGATGCTGGACACGCTGCAGCATCCCTTCCGCTCGACGTACCAGTCGATCGTCACGAGCACGAGCCAGCGTCTGCCCAAGGGGCCGTACCCGATCTTCGACAACGTCACGGCGTTGTTCAGCGCCAAGCCGGTGATCACGCGGACCGCGACGTACATCTACGCGTGCGCCGAGTGGGTGTCGGACGCGTTCGAGGGCAAGGAGCTCATGCTCGAGGTGTACTCGCGCCTGCTCAA
>CAZTJZ010000149.1:0-5005 GCA_964614075.1 uncultured Phycisphaeraceae bacterium
CCAGCACCGTGATCCGCTCGCAGATCTCCATCACCAGCCCCATGTCGTGCTCGATGAGCAGCACCGCGACCTTGAACTCGTCGCGCACCCTCCGGATGAGGTCACGCAGCTCGACCTTTTCCTGCGGGTTCATCCCCGCCGCGGGCTCGTCGAGCAGCAGCACCTTGGGCCCTGTCGCCAGCGCCCGCGCGATCTCCAGCCGCCGCCGATCGCCGTACGGCAGCGCCCGCGCCGCCTCCCCCGCCCGCGCCTCGAGCTCGAACAGCCTCAGCAGCCCCATCGCGCGGTCCTTGATCTCCGCCTCCTCGCGCCGGTGGAACGCCGTCCGCAGCACGCACCCCACGAACGACTGTCGGCATCGCATGTGGCACGCGAGGCGCACGTTGTCCAGCACGCTCAGCTCCGGGAACAAGCGGATGTTCTGGAACGTCCGCGCCATCCCGCTCCGCGTGATCTCGTGCGGACGCTTCCCCAGCATCTCCCGCCCCGCGAGGCGCACGCTCCCCCCGTCGGGCCGGTACACCCCCGTGAGCAGGTTGAACGCCGTCGTCTTCCCCGCGCCGTTGGGACCGATCAGCCCGCACAGATCGTTCGCCCCGAGCACCAGGTCAAAGCCCTGCACGGCCTTGAGCCCGCCGAACGACTTGCTCACGCCCCTCACCTCGAGCACCGCCCCGGCGGTCGTCATGGCGTCTTCCTCCGCCACGGGCCGATCTCCCAGATCTCGCGCACGCCCAGCAGCCCCTGGGGCCTGAAGATCATCATGAGGATGAGCGCCAACGACCAGATCATCATGCGATAGTCCTGGAGGAAGCGCAGGTACTCCGGGAGCAGCGTGACGATCACCGCCGCGATCGCCGCCCCGGAGATCGACCCCAGCCCGCCCAGGACGACCATGATGACGATGTCGAAGCTGCGCGCGAACCCGATCTCGTTGGGGTTCATGGACTTGTAGTGGGCGTAGAGCCCGCCCGCCACGCCCGCGAAGAACGCCGCGAGGATGAACGCCCGCACCTTGTACCGCGTCGTGTCCACGCCCATCGCCTCGCTGGCGATCTCGTCCTCCCGGATCGAGAGGAACGCCCGCCCGAAGCTGCTGGTCTTGAGCCGGTACGCCACCACGAACGTCACGAACACGCCCAGGATCACCCAGAAAAAGCTCGTGTACTTCGGCGTCGCCGAGAACCCCAACGACCCGCCCACCGACAGCGGGAGCGTCCACCACGCGGCGTTCGCGTACGCCTCCCCCGCGCTCACCACGGGCCGGGTCTGCTGCACCAGCACCCGCACGATCTCGCCGAATCCCAGCGTCACGATCGCCAGGTAATCGCCCCGCAATCGCAGGCTCGGCAGCCCCACGAGATACCCCACCCCCGCGCTCACCAGCCCCCCCGCCAGGATCGCCCCCGCGAAGAGCAGATCCCCCGAGCCCGCCCACGCCGCCGTCTCGAGCGCGTGCAGCGATCGCTCGCTGAGCACCCCGCCGTGCGTCTCGGCGTTGCCCCAGATCGCCAGCGACGCGTAGTACGTCACCGCGCCCGCGGTGTACCCGCCCACCGCGAGAAACCCCGCGTGACCCATCGAGAACTGACCCGTGAACCCGTTCACGATCGTGAGCGAGACCGCGAGCATCACGTTCACGCCCACGTTCATGAACAGCCCCGCGTCGTACTCGTTCATCCGCGGCTTGAGCAGGAGCTGCGCCAAGACCGCCGCCCCCACGCCGATCACGTAGGGCATCACGCCCCGCAACCCCGACGTGATGGTCCCGAAACGGTCCGACATCCCGCTACACCTTCTCCACGGCGGCGGACCCGAAGATCCCGCCCGGCCTCACGAGCAGCACCAGAATCAAGATCGCGAAGACGTACACGTCGGTCAGCCCCGCCTTGAGCACGGGGTCCACGTACGCCGCCCCGAAGTTCTCCACCAGCGCGATCACAAACGCCCCCAGCGCCGCCCCGCGCACGTTCCCGATCCCCCCCACCACCGCCGCCACGAACGCCTTGAGCCCCAAGAGCGCCCACGACGTATCCGCCGGCTGCGTCAGCGTCTGGTACCGCAGCGCATAAAGAAACCCGCCCGCCGCCGCGAGCATCGTCCCCACCACGAACGTGAACGAGATCACCCGGTTCGTGTTCACGCCCATCAGGCTCGCCACCCGCGTGTCGAACGAGACCGCCCGCATCGCCCGCCCCGTCTTGCTGTGGAACACCACCCGCTCCAGCGCCAGCATCAGCACCACCGCCGTCGCCACGATGATCGCGTCCAGGGCCATCACCCGCACGCTCCCCAGGCTGAAGAGCGCCCGGGCGTCGGGCACGAGCGTGGGGATCTTGTGCGGCTCGGTCCCGAAGGCGAACCGCTGATTCCCCGTGTTCTGCAGGAACAGAGAAACACCGATCGCCGTGATGAGACAGTTGAGCCGCGGCGCATGCCGAAGCGGGCGGTACGCCAAACGCTCCACGAAGAACCCGACCAGCCCGCACGCGCCCATCACCGCGAGCAGCACCACCACCCCCGCCCACCACGCCGCGCCCGCCTCCCCGCCCGCCCAGCGGACCAAGGCCGTCCCGATCACGGTCGAGAGCAGCGCCCCCATCGCGACCACGTCGCTGTGCGCGAAGTTGATGAACTTCAGGATGCCGTAGACCATCGTGTAGCCCAGCGCGATGAGCGCGTACAGGCTCCCGATAGTGATCGCGTCCTTGATGGTCTGGAGGAGCTGGTCCATCGCCTCTTCGCCGAGCCGGCTACGGGTTCACGCGGGCCCGGAACTTCCACGACCCGTCCTTGCGTTCCAGCACCACCGCCGCCTTCACCGCGTCGCGCTTCTCGTTGAGCGAGATCGACCCGGTCACGCCCTTGAACGCGCTCGTCGCCGCGATCGCGTCACGCAGGGGCTTGCCCGAGGTCACGCCGGACTTCTCCATCGCCGCAAAGAGCACCCGCGTCGCGTCGTACCCCAACGCCGCCAGCCCGTCGGGAGTCTTCCCGTTGTACTCCTTCTTGTACGACGCGATGAAGTTCTGAATCTCGGGCGACGGGTCGTCCACCGCGTAGTGGTTCGTGTAGAAGCACCCCTCGATCGCCTTCCCCGCGTTCTTGCCCAGCTCCTCGCTGTCCCAGCCGTCCCCGCCCAAGAGCGGCACGGTCATGCCCAGCTGCCGAGCTTGCAGCGCCACGTTCGACACGTCCTGGTAGTACCCGGGCACGTAGATCGCCTCGGGCTTGGCCTCCCGCAGACGCGTGAGCCGAGCGTTGAAGTCCTTCTCGCCCTTGTTGTACTCGGCCCGGGCGACGATCTTCCCGCCCGCCTTCTCGAACGCCTTCGCGAACTCCTCCGCGAGCTGCTGGCTGTACGCCGACGCCATGTCCACCAGCAGCGCCACGTTCTTGACCTTCAGATCCTCCGCCGCGAACTTCGCCCCCGCCGAGCCCTGGAACGGGTCGATGAAGCACACCCGGAAGATGTGGTCCCCCACCTCCGTCACCTTCGTGTTCGTCGAGCTGGGCGTGATCATCGGGATCCCCGCCTTCTGGCACACCGGCGCCCCCTCCAGCGAGATGCTCGACGCCACCTCGCCCAGCACCGCCGACACCTTGTCCTTGTGCACCAGCTTCGACACCACGTCCTTGGCCTTCTCCGCCTTGCTCTCGGTGTCCTCGGTCAGCACCTCGACCTTCACCTTCTTCCCGCCCACGCTCAGCCCGCCCGCGTCGTTCACTTCCTTCACCGCGAGCTTGATGCCCTCGTCGGTCGAGCGCCCGAACGTCGCCTCCGAACCCGTCATCGATGCGTAGTGCCCGAGCTTGATCGTCCCGCTCGCGACCGCCGGGGCTGGCGCCGAGGATGACTCCCCTTTCTTCTCACAACCCGCCCCCGCCAGCATCACGCCCGCGAGCCCGGCCATCCACCACGACACGTTCCTTGCCATCGTCGTCGTCCTTTCTGCACTACCGCCCGAACCAATCCCGAGATGCCGCCCGCAGGATCGCCGCCCGCAGGGCCAACACGGTACACGCTCCCCACCAAACCCGCACCTCACCCCGCCAACTTTCGCTTGCATCCGAAACTCTTCGAGGGCATACTGACGTATGGAGAGTGTGAGGGCTATCCCCTCTCGCTCGTGATTCGTACTTTGTGTGGGTGTGGCACCTGCTGTCTTTCCGAGGATTTTCCATGATGCTTCGCACTGCGTTGGCGGCTCTCGTCCCGATCTCGCTCCTCGCCCTCTCGGCCCCGGCCCAGATCAAAATCCAAGCCCAAGCTGAGACCCCCTCCGAAGCCGCCGCGCCGACCAATCCCCAGCACGTCCCGCTCAACCTCCAGCTCTCCGACATCCAGGACATGCGCGTCACCCTCCGCGGACGCCCCGGCTCCCGTGGCTTCACCCCGCGCGACAACTGCCCCCAAGTCTCTTCCTACACCTCCGCCAGCTTCACCAGCGGCACCAGCGGCACCTACACCGCCCAGGGCGGCTTCGCCGAAAACGAGATCGCCGCAGTCTCCTACACCCTCCCGGGCTCCATGTTCCCCCTCAAGATCACCCAGGTCGAGTGCATCTTCGCTCAGCAGAACGCCAGCGTCACCACCACCACCCAGTGGTCCGTCCTCATGTGGGACGGCCTGCCCAACACCGGCAACCTCGTCGCCGAGTTCTCCTCCGACGGCACGACGCTCCCCCACATCATCATGGGCCCGGGAACCCGCGGCACCAACGTCACCGCCCAGGTCGACCCCAACGACCCCGAGCAGATCTTCATCCTCAACCCCAACAACGATCCCACCCACACCTTCAGCGTCGGCTTCCGCATCGATCATCACAACGCCCAGTCCGCCGACCCCTGCTTCACCGCACCGCCCGCCACCCTGAACGCCTTCCCCGTCACCGACAACACCGTCATCGGCTGCGGCAGCGGCTACACCGACCTCAACTTCCCCAACGAGAACTGGCTCTTCGCCGTCAACTGCGGGCCCAACGGCTGCCCGCCCAACGGCGGA
>CAZTJZ010000150.1:0-4980 GCA_964614075.1 uncultured Phycisphaeraceae bacterium
GATGAACATCCGCACGCTGGGCGACCTGCTCCGCATCACCGAGGCCGAGCTCATGGGCGTCAAAAACTTCGGCGCCACCTCCCTCAAGGAAGTCCGCGAGCGCCTCGCCGAGCTGGGCCTGGGCCTGCGCAACCTCGACGAGTAGCCGCCCCAACACCAGAGGAGCGTGGGCGTGAAGAGCCGCACCAAGAGCCCCCGCCCCAGCGCGGCGTCCCCACGCGCACCCAAGCCGCCCGGCCAGAAGTCCGGGGCGCGAGCTAAGGCACGGACCGGGTCGCGTTCCGCCTCCTCCTCGCGCCCCAAGCCCGCCACGCGAGCCAGGCCCGCCCCGCAAGCCAGACCCAAGGCCCGCGACATCCGCAGCGTCTCGCTCATCAGCCTCGGCTGCCCCAAGAACCTCGTCGACTCAGAGAAGATGCTCGGGCTCCTCGCCGAGGCCGGGCTCCTCCCCATCTCCTTCGACCCCGCCTCGGGCGGGTTCGGCGGCGCCGACGCGGTCGTCGTCAACACCTGCGGGTTCCTCGAGGCCAGCAAGGACGAGTCCCTCGCCGTCATCAAAGAAGCCCTCGCCGCCAAGGAGCGGGGCGAGGTCCAGCGCGTCGTCGTCGCCGGATGCCTCGTCCAGCGCCACCGCGCCCGCAT
Source organism: uncultured Phycisphaeraceae bacterium (assembly GCA_964614075.1). GTDB lineage: Bacteria > Planctomycetota > Phycisphaerae > Phycisphaerales > UBA1924. The sequence continues at coordinate 643 of CAZTJZ010000150.1, forward strand.
GCTCGAATGGGCCCCGGGCATCGACGCGATGGTCGGCGTGTTCGACCGCGACAAAATCGTCGAGGCCGTCGAGGCCTCCCCGCGAGAACGCTCCGCCCCCGCCCCGGGCGAACTCCCCAAGTACTGGATCGCGGGCAACGCCCTCGTCGCCGCCGAGGACCGCGGCGTCAAGACCGTCGGGCTCACCGTCCAGGGCAAGGACGGGAAGGGCATCGGCTATTTCGAGGACGACTCCGCACGCCTGCGCCTCACGCCGCGCCACTACGCCTACCTCCGCCTCAGCGAGGGCTGCAACCAGAACTGCGCGTTCTGCACCATCCCCTCCATCCGCGGCAAGATGCGCAGCAAGCCCCCGCAGCGACTCCTCGACGAGGCCCGGGAGCTCATCCACGACGGCGCCTTCGAGCTCCTGCTCATCGGCCAGGACACCACGAGCTACGGCGACGACATCGCGCACGGGCTCTCCACCCCGGGCGGCATCGGCGGTCTCCCCGGCCTCCTCCGCGCCCTCTCGCGCACCATGGACGACGAGGGCTCCAAGGGCTGGCTCCGCCTCATGTACGCCTACCCCACCAACTTCTCCCAGGCCTGCGTCGACGCCTTCGCCGAGCTCACCGCGAGGGGCCGCCTCCTCCCCTACCTCGACATCCCCCTCCAGCACGCCAGCGATCGCATGCTCAAGGCGATGCGCCGCAACGTCGCCGCCCGCCAGCAGGAAGACCTCATCGCCCGCCTCCGCGACAGCGTCCCGGGGATGGCCGTCCGCACCACCTTTATCAGCGGGTTCCCGGGCGAGACCGAACGCGACCACGAGGAGCTGGTGAGCTTCGTCGAACGCCTCAAGTTCGACGCCGTCGGAGTCTTCGAGTACTCCAAAGAGCCCGGCACCGTCGCGGGCACGATGGAGGACGATCCCCAGCTCCGCGTCCCCGCGGAGGTGAAGGCCCGCCGCCGGGGCGAGGTCATGGCCGCCCAGCAGAGCGTCGCCTTCGACCGCAACCGCGCCCTGGTCGCCGCCTTCAACGAGCGGGCGCCCCTGTCCCCCTTGGGCAAGGTCAAGGGGACTCTCGTCGACGTGCTCATCGACCGCCCCCTCGCCGCGCAGGGACGCAAGACCACCGGCGTGGGCGAGGGCGGACGCCTCTACGAGGGACGCACCCCCTTCCAGGCCCCCCAGGTCGACAGCGTCACCTTCGTCCAGAGCAAGGACCCCCTCGCCCCGGGCGAGGTCCTCCCGTGCGTCATCACCGCGAGCGACGGCTACGACCTCATCGCCAGGCCCGTCGCCGAGCTCCAAAGGACCGTCGCCCTCAAGGTCCTCCGATAAGAGACTGACTTCAGAAGCCTTCCTGGCCTCGTGGGGCAGGCGTCCCGCCTGTGCCTACCTCCCCTCTATTCACTCTTCTAAACCTCCCTCCCCGCCCCGACATTGCGGCCTTGAGCCCCCCGCAACCGATATTCACCGCGGCACCCGCATTCCCATGCTCCGCCCCGGCCAAACCATCGCCCTGTGCGTCCTCGCCCTGCTGACCATCGGCGTGGTGATGGTCAACTCCGCCGGCATGAGCGTCCGTCTCGTCGGGCTCGCCGACGCCCAGGACCCCGGCATCACGCCCCAGTCCATCATCTTTTCCCGCTCCACCGCGTACATGGCCTTGGCGCTGGGCGCCCTCGCTGTGGGCGCCTTCACGCCCATCCGCCTGATCGCACAGCGCCTGGGACCCCAGGACGGGCACGCCACCATCCCCACGGTCCGCATGCTGACCCTCTGCGTCCTGGCCATGCTCCTGATCTGCGGGCTGGTCTACGTCCCGGGCATCGGGCAGGAGCGCAACGGCTCGCACCGCTGGATCGGCCTGCCCTTCAAGACCGGCGGGCTCGGCGAGGCTCTCACCATGCAGCCCAGCGAGCTCGCCAAGTGGGGCATGGTGGCGCTCATGGCCTGGTACGGGACCGCCCGGGCGGGCGTGATGTCCCGCTTCTTCGCCGGGCTCCTCCCCGCCCTGCTCGCGCTGGGCGTGGTCAGCGGGTTCGTCGTGCTCGAGGACCTGGGCACGGGCGTGCTCATCGCCGCCACCGCCGCCGTCATGCTCCTCGCCTCGGGGGCGCGCCTCTGGCAGTTCCTGATGTTCGTCCCGCTCGCCCTCTTCGGGCTCGTCGCGGCCATCATCAAGAACCCCTACCGCATCGACCGCATCACCGCCTTCCTCAACCCCTACGCCGACCCCGAGAAGACCGGCTACCACATGATCCAGTCGCTCCGCGCCGTGGCCGACGGCGAGGGGTTCGGGCGCGGGCTCGGGCACGGGCTCCAGAAGATGGGCTACCTCCCCGAGGACCGCACCGACTTCATCTTCGCCGTCATCTGCGAGGAGCTGGGCGTCGCCGGCGCCGCGGTCGTCATCGCCCTCTTCGCCACGCTGATCTGGGCCGCCTCGATCGTCGCCGCCCGCGAGCCCTCGCGCCTCCTTCGCCTCTTCACCCTCGGCGCCCTCACCACCGTGGGCCTCCAGGCCGTCATCAACCTCGCCGTCGTCACCGGGCTCGCCCCCACCAAGGGCATCGCCCTCCCGCTCCTCTCCTCCGGCGGCACGGGCTGGATCGTCACGGGCTTCTCCATGGGGCTGCTCGTCGCCATCGACCGCACCCAGGATTCCCCCGAGCCCACTTTCCAGCCCGCCCCGACGCCGACCCCGATCGCCACCTAAGACCTTCCATGCACGCACGGGCGTTCGTCTTCGCGGGGGGCGGGACCGGGGGGCACATCTACCCGGCGCTCGCCATCGCCGAGCAGCTCCTCCACCACGACCCCGCCGCCCACGTCCGCTTCCTCTGCTCCACGCGCCCGCTCGACGCCGAGATCTTGAAGGGCGAGACGCTCGCGGACCGCCCCTGCGTCTTCTCGCCCATCCCGGCCTTCCCGCCGACGCCCCGCCCCCTCGCGCTCGCGCGCTTCGTCTGGAACTGGGGCGGCGCGGTTCGCGCCGCGCGCGCCACGCTCCGCGAGCTGGCCTCCGCCAGCCAGAGCAGGAACAAAGCCACGCTCATCGCCATGGGCGGGTTCGTCAGCGCCCCGGCCGCTCGCGCCGCCCGCGCCGAGCGCTCCCGACTCGTGCTCGTGAATCTCGACGCGGTCCCCGGGCGCGCCAACCGCTGGATCGCCACGCAGACCCGCGAGATCTTCTCCGCCGCCCCGGTCGCACGAGCGGGCTGGACCGTGGTCCCGCCCATCGTCCGCCGCGCCGCCCTCGCCCCGGGGGACCGCGCCCGCTGCCGCGAACGCCTCCACCTCGACCCCGCAACACCCACGCTCCTGGTCACCGGCGCGAGCCAGGGCGCCGAGTCCATCAACGCGATGCTCCGCGCCCTCGCCCCGCGCCTGCGCGGTTGGCAGGTCATCCACCAGACCGGCAGGGTCGGCGTGGAGCCCACCCGCGACGCGTACAACGCCGCCGGCGTCCGCGCCCTCGTCGAGCCCTTCTTCCGCGAGATGGGCCTGTGCTGGGGCGCCGCCGACCTTGGCGTCTCCCGCGCCGGCGCGGGCAGCGTGGGCGAGGCCTGGGCCAACGCCGTCCCCACCCTCTTCCTCCCCTACCCCCACCACAAGGACCAGCACCAGGCGTTCAACGCACGCCCGCTCGTGAACGCCGGCGCCGCGCGCCTCTACACCGATCACGCCGACCCGGCGCGAAACTCCCGTGACGCGGGGGAAGCCCTCCTGGAACTCCTCGCCTCCCCCGCGGCGTTGGCGGGCATGCGCGAGAGTTTTCGGTCGCTGGGCCCCGCCGACGGAGCGGCCCAAATCGCCGCGGCGCTCCTCCAACGTCCGTGATTCCACGCCAAAGGCCCGCAATTCGCCCCCGATTCCGCCGCGCCCCTGGGGCAACCTCGCCGCACCCTGTACACTCTTCCCATGCCCGCGGACGCGTTCAACCAGGGGCCGGCGTGCGTGGTGTGGCACCCGCGCGGCGAGCCCGCGCCCCCCGATCTCTCGGGCGAGCTCGCCGCACGCTCCCTCCCCTGGGTCGCGCACGACTCGGGGCTGCTCGCCTTCGCCGACCTCTGCCGCGCGGGCGACGGGCCCGCGATCCTGCTCCTCGTCGAGCCCGAGGAGCTCACCGACACCGCCGCCGTCCTCCTCGCCCTCGAACGCTTCCGCCCCAAGGCCTCGCTGTGGGTCTACGAGTCCCGCCGACCGCAGCGCCTCCGCGCCATGGCCCTCCGCGACGCCGCCCGGGAGTTCGGCGGGCTCGACCTCCCCAGAGCCCCCGAGATCGTCGTGAAGCCCCCCCCCCCCCCCCCCCCCCCCCCCCCCCCCCCCCCCCCCCCCCCCCCCCC
>CAZTJZ010000151.1:0-4948 GCA_964614075.1 uncultured Phycisphaeraceae bacterium
CGAGGAGAACACGGTGACGATCGCGATCTCGCAGAGCGGCGAGACCGCCGACACGCTCGCCGCGTTGCACGAGGCGCGGGAGCGCGGCGCCCTCGCCCTGGGCGTGATCAACGTCGTGGGGTCGACCATCGCCCGCGAGACCGACGCGGGGGTGTACCTGCGCGTCGGCCCCGAGATCGGCGTGGCGAGCACCAAGGCCTTCGTGGGCCAGGTCGCCGTGCTCACGATGGTCGCGCTGTGGATGGCCCGGCGCCGGCTTATGGGGGCGCACGAGACGGGCGAGCTGCTCGCCCAGCTCGGGAGCGTCCCGGACAAGATCGAGCGGATCCTCTCGCACGACGAGAAGATCAAGAAGGTCACCGAGAAATACTGCGACCGCGAGAACTGGCTGTTCCTGGGGCGCGGGTACAACTACCCGACGGCGTTGGAGGGCGCGCTCAAGCTCAAGGAGATCTCGTACATCCACGCCGAGGGCATGCCCGCCGCGGAGATGAAGCACGGCCCGATCGCGCTGATCAACGAGGGGATGCCGGCGGTGTTCATCGCCAACCGGGGCAAGCAGTACGACAAGGTGATGAGCAATATCCAGGAGGTTCGGGCCCGCGGGGGGCACGTGATCGCGGTGGCGACCGAGGGGGACGATCAGATCAAGAAGTATGCCGAGGACGTGCTGTACATCCCGGACATCGCCGAGCCCCTGAGCCCGATGCTGGCGGTGGTCCCGCTGCAGCTCATGGCGTACCACGCGGCGGTGCACCGCGGGCACGACGTGGACAAGCCGCGGAACCTGGCCAAGAGCGTGACGGTGGAATAAGGGCGTGGCGGCGCGGATAGCGCTTGCACCGGCGCCGAGATTGTGGTAGAGTGCATTCTCCGTCCGCTCGGACGTGCGTGCCTCATCGTCGTGGCGTTGGCGTGTCCGGATCTGGAACACGAGCACAAGGAGAAGGGCATGAATCGATCATCGTGTCGGTGGGCTGTGGCTGCGTTCGCACTGGCGTCCGCGGTGGGGTTGTCTCAGGCTGCCGGGCCCGCGGCGGCCCGTGCGGGCGACGTGTCGCGTGCCGAGGCGGTGAGCCTCGCGACGCACACCATCGGGGCGTGGGTGTTTGTGCCCTTCGAGAGCGGGCGCGAGGTGCGGGCGTACCTCGCGTACTACACCGGAAAGGACGTGCAGGGGGACAACCTGACGGTCGCGTGGTTCGAGCGTGAGCCTGGCGGCACGGACTGGACGCAGTACGCGTGGCGTTCGGGCGACCTCGCCGCCGCGGCTCGGTTCGGCGTGCTCCGAGTTCCTGGCGCCAAGGCGTACCAGTCGGATCCCTTGATCTCCGACGCCCTGCGGTCGACGCCCGGCATGGGCGCGGAAGCTCCGAACAAGGTTCTCTTCGGGATGTTCGCCGATGATCCGGTCGGGCAGGCGCTCACGCAGCTTGAAGAGCCCGGGGCGATCCTGGACTTGATGAAGCGCTCCGGGCTGGAGGTGACGCCCGAGCTCCCGGCCGCGTTCGCGCTCGTGGACGCGTTGGCCAGCGGTGATGCCAAGCTCGCGTCCCAGATCCGCGCCGAGTCGCTGGGACAGAGGGCCCGGGGCGGTGACGGGCAAGGCTCGACCGACACGCCGTCGGCGGCGCCGTCGAACGGCGGGGGCGCCACCCCGGGCGAAGTTACGGAGATCTGCGAGGTGGAACCGGTCGAGGCGACCATCTTCCTCGGGGCCGCCACGCCCGCGAACTCCGAGCGCGGGAAGAACACCATGCTCGGACAGCTCGCCCGGGCCGATGAGTCCGCGATGTTCGGCGACGGGCCGATGATCTACGGGTTCTTCTGCGGCTGCACGACGGTGTACGGCACGTGCACCGCAACCGGCGCGTGGACGTTCGATGGCTCCGTCCCGACCATCGGCGGATGGCACTGCAGCTTCGTGCGCAACGGCACGATGACCTGGACCAAGACCGGGCTGACCTTCTGGTGCTGCAATGCCTGCAGCGGATCCGGAACAACCAGCTGTGTGCAGACGTGCGGCTGCACGGTGACCGCGCTGCCCTGCACCGCGGCCGGGTGCGGGTGCTAGGAGCGATCGGTTGACACGCCGCTCGGTCCTCGCCTCGGGCGCCTCGGCTGTGATGGCGCTTCTCGCCATGATCGTGGCGTGGGCGCCGCCGGTCTCGGGGCTCCTGGGCGCGGCGGCGGTGACGATCGGGGAAGTTCTGCCACGGGGCCGGGTGTGGACAGCGCCCGGCCCCGCTTCACGCACAGGCCCGCCGGACCTTCACGACGCGGCGAACCTCGGGAACTGGCTCACCTCGTCGGCGTGGCTCGTGGTCGTGGGCATTCTGACCGTCCGCGCAGGCGTGTGGTGGAGTGTGGGGCGATTGCTGCGGCACGGCCCGTCGGTGTCGGCCGCGTTCGCCGGATGGCGTGAGTCGCTCAGCGCCGTCGCGTGGTGCGCCGTCGGCGCGGCGGCGTGGCGGTTCGCGTGGGGGCTCTCGTACGACCGGTTGGTGCAAGGGCGGCCCTCGATTCCCGTGGCGATGGGGGGGATCGCGGTGGTCGCGTTGTGGATGGGCGCGGCGCTCGGGCACGCCCTGATCGTCTCGCGCGTGCGTCGTCGCACACCTCAGCCCGGAGAGTGCGCCTCGTGCGGCTACGCGATCGGAGCGCCGGGGCGCTGCCCGGAGTGCGGAGTCGAATCCTCGCCGACCGGGGCGGCGACTCCCCGCGTCTCGCGTGCGCTGCTCCGATCGTGGTGTGCCGGTCTCCTCGCGGCCGTGCTGCTGGCTTCGCCCTACGCCGCGTCGTGGCTCACGACGCTGGTGCCGCTGGCCTGGCTGGACCGGCTGTTCCTGCGCCTGCCGCAGAGTTGGTAGGACGCGCGAGGTCAGTCGAACTCATCCCCGCGGAACAGCGATCCCAGGTAGACCTGGCGGACGCGCGGGTCGTTGATGAGGGCCTTGGGCGTGCCCTCGGCGAACTTTCGTCCCGAGTCGATGATGTACGCCCGGTCGCACACTCGCAGCGTCTGCTGCACGTTGTGGTCGGTGATGAGGAACGCGATCCCGATCTGCGCGAGCTTGCGGATTTCTTTCTGAAGATCCTCGACGGCGATGGGGTCCACGCCGCTGAACGGCTCGTCGAGCAGGATCAGCCTGGGGCTGGTCACGAGCGACCGGGCGATCTCGAGCTTTCGCCGCTCTCCGCCCGAGCACGTCCGGGCCGCGTGGTTGGCCTTGTGCGTGAGTCCGAACTGCGCGAGCAGCTCCGCCGCCCGTGCCCGCCGGTCCCGGCGCGACATCTTCTGGGTCTCGAGGATGGCGAGGAGATTGTCCTCGCAGGAGAGCCGACCGAAGACGCTGGGCTCCTGGCTGAGGTAGCTCATGCCCAGGCGGGCCCTCTTGTACATGGGCAGCGTGCTGACGTCCTTCCCGTCGAAGAAGACGCGGGCCTGGTCGGGGGCGAGCCCGGGGTCGGGGTCGATCATCCCGATGGTCATGCGGAAGCTGGTGGTCTTGCCCGCGCCGTTGCGCCCCAGGAGCCCGACGACCTCGGCCCGCTCGACGTGGAACGACACCTCGTCGACGACGACGCGGGCCGAGTAGCTCTTCCTGAGCCGGTTCGCCTGGAGCAGGGGCATGCGGGGTCATCGTACCGCGCCGAGGGGGGGTCGGCGTTACTTCACAAAGCGGAGGCAGGCGGGGTAGCGGTAGAACCGCCCCTTGTGCGCCGCGGAGATGGCCTGGATCAACCCCACCAGGGCGAGGATCACCAGCGCCGGGTAGAGAATGAAGTACCCCACGCCGCAGGTGATCAGACTCACCGGAAAGGCCACGATAGCGTAGAGGGCGAGGGAGATCTGGAAGTTGAGCGCCTCGCGTCCGTGGTCGTCCGCGTAGGCCGACTGATCGCGTTTGAGCAGCCAGAGCACCAGCGTGGGCACGATGGGCACCCCGACCACCGCCGAGAGCATGCACAGGTGCATGCACAAGGAGAGCGTCCGCTCCCACTCCTGGCAGTCAACGGCGACCGCCTCGATGGGCACGCCGTCGTGCTCGCTCAGGGCTGCGTACCCAGGTTCGTCGGCGTGCATGGAGTTGAGCATACCCACCCCGCTACTCACCCGTTACTCACCCTCGACCCAGTTGGACTTTCGGACCCTCGCCCGCCCTCTTCCCACCATTGGGAACCGGGCTTCGGGGGTTTCGCGCGGGGTGCCTCCGCCGGCCCGGGTGGCCGGGCTTTGCCCGCGGGTCTCAGGGCCCCATTGAGTCTCAATGCCCGAAGAGGTTGCGTTCGCCGAAGTACCCGTTCTGCTCGAAGTACTGGAGGGCTTCCTGGGTGCTGGTGAAGATCTTGGTGGCGGTCTCGGTGATAAAGGGGCTGGGGGCCTTCTTGGGCTTCCAGACGACGAAGACTTCCTTGGTGTGCTCCCAGGCATGATGAAGCTCTCGCTCCACGCCGCTGGAGAGCCCGGGGATGTCCTTCCCGCCCGCGCCGGGGATCTCGGGGATGTAGCTCACGATCATGTCGGACTGGTCGATGAGCTTGAAGTCGCGCATGTAGATCTGCCCGTCGACGTCGCCCGCGATGTCCAGCACCTCGCGGACCCGCACTCGGATGGTGCCGGAGGGCGCCCTGCTCCCCCCGAAGCTGTGGGGCACCACGTCGATGTAGTCCTTGCCCTCGCGCGAGGCGGCGATGGCCCGGTCGAGCAGCAGCTTCTCGTCCACGTCGCCCGGGTCGAAGGTGATGAAGTGCTCGGCCAGGGCGGCCCGGAACGCGTCGATCTCCGCCAGGATCTCGGGCATGTCCATCACGTGGCTCATGGGAAAGCTGGGGTAGACCCGGCGCATCCCCGGGCGGCAGACCAGGCGGAAGAGCGTGCGCGTCGTGGGCTGGTGACGCCCGCGCGACAGAATGTAGAACTTGCTGTTGGGGATCGCCTTGCTCA
>CAZTJZ010000152.1:0-4874 GCA_964614075.1 uncultured Phycisphaeraceae bacterium
ACCAGATCTCCCAGGCCAACGTGGCGGAGGCGATGCAGGAGGTGCGCACCGCGCACCTCGACGCCGACGAGCATCTCGACGTGGAGGATGCGTTCTGCGCGCGCGTGGTCGAGCAGACGGTGGGCGTGGGCGAGACCAAGGGGCTCGAACCGGCGCACGAGATCATCGGGATCGTGCACAAGCAGCTCGTGGAGTTCCTGGGCGGGGACGGCGGGGGAGCGTCCGCGCTCCCCGGGTCGCTCTCGACTCCGGCGACCGCGTCTGGTTTGGCACCCGGTTCGGCGCCGGACTCGATGATCATGCGGATCTCGCCCGGGCCGACGGTCGTGATGATGTGCGGGCTGCAGGGGTCGGGCAAGACGACGACGTGCGGGAAGCTCGCGGCGTACCTCAAGAAGCGCGGTCGGAGCGTGATGCTCGCCGCCGCGGACCTGCAGCGTCCCGCCGCGGTGGAGCAGCTGCAGACGGTGGCGGCGCAGGTCGAGCAGGATCTCCCGGGCGGGGCGCAGGTTCACTTCTACAGCGAGCCGGACAAGGTGGCGGCGTACGGCAAGGCCGTGGGAGTCGCGGTGGAGGTGTGCGCGCGGGCCCTCGACGCGGCCCGGGCCAAGGGGGTCGACACGCTGATCCTCGACACGGCGGGGCGCCTGCACGTCAACGAGTCGCTCATGGGCGAGCTGGCCCAGATCAATCGCACGCTCCAGCCCCACCACGTGTTCCTCGTCGTGGACGCGATGACGGGCCAGGACGCGATCTCCTCGGCCAAGAGCTTCCACGAGAAGCTGGAGGTCGACGGGATCATCCTGACCAAGTTCGACAGCGACACCCGCGGCGGGGCGGCGCTCTCGGTGCGCCACGTGACGGGGGCCCCGATCCGCTTCGTGGGCACGGGGGAGAAGCTCGGGGCGATCGAGGAGTTCCACGCCTCGCGGATCGCGGGGCGGATCCTGGGCATGGGCGACGTGGTGTCGCTGGTGGAGAAGGCCCAGGAAGAAGTGAGCCAGCACGAGGCGGAGGAGCTCAACAAGAAGCTCGCCAAGGGCGAGATGACGTTCGACGACTTTCTCAAGCAGATCAAGGCGCTGCGCCGGATGGGCCCGATGAAGCAGCTGCTGGGGCTGCTCCCGGGCGTGGGCTCGATGATGAAGGACGTGAACATCGACGACGGCCAGATGGACCGGGTCGAGGCGATCATCCAGTCGATGACGAAAAAAGAGCGGGCCAACCCCGCGCTGCTGGACAACAGCCGGCGCCGGAGGATCGCGAAGGGATCCGGGACCAAGCCCGAGGACGTGGGGCAGCTGGTGAAGCAGTTCGACGCGATGCGGACGTTCACGAAGAAGATGGGCGGGATGGACGCGAAGGCGATGAAGGCGATGGAGAGCAAGGCCGCGGGGATGAACGCGATGCCCCGCCTCAAGGGCAGCAGCTTCAGCGCGAGCGTCAAGAGCAAGTTCAAGAAGCGGAAATAGACCCGCTCGGCGTGGCGTCGGGTCCGGGCACGCTCCCCGGCGCACGGCGCCAGCCGGCCGGGCGGGCCGCCACCACGATCGACGACAGGAGCACCAGGGAGCTCAGCGCGGCGGCGGGGAGCGTCCAGCCCGCGGCGGCGAGGGGGCTCCGGGTGAACCGCAGCGTGGGCCCGACGCGGGGCATCAGGTGCAACGCGGCGAAGTACTGCCAGGTTCCCTCGTGCAGCTCGCCGGGCTTGGGCGACTGGCCCGGGCGGATCGTGGGGTAGCCCAGGCGCTGGTGCGCGATCGTCCCGTCGGGCAGAAGCTCGTGAAAATCAAACTCCCAGTCGCGCTTCCAGACCTCGCCCCAGGTCTGCGGGTCGGCCCCGGCGCGGGGCGACTTGGTCACCAGGACGAGCCGGTCCGGCGTCATCCCCCGGCGGATCGCGTCGGCGGTCTGCGTCTCGCTTTGCCCGCTCGTCTCGGCGAACCGCAGCACGCGGAGGAAGTCGTCGTACGACGCCAGCTCGGGGAGCCCGGGATACCGCGGGGGGATGGCGACGTGGAGCTTCAGCGACTCCTCGCCGTAGCGGATGGTGAGGTAGAACTCGCGATCGACGCGAGAGTCTTCGATGAAAACATTGCGTCCCGCGAAGGCGAACGAGCGCGTCTGGATGCGCTGGAAGACTGGGTAGTTCCGCGGGTTCTCGCGGTTGTCGCGGGCGATCCGCCGCCCCATCTCGGCGATGGACGCGACCAGGGCCAGCAGCGCGAGCACGACAACGACCCTCGCGCGTCGCTGCAAGAGTGTTGGAGCGGGGCGTGTGTCCACGGAGCTCCGTGAGCGTGAGGGGTCTCGATGGGCCCGACGAAGGCAGAGGCCGGGGCGAGCTCCCGGGCCACGTGCCGGGAAGGAGCCGCGGGCGAGGATTCTAGTGCGCCGGCTTGGCGGGCTGCTGAGCGTCGTGCGGTGCCGGGGCGCTGTGCGGAGCCGGGGTGTGCTGCGAGGCGGGGGCTTCGGTCGAGAGCGCCCCCGTGACCCCGGTCCGCGCGCGGGAGCGGTTGGCGTTCGACGCGGCGTGCTCGGCGTGGGAGGGCGCGACGTTGTGCGTCGCCGCGTGCGCGTGGTGGTAGTCGGCCTCGTACTTCTGGAACTGCTCGGGCCCCCACTTCTCCATCCAGCGGACGCGGGCGGCCTCGACCAGGGGCTTCCCGCCGGCGGTGGTCACGCCGTTGGACTTTCCACCCGGGATGACCTGGCCCGCCTTCCACGCGTAGACGCTGTCGCGGTTGAGAAGGTCCAGCGACGTGAACCCCAGGAAGAGCCCGAGCCCCAGGATCGTGAAGGCCATGACGATCGTGTTGATGGGGTTGTCGTACTTGAGCTGCATGAAGTACCCCATGACCAACAACGCCTTGATGACGGCGATGGCCATGCAGAACACCACGTTGACCCAGCGGGGGAACTCGATCTCCAGCGCGTGCGCGAGGTAGACCTCGAGCCGGGCCTGAAAGACCGTGAGCACCGTGAGGAACAGCAGGGCGGCCAGGACGCTGCGCAGCGTGAAGGGTCCCACGATCACGTGGGACTTGTGCTGGCCGTGCCCCTGCTCGAACCCGTGCGGGTCGAGCTCGTCCATGGAGTTGTGCGTGGCGGCGTGGGTGTGGGCCATGGGGGTTCTCAGTGGATGAGGTACAGGAGCGGGAAGAGGAAGATCCAGATGAGATCGACGAGGTGCCAGTAGAGCCCGGCGATCTCGACACCGGTGTAGTACGTCGGGCCGTACTGCATCTTCAGGCTCTTGAGGTAGACGCGGAGAATGAGGATCATTCCGACGATGACGTGGAGGGCGTGCAGCGAGGTTCCCGAGTAGTAGACGGACCACCACAGGGGCATGTTGGCGTCAGTGGCGAAGGGATGATCGAAGTACATCCCGGGGCGCTTGCCGCCGTAGCCCGCGACCTCCTTGAAGAGCCCGCCCAGGGCGGTCTGCCCGGTGAGGGCCCCCTCGTGGTGCGGGAGGGACGGGTCCAGGACGAAGAAGTACCCGGACCACTTGGGCGTGTACTCGAACGTGAACTTGATGACGAGGAAGAGCAACCCGCAGATCAGCGTGACGAGCAGGTTCATGCGCATGCGCTTGAACTGCCCGGTCTGGCAGGCGAAGATCGAGGTCGCGATGGTGTAGGAGCTCAGCAGCAGGACGACGGTGTTGGCGGCGCCCCACTTCCAGTCGAGCTGGCCCGAGCCCTCGGCCCAGGCGGTGGGGTACATCATGCGGAAGATCGCGTAGGCGCAGAAGATCCCGCCGAAGAGCAGAACTTCGGTGGCGAGGAAGAGCCAGAATCCCAGCTTGACGCCGTCGAACTCCTCGGCCTGGGAGCGCCAGTGGTGCTGGTGCTTGTAGCGTTGGTACGCGGGGGCGCCCGAGTCCACGTCGTGACCCGGCCCGTGCGCGTGCTTGAGGTCGATGGTGCTCATGGGTGTGGCCCTAGTGGTGCTTCTTCCCGCCCGCGGGGAGCGGATAGTCCTTGGGGTTCCAGTGCGGCGGGACGACCGACTCGAAGTCGTACGGGCCGTGCTTCACGATCGGCTCGTGATGGAAGTTGTGCGCGTCGGGCGGGCTGTCGGCGGCCCATTCGAGGGTGAGCCCGCCCCACGGGTTCGCCGAGGCCTTCTTCCCCGCGACGAGCGAGTGCATCAGCACGAAGAAGTGGATCAGGAAGCCCAGCAGGAGCATGAACGACCCGATGGTCGAGATCTGGTGGAGGAGCTGGAAGACCGAGTAGTCCTGCCCGAAGAGCGGGATGGTGTCCCCCACGGGGTAGGAGGCGTACCGGCGGGGCATGCCGCGCGTCCCCAGCAGGAACTGCGAGAGGAACGTCACGTTGAACCCGATGAAGACAATGGTCGCCGCGAGCATCGAGGGCTTCTCGGCGTAGGTCTTCCCGAACATCTTGGGCCACCAGTGGTGGATGCCCCCGATGAAGGCGATGATGGTCCCGCCCATCATGACGTAGTGGAAGTGGGCGACGACGAAGTAGCTGTCGTGGAGGTGAACGTCGGTGGCGAGGGTGCCCAGGGGGAGCCCCGTGAGCCCGCCGATCGAGAACAGGAAGAGGAAATAGAGCACGTACAGCATCGGGGTGTTGAGCACGATGGAGCTCTTGTAGAGCGTGGAGATCCAGTTGAAGACCTTGACGGCGGTGGGGATGGCGACGAGGAATGTCAGGGCCGAGAAGACCATCGACGCCACCTCGCCCATCGAGGTGAACATGTGGTGCCCCCACACGATGAAGCTCACGGCGGCGATGCCCAGGGAGCTGAACGCGATGGCCTTGTACCCGAAGATGTGCTTGCGGGCGTGGACGGCGAGCATGTCGGAGATGATGCCCATGCCCGGGAGGATCATCACGTAC
>CAZTJZ010000153.1:0-4846 GCA_964614075.1 uncultured Phycisphaeraceae bacterium
CCACCATGTGCATCTCGGTGGCGCCGCTCTCGACCGCGCGCCGGGCCTCGGCCCTGGCGTCGTCGTGCGTCCGCGTGTAGGCCTTCTGGTCCTGGGCCTTGGCGTAGAACTCGCAGAACTTGCAGGAGAGCGCGCACACGTTGCTGTAGTTGAAGTGGCGGTTGATGTTGTAGTACGCCGCGCTGCCGTGGAGCCTGCGCCGGACCGCGTCGGCCATCGCCAGCACGCTCCACAGGTCCTTGGTCTCGTAGAGCAGGATCCCGTCGTCGAGCGTCAGCCGCTCGCCGCGATCGACCCTGGCGCGGATGGCGTCCAGCCGCTCGTCGCGTCGTGCCGGGGATCGCGGGGGTTGGGCCAGCGTGCTCGCCGTCATGCCGGGGAACTCTACGCCTTGGGCCGCCCCGACCATGGCCTCACCAGCCCGATCACGCTCTCGGTCCAGTCGTGGTCGATGGCGGCGAGCGTGCCGGTCCAGATCTCCTCGTGCGTGAGCCACCGCGGCTTCTTGCCCTCGGTCTTGAAGCCCAGCGTGATCCGGCGCCACGCCAGGTCGGGGTAGAGCTCCGCCAGCTCCGCCGGGAACTTCTTGAGCGTGGGATCGATCGTGGCGCTCCCCAGCAGGTGGAACACGCGGGCCGGCGGCGTGCGCCCGCGGAGGCGCTGGGCGATGGTGGGGAGGGCCCGCGGCGCGTCGTCGTGGATCCAGCACACCGCGAGCGAGATCGGGCCCAGGCGCGAGATCGCCTCGCCCAGGCGCAGGTCGAGCTCCTGTCCGTGCGTGTAGTCCACGGGGAGCGGGTTCACCACCCCTCCCAGCTCCCGCGCGTCCTCCACAAGCCCGGCGAGCCGCTCGCGTCGCTGCGCGATGACGCTGACGGCGTGCCCGCGTGCCGCCAACGCCAGGCACAGGTGACGCAGCATCCCCGTCCCGCCCACGACGAGCGTGTGCGCCCCGGGTGGCCTTGACGAGCCGGGCGGGCTGGACGGGGCCTCAGTCATTTCTTTCCCGCGCCCTCGCGCCACGGGTCGGCCTTTTTCTTCCACCCCGCGCCGGGCTCCTTCGCGTCGAGCATGTCGTAGGTCTCGGCGAGCGCCCGTCGCAGGGCCTGAGCGATCGCCCCGCCGCTCTCAGAGTTCACCGCGGCGAGCCCCGACGCGGACTCCAGCTCCAGGGCGGCCTCGCGCAGCCGATCCTGATCGCGGATCGAGAGCCCCAGGCTCAGGCGCGTCGTGAGCGTGTCGGGGTGAGACGCGCCCAGGTGCTCGGTCCGGGCCGCGGCCACGGCGCGGAACTCGCCCTCGGCCTTGGCGAACTCCCCGCGTTTCCGGATCGCGTTGGCGAGGTTGTGGCGCAGCGTCAGCGTCCGCGGGTGCGACTCGCCCAGCGAGCCCCGCGCCGCCGACAGCCCCTCCTCGAGCAGACGCTCCGCCTCGTCGGCCCGTCCGGCGAGGGTCAGGATGTGCCCGAGGTTGTTGAGCGCCAGCAGCGTCGCCGGGTGCGTGGTGCCCAGCAGCTTCCGCCGACCCTCCAGCGAACGGCGGTACAACTCGATGGCCTGGTCGTTCTTGCCCTGGCCCTCGAGGACGCTGGCGAGGTTGTTGAGCCCCGAGAGCGTGTCGAGGTCGTCCTCGCCGCGCGTCCGCAGCGACACGTCGAGGTAGTGGCGGTAGTGTTTCTCCGCCCCGGTCAGATCGCCCGTGGCCTCCAGCGCCCCGCCCAGGTTGTTCTCGAAGAGCAGCGCGTCCGCGTCGTCGGGTCCCCGCGCCCGCGACTGGATCTCCACCGCCCTCTGGTAGAGCGCGATCGCCTCACCCGGGCGGCCCATGTCAACCCGCAGCATCCCCAGATTGTTCAGGTGCGCCGCCAACTCCGTGTGGTCCGGGCCGTGCACCCGCTCCGACCGCGACGCCGCGTCCTCGAAATACACCAGCGCCTCGTCGAGCCGCCCCAGCGCGTGGAGGATGTACCCCACGTTGCCCAGGGCGGTGATGGTGTCTTGGTGGTCGGGCCCCAGCGCGGCTCGCCGAAGCTCCAGCGTGCGCTGCAGCAAGGGGAGCGCCCGGTCCAGCCGCCCCAGCCGCGCGTACGTCTCGGCCAGGCTCTGACGCAGCGTTGCGTCGATCGCCGGGCGGTCCTTGAACTGCGCGGTGATCGTCCCCTCCGCCGGCGAGAGGATCGTGGACTCGATGAAGTCCAGCGCCACGTCGGTCGTATTCAGCCCTTTGAGCGGCGCCGCGAGCGCGGGCACGTCGCGCGTGAGCCGTGCGGCCAGTCGCTCCCCGGCCTGCTCGGGGTCGATCCCTCCCAGCATGCCCGTCTGGAACTGCGTGACCTGCAGCAGGTCCTTCTCTCGCTGCTCCAACGCCCGCCGCTGGGCCCGCTCGCGCAGCGCAAAGACCACCGTCCCGGCGACGCCCGCGGCGAGCAGGACGCTCGCCGTCGCCGCGAACGCGACCCCCACGCGGTGGCGGCGCAGGAACTTCCCCGCGCGGTACGACAGCTCGGGCGGTCCGGCGAGCACCGGCTCGTCGCCCAGGTACCGGTCCACGTCCTGCGCGAGGGCGCTCACCGACTCGTACCGACGCGTGCGGTCCTTCTCGAGGCACTTCATCACCACCCAATCGAGGTCGCCCCGCAGCGCTCGCTCCAGCGCGTGCGCGTTCGTGCCGCGGCGCTGCGCCAGGTCCGCCGAGCCCGCCGTCGCCAGGCGCGTGCTGGGCTTGCGGGGTTCCGCCTCGCGGAGCAGCTTCTGGATCGCCTCAAGCCCGGCGTCGCGCAGCTCCCGCGTGTCGAAGGGCAGCTGCCCCGTGAGCAGCTCGTACAGGATCACACCCAAGGAGTACACGTCGGCCCGGGTGTCCACGTCCCCCGCCGAGCCCCCCGCCTGCTCCGGGCTCATGTACTCGGGCGTGCCCAGGAAGCGCCCCAGCCCCGTGTACATCGTCCGATCGGTGAGCCGACCGCTCATCGCCTTGGCGATCCCGAAGTCGATGACCTTGGGCATCGCCTTCCCGTCGACCTCGGTGACCAGGATGTTGCTGGGCTTGAGGTCGCGGTGGATGATCCCCTTCTGGTGCGCGTGGTGCACCGCGTGGCACACGCTCCGGAAGAGCTCGATCCGATCGCGCATCCGCATGCGGACGCGGTCGCAGTACGACGAGATCGCCTCGCCCGCGACGTACTCCATCGCGAAGAACGGGCGCTGATCGGGCGTGAGCCCCGCGTCGAGCACCTTCGCCACGCCCGGATGGTCCAGCACCGCCAGCGCCTGACGCTCCGCCTCGAAGCGCGCGACGACCTCCGCCGTGTCCATCCCCGCCTTGAGGATCTTGAGCGCGACCCGTCGCCGCACGGGCTCGCGCTGCTCGGCCAGGTAGACCACCCCGAACCCACCCTCCCCGAGCCGCTCCAGCAGCACGTACTTCCCGATCTGCTCCCCCGGCGC
Source organism: uncultured Phycisphaeraceae bacterium (assembly GCA_964614075.1). Taxonomy (GTDB): domain Bacteria; phylum Planctomycetota; class Phycisphaerae; order Phycisphaerales; family UBA1924. The sequence continues at coordinate 3,447 of CAZTJZ010000153.1, forward strand.
GTGGTTGGGCGTCCGGGCGAACGATTGAGGGTTCGTTGGCGCGGCGTGGAGCGGGGTTGGGTCCGGGTCGGGCATGGGTCGCGGCTCAGCGTATCCACAGGTCGGCGGTCGACCACCATGCCCGGGCTCAGGCCATCCCAACTGCCAGGTTGGCAGACCCGGCCCGCGTCCCGCGCGGCCAGGCCCCCCGGGCCATGATCCGGGGCGTTCCTCCCGCCCGAGCACACGGATTCGGCTGGCATCGGGGTTGCAAACTGGCCGATGTACGAACCGACGGAAGGAAGCCAGCCATGTCCAAGATCATCGGAATCGACCTCGGCACGACCAACTCCTGCGTGGCCATCATGGAGGGCGGGCAGCCCAAGGTGCTCATCAACAGCACCGGAAATCGGATCACGCCGTCCGTAGTTGGGTTCACCGAAAAAGGGGAGCGGCTCGTCGGCCAGCCCGCCAAGCACCAGCAGGTCACGAACCCCAAGAACACGGTCTTCTCGATCAAGCGGTTCATGGGGCGTCGTCGCGCGGAGGTGTCGGCGGTCGGGGAGTCGGGCTACGGCAAGTCGGGCAACGAAGAGGCGAAGGTGCCGTACACGATCACGGGCGGCGCGGACGAGTTCGTGCACGTGCGTGTGAACCAGGGCGAGTTCACGCCGCAGCAGGTGAGCGCGTTCATCCTTCAGGACCTCAAGAAGACGGCCGAGGACTACCTCGGCGAGAAGGTCGAGCGCGCGGTCATCACGGTGCCGGCGTATTTCAACGACGCGCAGCGTCAGGCGACCAAGGACGCGGGCGAGATCGCCGGCCTGAAGGTCGAGCGCATCATCAACGAGCCCACGGCCGCGGCCCTCGCGTACGGGCTCGACAAGAAGAAGAACGAGAAGATCGCGGTGTTCGACCTGGGCGGCGGCACGTTCGACGTGTCGATCCTCGACATCGGCGACGGCGTGTTCGAGGTGCTGAGCACCAACGGCGACACGCACCTGGGCGGCGATGACTGGGACCAGAAGCTGATCGATCACATCGCCGAGGAGTTCCGCAAGCAGCAGGGCATCGACCTGCGCAAGGACGCGATGGCGCTCCAGCGCCTCAAGGAAGCGGCGGAGAAGGCCAAGTGCGAGCTCTCGACGATGCAGGAGGCGCAGGTGAACCTGCCCTTCATCACCGCCGATCAGAACGGGCCCAAGCACCTGCAGATGTCGATCACGCGGGCGAAGTTCGAGTCGCTGTGCGCTGACCTGTTCGAGCGCCTCAAGCAGCCCTGCCTGCAGGCGCTCAAGGATGCGAAGCTGACGACGGACAAGATCGACGAGGTCGTGCTCGTGGGCGGGTCGACGCGCATGCCCAAGGCCCAGCAGATCGCCAAGGAGATCTTCGGCAAGGAGCCCAACAAGAGCGTGAAC
>CAZTJZ010000154.1:0-4794 GCA_964614075.1 uncultured Phycisphaeraceae bacterium
GTGAAGGCGATCTACGCGAAGAACGACTATCACGAGCACGGCGGGGCGCCGCTGCTGGGCGTGAACGGGGCGTGCTTCATCGCGCACGGGTCGAGCGAGGCCCGGACGATCCGGGCGGCGGTCAAGAACTGCCGCGACTTTGTGCGCGCGGGCGTGAGCGAGAGGCTCGTGAAGCGCCTCGCGGAGGTGTCGGGGATGCTGGACGTGCCCGAGCCCGCCGAGGTCGGCCGGGAGTCGGCATGACGACGGGCCCGCGCAGCGCCGCGATGACGCCGCGGGTCGGCGTGCGGATCGCCGGCACGGGCTCGGCGGTTCCGCGTCGCGTGCTCACCAACAAGGACCTCGAGAAGCTGATGGACACCTCGGACGAGTGGATCGTCCAGAGGACGGGCATCCGCCAGCGGTACATCATGGCGCACTCGCGCGACGAGAACATCGTCACGCTCTCGGCCGGGGCGCTCCGCGCGGCGCTGGACGCCGCCCGGCTGGGCGTGGACGACCTCGACCTGATCGTCGTCGCGACGATGACGCCCGAGATGGCGTGCCCTCCCACGGCGTGTCTGGTCGCCGACCATCTGGGCGCTCGGCGCCCGGGGGCGTTCGACCTTAACGGGGCGTGCTCGGGGTTTGTCTTCGGGCTCAACGTCGTCCACGAGCTGATCAAGGGCGGGGCGTACCGCACGATCGCGCTCATCGGCGCCGATACGCTCTCGTCGCTCATGAACTACAGCACGGCGGGGCGGGGCACGGCGATCCTCTTCGGGGACGCCGCGGGCGCGGTGATCCTCCGGGCCTCGGACGATCTGTCGCTGGGGCTGCTCGCCCAGTCGATCCACGCCGACGGGTCGGGGTGGAAGGACATCTTCGTCCCCCGCTGCGAGACGCACTTCCCGGCGGGCACGACGGTTCATTCCGAGGAGATCGGGCACGTCCACATGAACGGCGCGAGCGTCTTCAAGTTCGCCGTGGGAACGTTCCCCAAGCTCATCGAGGAGACGCTGGACGGAGCGCGGCTGTCGGCGGCGGACGTGGACATGTTCGTGTGCCACCAGTCCAACGCGAGGATCCTGCTCGCGGCACGCGAGCGGTTCAACCTCCCCGAGTCCAAGCTCTATGTGAACATCGAGCGCTACGGGAACACCGTGGCGGCGAGCGTGCCCCTGTGCCTGGACGAGCTCATGCGGGCCGGGCGGATCAGGCCCGGGCAGCGGGTGATGTTCCTGGGCTTTGGCGGCGGCCTGACCTGGGGCAGCAGCTTGTGGCAGATGTGACGGTGGTTGGCGGGGCGCGTGCTGAAGGTGCGGCCCGGCCCGGCCCGGCCCGACTCGGTTGAGTGCTTCACGATTTCACGCTACTCGGGCGTGTTCTTCTGAAACCGACGAGCGACGCCCCCCAATAATCCGGCAATCCCTGCAGGGAGGTGCCCATGCTCCTGGTGCTTGCGTGCGCGTGCGTGCTTGGTGTGATGGAACCCGAGCCCCTGCTCAAGGGCCCGAAGGTCGAGCCTCCGCCGCGGGCAGTGACGATGGTCGCGATGGACTTTGACGGGAAGCTCAGACGCCCCGAGGGCTGGGCGGAGGTGGCGGCGCTGGAGTTGATGGGGCTCGCGCCCGAGGAGCGTGAGCCCGCCGACGCGGTGGTGCTGGAGCGCCGGCGGATCCTGGACGAGTTCGTCGCCGGGAACATTGATCTGCTCACGAAGTTCGGGAACGCGCAGGGCGCCACGAACAAGCGCGAGATCCTGCCGCTGCTCGTGGAGGCGATGACGAAGCTGCGCCCGCTGCGGGAGAAGGGCCCGCTGCGTGACGCGGTGCGATCAACGCTCCCGGAATCCCGACGGGGCGAGTACGACCGTCTCTTGAGTGAGTACGACCGCGCGGTGATCGCGGAGGCGAAGCGCTCGCCCGAGAAGAAGGGGGCGATCGGCGCCCGGATCGAGGAGAACGTGCGGGCGCTGACCAAGGAGATCGAGCTGGCGTTCGCGCGTGTGCAGCGCTCGGGCGAGCTGCACTACCGGTACTTCACGCTGGGGATGACCCTGACCCCGGAGCAGGAGTCGAAGATCCGGGACGTCTGCCGGGACTTCATGGCCACGGCGGGCGAGGAGGCCACGAAGGCCCAGTACGCCGACCTGTACTTCAAGATTCTCAGGCACCTCACCCCCGAGCAGCAGACCCAGCTCGCGAAGAAGGTGAACCCGAGAAAGTAGCAAAGGACGTTCGCCTCGCGGGGGCCGAGGCTCCGGTCCGGGCTCGGGTCTGGCCCAAGTTCTTCCGGCGGGCCGCTCCGCGTCGCCCGTTGCCTTCTCGGTCTTCCTCCTATCATGCGCGGCATGGGAAACCCCCTGATCATTCTGTGCCCGGGGCAGGGCGCGCAGGCCGTCGGGATGGCCAAGGCGTGGCACGATGCCTCTCCCGAGGCGCGGGGCGTGTTCGACGACGCGGACCGCTTGCTGGGTTCGCGGCTGGGGGCGCCGGTCCGTGAGCTGTGCTTCGCGGGCCCGGTGGAGAAGCTGAACCGGACGGACATTTCTCAGCCGGCGATCTTCACGGCGTCGGTGGCGTGCTGGCGCGGGCTCCTGGCCCGGTGGAGCATGGGCAACGGGGAACAGCCCCTGCGCGCGACGGCGGGGCTCTCGCTGGGCGAGTACACCGCGTTGCACGTGGCCGGGGCGATCTCCTTCGAGGACGCGCTGGAGCTGGTGACGCTCCGCGGGCGGGCGATGCAGGACGCCGCCGAGGCGCCCACGGCGACGAGCGGCGGCGGTGGGGGGATGGTCGCGCTCATCGGCGCCGACGAGGGGCAGGCCCAGCAGGTGTGCGATCAGGCGCGGGCGGGCGACGTGCTGGTGTGCGCGAACTTCAACGCGCCGGGGCAGATCGTCCTCTCGGGGCATCGCTCGGCGTGCGACCGCGCCGTGCAGGTCGCCCTCGGGCTGGGGCTCAAGGCGACCATGCTGCAGGTCGCGGGGGCGTTCCACTCTCCCTTGATGCGTCCGGCGGCGGAGCGGCTCGAGGCGGCGCTGGCCAAGGCGCGGATCGCGCCGCCGCGCTGCCCGGTGATGTCGAACGTGACCGCCGAACCTCACGCGTCGCAGGGCGCGGTGGGGATTGTGGAGTCCATCCGCCACCGCCTGGTGGAGCAGCTCACGAGCCCGGTGCGCTGGGCGCAGTGCTGCCAGGCGCTCGCGAAATCGGGCGATGGCGGCGAGTGGCACGAACTCTCCCCGGGGAAGACTCTCGCGGGGCTCATGCGTCGGATCGACAAGAACATCAAGGTGAACAGCGATGACCAGCCGTCCTAAGCCACGTGCGTTGGCCCCGATCTCGAGTCGCCGCGTGCGGGGGCTGTGGTGCGCCCCGGCGCTGGGCGCGGCGGTGTCGCTGACGGTCTGCGCGGGGCTGGTGCTGACGCTGGCGGTGCCGATGCTGGCGGTGTCGGGGTGCGAGAAGAAGAAGCCGCCGCCCCCTCCTCCGCCGCCCCCTCCTCCCCCTCCGCCGCCCCCGCCCGAGCCGGTGAACATGAAGGGGGTCATGGATTCGATGAAGCCCGACGCGCGGGTGTCCTATCCGCAGGCGCACGCGCCGGTGGATGAGTCGCTGGCGCGGGCGCTCGTGACGCTCGCCGACGCGTTTGCGAAGGGCGATGCGGACAAGCTGCGGTCGATGCTGGACACCTCGGCGCAGACGCTCCTGGACGGGATGCTCGCCTCGGGCGACTGGACGAGCGAGACCAAGCGGATCGAGGAAGTGCGCGTCATCAAGCTCGGCGAGGAGCCGGGCGACTCGGCCGAGTCCACGGGCGGCGCGGCGACTTTCGCGATCCAGATCCCCGGCGCCGCGTACACGCTGGGCTTCCGCGGGACCAAGACCGGCTCGAACTGGATCTTCACCGGGGCCGCCTCGCCCGCCGGCACCAAGCCGCGCGCCAGCGACTGGGAGAACACCACGCCCGAGCCCCCGCCCGAGGCGCCGGCGCCCGAGGCCCCCAAGGAACCCAAGCCCACCGCCCCAACCACCACGACGACGGGCGGCGGCTGATCGTCGCCGGGATCGCCCCTGAGTTCGCCCGAACTTTCGTCCGGGCGTTCACCGGGCGTTCGACCGTGCTCTCGTGAGTCGTCTTTCGCACCGACCCCGGTCGTCTCGCCACGCCCCGTTCTGAGAGGAGGCCCAGCCGTGTCCACCACCAAGCGTGTCGCCCTCGTCACCGGCGCTTCCCGCGGGATCGGGCGCTCCATCGCCATGCGCCTGGCGCGTCCCGCCTCCAAGGGCGGCCAGGACCGCCATGTCGTGCTGGTCAGCCGCAGCGAGGCCCCGCTCAACGACGTGAAGTTCTCGATCGAGCAGGAGGGCGGGAGCGCGAGTGTGATGGCGGTGGACGTGGGGGACGCGAAGGCCCTGGCGGCGTGCGTGGACCAGGCCGCCGAGACGCACGGACGCCTGGACATCCTCGTGAACAACGCGGGGATCACCAAGGACGGGCTGGCGCTGCGGATGAGCGACGAGGACTGGGACCTGGTGCTGCGGACGAACCTGACGAGCGCGTTCGTGGCGATCCGTGCGGCGGCCCGCCACATGATGCGCGGGAAGTTCGGGCGGATCGTGAACATCGGGTCGACGTCGGGCGTGGTGGGCAACGCGGGGCAGGCCAACTACGCCGCCGCCAAGAGCGGGATGATGGCGTTGACCAAGTCCATCGCGCGCGAGCTGGGCGGGAAGGGGATCACCTGCAACACCTTCGCGCCCGGGTTCATCGAGACGGACATGACGGCGAACCTCCCGCCCCAGGTCC
>CAZTJZ010000155.1:0-4526 GCA_964614075.1 uncultured Phycisphaeraceae bacterium
GGCGTCGGCGCGGGCGGCGTCGGCGGCGGCGCGGGCGTCGTAGGCGGCGGCGGCGGCGGCGTCTTCGTCGGCTCGACCCGCACGAGCCGACGACTCCGTGAGTGTAATCGCCTTGTCCACAGCCTCGACATGCTTCTTGGGGGCCTTCGGCCAGTGCTTCACGAACAGCGGCTGGGCGCGTCGGGCGCAGCGGGCCGCGAACGCCACGCGGGCCCAGCGCGGCAGCTTAAGAAGTTCTTCCTTGGTCGGGGTCTTTGGCTTCTCGCCCTCGGGTGTGGGGCTGGGCTGACGGGTCGGCTTCTTGGCCATGGCGCCTCCGGTGCTCGCGGCTTGGTTCTGGCGGGATTGTAACCGCAGCGTCCGGGAACGAGGGAGGCACGGGTCATGAGGGACCTAATGTTTTTTCGTCTTCCTCGTGAACTCCGCCCGCTCGATCATTAGGGCGGGGCACAGGATTGGGTTTCGCCGGGGCGGGCGGGGAGCGAGCGCGTGGCGGGTCGTGGAGAAACTCCTGAGGGCGCGGGTGGCGGATCGGACCCGCGTGTGGAGGAGTTGCTCGCGCGGGCGGCGGGGGGAGAGCGGCGGGCCGCGGACGAGCTGCTGCCTTTGGTCTACGACCATCTGCGGGCGCTGGCGCGGGCCAAGCTCGCGGGGGAGGGGGCGGGGCAGACGCTGCAGCCCACGGCGTTGGTGCACGAGGCGTATCTCAAGCTGCTGGGGAACGAGCGGCCCTGGAATGACAAGCGGCATTTCTTCGCGGCGGCGGCGCTGGCGATGAGACGCATCCTCGTGGACCGCGCGCGGGCGAAGCGCGGCGAGAAACGTGGCGGGGGGAAGAAGATCTTCTCGCTTGACGGGCTGGAGGAGGGGCCCGGCGTCGAGGGCCGGGGCGGCACCTCAGGCGGCGCGGGGCTGGAGGAGACGGACTGGGTCGCGCTCGAGGGCGCGATGTCGGCGTTGGAGGCCCACGACCCGGGCCTCGCGGAGGTCGTGCATCTGCGGTACTACGCGGGGTTGACGCTGGAGGAGACAGCGAAGGTATTGGGCGTGTCGTCGCGGACAATCAACCGGGACTGGCTGGTGGCGCGGGCGTGGCTGCTGCGGCGGATGCACCCGCCGGGGTAAAGGGAAGAAGCCGGAGCGATGAGCGAGCGGACGGACCACGACCAGAGCGCGGGGGGTGCGGCGGGCGGGCCGTCGTGGTCGCGGATCAAGTCGATCGCGGGCGAGGCGCTGGAGATGGAGGAGTCCCGGCGCGGGGCGTTCGTGGAGTCGTCGTGCGCGGGCGACGGGCCGCTGCGGTCGGAGGTGCTGGCGCTGCTGGAGGCGTCGCGGACGAGCCCGGGAACGCTGCGCGAGGACGGATTGCCCGCGGGCGTGCTGGGCGAGGCGATCGACGACGCGGGCGTGGCGGAGGGGGCGTGCCTCGGGCGGTACACGCTCGGGCGTCGGCTGGGGCGCGGGGGGATGGGGACGGTCTTTGAGGCGCACGACGTGGGGCTGGGGCGGCGCGTGGCGCTCAAGCTGCTGGGCGTGGGGCTCGCGTCGACCTCGGCGCGGCGCCGGTTCGAGGGCGAGGCGTTGGCGCTGGCGCGGCTGGACCATCCGGGGATTGCGCGGGTGTACGAGGCGGGGGTGCACTCGGCGCACGGGCAGGCGGTGAGCCTGCCGTACTTCGCGATGGAGTTTGTGGACGGGGCGCGGACGCTGGACGCGTTCGTGCGCGAGGCGCGGCCGGGCGTGCGCGAGGTGGTGGAGCTCCTGGCCCGGGTTGGCGACGCGGTGCACCACGGGCACCAGAAGGGCGTGCTCCACCGAGACCTCAAGCCCTCGAACATCCTGATCTCCGGCGCGGGCGAGGTGAAGGTCATCGACTTCGGCGTGTCGCGCCTCGTGGACCCCCGGGGCGGGACGCAGGGCGGGCTGTCCGGGGCTGGGGGGGAGACGATGGCGGGCGACCTCGTGGGCACGCCCGCGTACCTGCCCCCCGAGGCGTTCGAGCAGGGCGTACACGCGATGGACACGCGAGCCGACGTCTACGCCCTGGGCGTGGTGCTGTACGAGATGCTCTCGGGAGTGAATCCGTTCGGCGGGGCGGGGCGGACGCCCGTGCAGATCGGGGATCTCGTGCGCGGGCGCCCGCCGGCGCTGCTGGGAACGCTGCGGAGCGAGTGCGCGGGCGATCTCGAGACGGTGACGGCGAAGGCGATGGCGCGCGAGCCGGGGGATCGGTACCAGTCCGCGGAGCAGTTCTCGGCGGACCTGCGCCGTGTGCTCGCGTACGAGCCGATCGTCGCGCGCCCCACGCCTCGCGTCCGCCAGGTGCTGCTGTTCGCCCGGCGCAACCGCGCACTCGTGCTGGGGGTAGTGGTGGTGGGCGTGGCGCTCGCGGTCGGGGTGGCGGGGCTGGCGGTCGGGCTCGCGCGGTCGCGGGCGAGCGAGCGGCTCGCGCAGGAGGAGGCCCAGCGCGCCGACCGGGTCTCGCAGTTCGTCATGAAGATGCTCCGCTCGGCGAGCCCGTTCCGCGGGGAGCAGTTCCGCCAGCTCTCGCTCGATCCCGTGCGGTACGAGACCGCGGGGGTCTGGGACGAGGTCTGTCAGCCCGGGCGTGCGCCGACCGTGGGCGACCTGATCGTCGCCGCCGCGCAGCACCTGGAGGAGTCGTTCCCGGGCGATGCCGCGCTCCAGGCGGACATGGCGGCGGTGCTGGCGCAGACCGGGAGCGTGCTGTCGGACAGCCGCCAGCCCCAGCTCGCGCTCCGCGCCGAGTCGCTGCTCTCTCGCGCGTACGGGCGCGACGATCCGCGGACGCAGACGGCCCGCCAGTACGTCTACTCGAACATGCTGGCCAACGCGAGCTCGGGTAGCGTCGACGAGATGCGCCGCGACCTCGATGTGATCCGGGCCCGCGCCCGCCCGGAGGATCGGGAGCTCCTGGTCTGGGCCCGGGGGCACTGGCTGGAGGCGCTCCGCCAGCTCGGGCGGGCGCGGGAGGCGCTCCCGCTGCTCCGCGAGCTGCGGGGCGACATGGAGCGCGAGTCCGCGGCCGACAGCGTGGACAAGATCGTCCTGGAGCTGGCGATCCTCCGCACGGAGTTCACAGAGTCTCGCGCGTCGGAAACGCTCCAGCCGGTCCGAGAGCTGCTCGGGCGGGCGCGGGCGTTGGAGGAGGGCTCGGGGTCCGCCGTGCTGCAGGTGCTGTTCGAGAAGCAGCTCTTCGAGCGTGCCGCGGGCGATGCGCGCGCCGCGATCGAGACGCTGCGCGAGGGCGCGGCCATGTCGGTCGAGCGCTACGGCGGCAAGGACCAGCGGACGTACGAGTGGTGGAGCGGGCTGTACAGCGCGGCGTTTCAGGTGCAGGATCTCGCCCTGGCCGAGCACGCCGCGAGGCAGCAGCTCGAGGGCGCGCAGGCGATGCTCGGCCCGCACTCGTTCTACACCACCAAGGCCCACGGGCGCCTGGCGCGGACGCTGCTGGCGCAGGCGAAGAACCTCGACGAGGCGGCGCGGGCCGCCCGGGCCGCGGTCGACGGCGCGCCCGAGCTCCTCGCCATCGGCGACGGGTGGGCGCTCTACCACGAGCTCTTGTGGGCGTGGGCGGTCCGGCTCGGCGGCGATCCGGCACGCGCGGAGAGAGTCATCCGAGACCGCCTGGAGACCGAGACCCGCCAGGGCAGGCCCGAATCCGTGAGCTGGGTCGAGATCATGCGCTGCACCGAGCTCGCGCAGTGCGCCATGGACCGGGCCGAGGCGAGCCCCGGGTCCACGCCAAGCCCCGCGGCGTGGACCGGGATTTCGGAGCTGCTCGCGGCGGCGGAGCGTCACGCAAGAACGCTGGGCCCCGACTGGCCCTCGGTGCAGCTCTACGAGGCGGCGAGAAGGCGATTCGAGGCGATGACGAACTCTCGCCGTGAGATGGGGACCAAGTAGCCCGCGAGCCCGGGGCCCTCGCCCTGCCTGATCGCCTGGTCTACCCGGTCGCTCTACCCGCCCAGCCGCTCCGCGAGCCCGTGCAGCAACCTCTGCCAGACCTCGTCGGCGGTGCGGCTCGCGTCGATGACCAGGTGCCGCGCCGGTTCGCGTCGCGCCTGCTCGAGGTACCCCGCGCGCACCGCGCGGTGGAACTCGCGTCCGCGACTCTCGATGCGGTCCGGCGATCGGCTCTCGCGCGTGGGGTGCGGCGTCGTGGAGAGCTCGCCCGCCCCGCCGAGCTCGGCGAGCAGGGGGCTGATCCGGCGCGATGCCGTCTCCTCGTCGACATCGAAGACCACCACGAGCTCCGGGAAGCACCCCTGGAGCGCGACCTGGGCGACGGCGCGGATCTCCTCGAGGGGCAGCCCCCCGGCCGAGCCCTGGTACGCGAGCGTGCTGCTCACGAACCGGTCCGCGATGACGACCTCGCCGCGCCGGAGCGCGGGGCGGATGCGCTGCTCGACGAGCTGGCTGCGGCTGGCCATGTAGAGCAGCATCTCGCAGCGCAGCGTCATCTCGTCCTTGGTGTGGAGGAGGATCTGGCGGATGGACTC
>CAZTJZ010000156.1:0-4426 GCA_964614075.1 uncultured Phycisphaeraceae bacterium
TCTTGCAGCGGACGTACGAGCAGATGACCGAGCCCAAGTGGGTGATCTCGATGGGGGCGTGCGCGAGCACCGGGGGCGTGTTCGACACGTACGCGGTGGTGCAGGGGTGCGACCAGTTCATCCCGGTGGACGTGTACATCCCCGGGTGTCCTCCGCGCCCCGAGATGCTGATCGAGGGCGTGATGGCGATCCAGCGTCACATCGACGAGGAGGGGATGCCCCCCAAGGGCGGCAAGCGTGCGCCGCTGGGCATCGCGGTGCAGCCGACGCACGCCCCAAGGCCCCAGCCGGTGGGGTTGACGATGGGGACGTGAGGGCCTGATCGCCGCGCTACCGCACGGGCCAGTCGGCCGTGGAGTCTTCGGTGAAGCGGATCTCTTCGCCGCGGGCGGCCCGGCGATGGGCGGCCTGCTGGTGTTCCTCGTCTGGTGAAAAAAGGTGCGGTTGCGGGCGAGGGTGCCAGTCGCCCGAGATCCCGGGCGCGCACGGGCCGGCGACGGGGCGGCCTGCGATCTGCTCCAGGAGCATCTCGGCCTCGCGCCAGTTCGCCTCGCCCCCGGGTTGAAGGCGGGAGAGCTCCGCCGCGAGGGTCGCGACGAGCGGGCTGGTGACGTCGACGGGGAGGTTGGGGCAGCTCGACGGCCTGATCATGATGCGCATCGGTAGTTCTCCCTTTCCGCGGGGCGTGCGAGGATCGCGTGCGCTGCCATTGCCGGCGCACGCGATCCTGGCGGCGCTCCCTTGGATGCTTTCTTACGCCCGAGGTGGCATGGCGTGCGTGTGAAACTGGGCAAGAGCGCGCGAGTCGTGCGGATCCAGCGAAAACCCTTGGGGGTGGGGACGCCGCGGTGAGGAGCGCCGCGAACTCTGTCCGCAGCCTGTCCGCATGAAAGTCGCGTGCTGTTCGTCGCCGGGATGGAGGTTTAGCGCGTACTCGGTGTGTCGTGGCCCCGGCGAGCTGGAAGCCCGTCGCACCAGAGGTCGCTCCAGTGCCCTCGTGGTCGTTCAGGGGTACCAGACCCGGCGGTGGTCGCCGTCGTCCCAGGTGTTGAGGTTGGTGAGTTCGTCGGGCGGGGAGTGGCGGACGTGGCTGTCCATGAAGAGGACGGGGGCGCCCTTGCCGTGGCGATTGACGGCGATGCGCTGGGCCATGGTGTTGGAAGTGCCGCCGATCCCGTTGACGTTGGAGGCCCGCCACATGTCGTAGAAGATGGAGATGTAGAGCTCTCCGTTTCCCGGGGCGTACCAGGACCCCCAGCGCAGGCCGTTGGGGTCGTCGGTGAAGCAGGTGAGGTAGATGGTGCCCGAGGGCTTGAAATATCGGGACATCTGCGTGGGGGGCTTGCCGTTGTCGGTGACGACGCCGGGCGAGGAGAAGGCGAGCGCGTTGTTCACGTAGTGGATGTTGTGGGGGTCCTTGGGGCGGGCGGGATCGCGGTAGTAGAAGGCCTTGGAGTATTGATCGGCGAGCCCGGCGTTCTCGCGTGCCGAGGTCGCGTGGGGATCAAGGAAGGGCCTGAGGCTGAAGGGCCAGGTGATGTTGTACTCGGCTTCGACGGACGACTGGTCGGAGCGGACGAACGCGGGAACACGGGGCCTTGGGGCGCTGGGAGGATGATCGGCGACGCCGGCCTCTCGCGGCGTCCACTCTTTGTACGTGTTCGCGTAGCTGGCCAGGGCCGCGCCGATCTGGCGCTGGTTGTTCATGCAGACGACGGCCCGGCCGGCCTGCCGCGCCTTGCCCAGGGCGGGGAGCAACAGCCCGATCAGGATCGCGATGATCGCGATGACAACGAGCAGCTCGATCAGGGTGAAGCCGCGGCGGAGCATCCGCACAGCCTATCGGCGAACAGGACGAAACGTTCACGAGAACGCGGGGCGTCCTCGCCCACGAGCGGGATGGATGCGGGCACACCCGAACGGAATGCTATCGGACCGGCGCGGTGGAGCCGAAGACGAAGCGTCCGCGGAATGGCGGGACAAGGTCGATCGGGCTGCGAGCGGGCCTACGAGGGGCCTGGGGATCAGCCGCGCTTCTTGTCGGCGACGTTGAGGGAGCGTCCGACGCGGCGCTTGCGGTTGAGCAGTTTTCGACCGTTCGCGGACTTCATTCTGGCCCGGAAGCCGATGGCGCGCTTGCGCTTGATGCGGCTGACGCGATGCGGATAGTGCATGGACATGGGCGGTTCCCTTGAGTTCGCCCCGTCCGGGGGCATGGCGAGGGGAAGCATAGACGGGGACGGTGGGTCCCGCCACTGGGCGGGGAAAACGGGGGAGCCGGGGGCGGTTTTCGCTTGGCGCGGGGGGCGGAGGGCGGTATTGTGGGATCTGCTCGTGCCGATCGTCATGGGTCGAAGGTGGGCGCGGGTTCCGGCCGATGTGTGAGGGCCGGGTTGGGTTGTGCGAGTGGCGCGTCCGCTCGCCCCCCGTCCTCGGAATCGGCGTGCTGAGCCGGTCCGGACGACGGTGAGCGAGCCTTTGCGTCACCCGGCACGCGTGAGACGCGCCTGGGGTGTCTCCCGCGTCAGTTGGGATGTTCTGGATTCGGCGCGGGATTGCCCCCGCGCCGGGGGTGCGGTGACGCATGGATACCGAAGTTCGTTCGTTGGTGGAAAATCTCCTGGGGCATCGGTTCGCGCGCGAGGAGCTGCTCGAGCAGGCCCTGACGCACGCGAGCGTGGCGCCGTCGCGCCTGGATTCCAACGAGCGGCTGGAGTTTCTGGGCGACTCGGTGCTCGGGCTGGTCGCGTGCGAGCTCATCTACACCACGTACCCCATGTTCCTCGAGGGCGAGATGACCAAGGTCAAGAGTGCCGTGGTCTCGCGCGCGACGTGCTCGGCCATCGCGCGGTCGCTCGGCCTGGACCGGGTGCTGCTCCTGGGGAAGGGGATGCAGAACGGGGAGCTGCCCAGCTCTCTGGGGGCGGCGGCGTTGGAGGCGGTGATCGGCGCGCTCTTCATCGACGCGGGGTACGAGGCGGCGTCGCGGTTCCTCAGGCCCCTGATCCTGCCGCACATCGAGAGCGTGGCGTCGAACGGGCACCAGCAGAACTTCAAGAGCGTTCTGCAGCAGCACAGCCAGCAGGAGCTGGGCGTCACGCCGATCTATCGCATCTTGGACGAGCAGGGCCCGGACCACGCGAAGTGCTTCAAGATCGGCGTGGAGATCGGGGGGCGGAAGTTCGAGTCGGCGTGGGGGCAGAGCAAGAAGAAGGCCGAGCAGACCGCGGCCCTGAACGCGCTCAAGGAGCTGGGCGTGATCGAGGAGCAGCCGGGGGGCGGGCTGCGCGTCGCGGAGGCGTTCGCGGTGCCGGCGAAGTAGAGCGCGTCCAAGCGTGATCACCGGTCATGGTGCTGTCTCGCGCAGCAACCCCTCGACGTCGAGCTCGCGAGTGAACATGGCGAGTTCGCCGCTCGGGGTTCTTGGCCAGTCGTGCGGTGGGCGGTCACGGTAGAGCTCCACACCGTTCTCGTCGGGGTCGCGGAGATAGACGGCCTCGCTCACGCCGTGGTCCGCCGCGCCGTCGAGGGCGATCCCGGCGCGGAGCACCCGCCGCACCGCGTCGGCGAGGAGCGCCCGCGTGGGGTACAGAATCGCGAGGTGATACAGGCCCGTCGCGCAGGCCGGCGGCACCCGCCCGCCCGCGCTCTCCCAGGTGTTCAGCCCGAGGTGGTGGTGATACCCGCCGGCGGAGAGGAACGCCGCGTTAGAGCCGAAGCGCTGCGTCACCTCGAACCCCAGCACACCCCGGTAGAACCCGATCGCGCGGTCGAGATCGGCGACTTTCAGATGCACGTGCCCGATGCGAACGGCGGGGTCGATGACGGATCGCGTCGGTTCGGGCATGTCGCACCTCTGACGCAAGCGTAGAGATGCATGGTGACCAGAAGAAAAAAAGCCCCCGCTCAGGCGGGGGCTTGGACGAACGCCGAGTTGTACCCGCCGGGCTACTCGCCCACCGGTTGGTTCTTCTCGCCGACGATGACGTCGCGGAGGGAGCCCCCGCCGGGGAGTTCGATGTTGGGGGTGGCGAGGGCGTCGTGGCGGTCGGCGCCGAAGGCCTCGGCGGAAGCGGCGGCCTCGGCGAGCATCTCCTCCTCGTCCTCGAACTCGTCGGGCGGGAGCTCGACGAGCGGCTTGACCTTGATCTCCTGGTACGGACGGAAGCCCGTGCCCGCGGGGATGAGGTGCCCGAGCAGCACGTTCTCCTTGAGCCCGATGAGGTGATCCTCGGCCCCGCGGAGGGCGGCCTCGGTGAGCACCTTGGTCGTCTCCTGGAACGACGCGCCCGACAGGAAGCTCTCGCTCTGCAGCGAGGCCTTGGTGATGCCCAGGAGGAGGGTGCGGCCCGTGGCGGGGCGGGCCCTCTTGGCCTTGGCGCCCTCCTTGCCCGCGGCCTCGGCCTTGGCGTTGGCTTCTTTGATG
>CAZTJZ010000157.1:0-4256 GCA_964614075.1 uncultured Phycisphaeraceae bacterium
TCTGGGCCTTGAGGCGGGCGAGGATGGAGCTGTGCATCTGGCTGACGCGGCTCTCAGAGAGGTCGAGCGTGGCGCCGATTTCCTTCATCGTCATGCCCTCGTAGTAGTAGAGGATGACGATGAGGCGCTCGGCGCGGCTGAGGCCCTTGGTGATGAGTTCCTTGAGGTCGCGCCGCTGCATTTCGGTGAGCGGGTTGCTCTGGGTCTCGTCCTTGATGACGTCGATCTCGCGGACATCGCGACCACCATCGCTGGGGAAGCAGCGCTGCGTGAGGCTGCGTGTGTTGACGGCCTTGCCGTCCTTGCTCAGTTTGTCGAACTCTTCCGCAGGAAGGTTCATGACCTTGGCGACGTCTTCTTCGGTCGCGGGGCGGCCCGTGGACTTCTCGATCGACTGTCGGACCTGGTCAACCTTCGCGCTGCGGTGGCGCACGAGGCGCGGGACCCAGTCCATCGAGCGGAGTTCGTCGAGGATGGCGCCGCGGATGCGCGGGGCGCAGTCCGTCTCGAACTTGACCTTGCGCTCGAGATCGCTCGCGTCGATGGCGTCCATCAGCCCGAAGAGCCCGGCGGACATGAGATCCTCGATGTCGACCTCGTCGGGGAGGCGCTGGTGGATGCGTTCGGCGTTGTAGCGGACGAGCGGGAGGAACTTCTCCATGAGGTAGTTGCGGACCTTGTCCGAGGGCGACTTCTGGTACTGCTTCCACACATCGTGGATGGGCAGCTTGTCCAGGGGCGAGGGGATGTTGGAGGGCTCGGCGTGACGGACGCCGAAACGCGAGTACGAACGGGACATCGACCGGCCGGGTTTCGTCGCAGGCATGTGGTCCGCTCCTTGACCATCTTCGAGCGATCTTCGGGCGGGCTTCTCGTGCCCGCCGCCGCGTGAGAGGCACGCGGATCAAGACGCTCGCCAAACTTCACTCGCCAAACTGTCGCCCTCAGCAACTCGTCCTTGAGCGCCGGGCGGAGTCAGTATACAGACTTCGCCCGCGCTCGCAACTGCGGAGAGAAAAAAATCATGAAGTCTCGGCGTGGCCCGGCTCGGGCTCGCGCGAGGGTCGGTGGGTGTCAGGGACACCGCGCGCGATCGCTTCGAGATCGGGCACGGGGTGGGCTCGGCGGTGCGCGTCGATGTGCTGCTCGACCACGTTCATCGCCATCGAGCCGAGGATCATGCCGATGATCTGGCAGAGGATCATGCACACGACGGCGTTGAGGAGGATGGTGCGACCGGGATTGCCCGCGGCGAGCCCGCTGACGATGGCGGTCGCGAACGCGACCAGCGAGAAGCACGAGGCGATGGCCTTCACGGGGTTGTCCAACGGAGGGTTCCTCCCGCGGCGTCGGTGTCCGGGCCCAGCCCCACGACATCGACCCGTATCGACGATGCCATTCGCGGACTGAAGCGGTCCACGAAAAAACGCGTCACATCGGGCGAGAGGTTCGGTCTGTCGGGTCTGTGCGGCGTGTTACGAGCCGCGTCCCAGGACCCTGGAGATCAACCCGCCGTTCCCGCCCGGGGGCGAGTACTTGAGCCGCAACGAGCGTGCCAGCGAGGCGGCGAGCTGACGCATCTCCTTGGCGGCACGGGACTTGGGCTGATGCAGCATCAGGGGGCTGCGCGAGAGAACGGCGGAGCGTACGGCCTGGTCCTCGGCGACCCACCCCTGCCAGGGCACCGTCACCGAGAGGAAACGTGTCGCGACGGAGGCGATGCGTCCGTAGACCGCGGCGGCCTGGTCCTCGTCCTTGGCCTGGTTCACGACCAGGGACATCCGCACGTCGCCACGCTCGCTGCGCCGGACGCGCGGCGCCACGCACTTGATCAGCGCGTACGCGTCGGCGATGGCGGTGGGCTCGGGCGTGGTGACCACCAGGGTGTGGTCGGCGGCCTCGATGAACCCCGTGACGGCGGGGTTCATCCCCGCGCCGGTGTCGATGATGACCAGCTGCGCGTCCTTGTGGGCCGAGGCGAGCCCGTCGAGGATCAGTCGGCGTTCGTGGGCGGTGAGCGCGGCCATCTGGCGCACGCCGACAGCGCCGGGGACGAGGCGGAACCCGCCCGGGGCGTCGACGGTGATGTAGTTGAGCGCGGTGGCGGCGTCGCGGAAGTTGGCCGCGCCGCTCACCGCGAGCTCCAGACGTCGCGCGGGCATGAGCCCGCAGAGGACGTCGGCGTTGGCCATGCCCAGGTCCGCGTCGAGGAGGGTTGTCTTCACGCCTCCCTGCGAGAGCGCGATGGCGAGGTTGACGGCGAGGTTGGTCTTGCCCACGCCGCCCTTGCCCGACGCGATCGCGAGGACGGGGCACTGGCGGGGCGACTGCTCGATGAGCTGGGGGAGGGGCGGGGCGTTGATGCCGACGGCGGCCATGAGGTCGCGCAGGCGAGAGGCCTGGTCCTGGGCGGGCGGGGTGGCTCTGGGCTGGAGCGTGGCGGTGTTCATGCGCTGGTCCTCCCCCCGCTGGCGGTTCCCGTCGTGTTCCCGAGCCCGCCGTCGAGCACGGCGCGAGCGAGGCGTTCGGCGTGGGCGAGCTCGATCTGATCGGGGACTTCCTGTCCGGTCGTGACGTAGCTGATGGGCGCCGAGAGCCCCTTCATGACGTTGACCACGGCGCCCAGCTGCACGGCCTCGTCGAGCTTGGTGAAGACCACGTGGTCGGGCGACATCGCCGCGAACCGCTCGGCGGTCTTGCGCAGCACGGGCTCGCTCACCGTGCTGGAGAGGACGAGGTGGGTCTCGTGGGGGCGGGCGGCGGCGATGAACGCCGAGAGTTCTTCCAGGCGTGTGGCGTCGTGCTGGGAGCGTCCGGCGGTGTCGATGAGGATCACATCGCAGTCCGAGAGCGAGTCCACCGCCTGGCCCAGCTCGCTCGGGGTCATCACGACCTTGATGGGCAGCCCGATGATGTTGGCGTAGGTCCGGAGTTGATCGACCGCGGCGATGCGGTAGGTATCGCTGGTGACCAGGCCGACACGCTTGGCGTGGCGGAGCTTGTAGTTCGCGGCGAGCTTGGCGATGGTGGTGGTCTTGCCCACGCCGGTCGGGCCCACGAGGGCGATGGTGAGCGGGCGGGAGTCGTGCTGGACGCCGGCCCGGGCGATGGACCCGACGCAGGGCAGGATGGCGGAGAGCCGGCGGATCACGCCCTGGCGGACGACGGTCTCCTCGGAGAGTTCGGAGGGGGAGAGCTCGTCGCGGATGGAGCCGACGATCTCCTCGGCGATGTCGGTCGACACGCCCGCCTCCTGGAGCTTCATGAAGCAGACGAAGAGCGGGTCGGACATCCCGCCCAGGGTGAGCACGCCCGAGGCGGCGGAGGTTGTGACGTGGGCGGCGGTGGAGCGGGAGCACTGGAGCACCTGCCCCACGAGCCGCTTGATCGAGGAGAGTTCGTCGTGGAGGACCTGCATCGCCGAGTCGTCCACCGGGGAGAGCTTGGCCTTGATCGCGAGCGGCCGGGGCATCGGAGCCACGGCGGGCCCGGGGGCGGGCCTGGGCGCGGGCGCGAGGAACTCCTGCACGGGCGAGGGGCGGACGTCGCGGGTCGCGTGGCGTGCCTCGCCCGGGAAGGGCGGTGCGGTGGAGATCTTGGGCTCGATCCCGTCGAACGTGGACGGGATGAACTCGCGGGCGGCGGGCTCGCGCGGGGGCGAATCGATCACCGCCATCACGGGGCTGGGCTGGGTGAAGGCGTCGGCGTGGAGGGCGCCCTGAGCGCCGGCCCGGGCCTGGCGTCTGGCGTCGCGTGCGGCCTGCTGGTCGGAGGCGGTGATCTCGACGACGCTCTTCCCGCCCACGCCCATGATGGCGCCGACCTTGTAGGTGCGGGTGTGGAGGATCACGGCCTCTTTCCCGAGGTCTTTCTTGACCTGGGCGAGTGCTTCGGCCATGGTGCTCGCGCGGAACGTCTTGAGGTTCATCCGTGCCGTCCTTGGCCTGCCGCGGTGGGTGGAGCGGGGACGCTCGACCGCCGCGGGGAGAGTTCTCTCGCGAGCATCCTGCTCACGCGGGGCACAGTGTAGCGTCGCGGGGGGCGTTCGTGCAAGTCCCCTGTCGGAGTTTCCTTGGGGGGAGTCTTATTGGGAGGAGGTCGTAGAGGTTGTTTCACAACGGCAAACGAGAAAAGGAAGAAAGTAGACACAGGCGGGACGCCTGTGCCACGAGGTGAAGAAGGGTTCTGAACGTAGTCTCCTAGGCGGCGACGGGCTTGGCGTCGGGAGGCATGATGAGCGAGAGCGACTCGACCTC
>CAZTJZ010000158.1:0-4196 GCA_964614075.1 uncultured Phycisphaeraceae bacterium
GGGAGAAGATCGGCGTGATGTTCGGGAATCCCGAGACCACGCCCGGCGGGCGCGCCCTCAAGTTCTACTCGTCGGTACGCATCGACGTGCGCCGGACGGGCGCGATCAAGGAGGCCGAGCAGACCATCGGCAGCCGCACCCGGGCCCGCGTGGTCAAGAACAAGGTGGCGCCGCCGTTCCGCGAGGCCGAGTTCGACATCATGTACGCCGAGGGGATCTCCGCGTCGGGCGACCTGCTCGATCTCGCGGTGACGTGCGAGGTGGTGGAGAAGTCCGGGTCGTGGTTCAGCTACAAGACCACGCGGATCGGGCAGGGGCGGGAGAGCGCCAAGCAGTTCCTCAAGGATCACCCCGAGCTGTTCAAGGAGCTGCGTGAGGCGGTGCTGCGGCTGAAGATCGCTCAGCCGCAGCGTGCCGGAACGCCCACGCCCTCGGAGCTCGCCGACGCCGAAGAGGCCGAGGACGAGTAAGCCGAGCCGAGCCAGCCCAAACTGAGCCAGCCCAAACTGAGCCAGCCGAGGCCGGGCCATACGGATTTCCGTGGAGCATCGGGCGGCGGGGCGGTCCATCCCGCTTCTCGTCGCGGAGCGAGGGGGTACTCCTGCGGCTTCCCTTCGCGGAGCGAGGGGGTACCCAATCGCCCGAACGCGGGCGGGATTCGGAATGAGCCCGGGCGCCGCGGGACGATACCGCAGAAAAACGCCGGGGCGTCGAACGTTCGACGCCCCGGCGCGGTTTCAGATTTCTCTTGTCCGGGCCCGCCCCGCGCGGGTCACTCGCCCGCGGGCTCGGGCACGGTGGCGTTGCGGCGGCTCTGGTCCTTGGCCTCCAGGGCCTTGGCCTTGTCGAAGCTCTGGTGGGCCAGCGTCATCTTGCCCGCGTCCTGCTGGACCATCGCCAGGAGGGTGAAGGCCTCGGCGGATTCGCCCAGGCGCAGGGCCTGGCGGATGCTCGTCTCGGCGGCGTCGAACTGCTTGGCCTGGCGCAGCGAGAGCGCCCGCAGCAGGTAGCCCTCGGGGCGCTTGGGCGCGAGGTTCACCGAGCGCGATCCGCACTGCTTGAGCCGGTGCCAGTCCTTGAGCATGTACGACACGTTCCCCAGGGCGATCCACGCCTCGGCGTCGTTGGCCCCGTCGCCCTCGCGCGTCACGTCGAGCAGGATCGAGCGGGCGTCCAGAGCCCGGTCGAGCTTCACCAGGCACTCCACCCGCAGGAGCTGCACGTCACGCCGACCTTTGTAGTCCGCGTTCTTCGAGAGCCGCGACAGGATCGATTCGGCCTGGGCCCACGCCTGCGTCTGGACCTGGGCGCGGGCGAGGTCCTCCTGGATGCCCAGGTCGTCGGGCGAGAGCAGCCGCGCCTGCGAGAAGTGGTTCACCGCGTCGTCGTGACGCTCCTGGATCGTCGCGATGTGCCCCAGCGTCTGGTGCAGCCCCGCGTTGTGCTCGAAGTACGACAGCTTCTGCGTCAGGTACGACTTCGCGTCGTCGAGCTTGTTCTGGTCCATCATGACCTCGGCGGCGGCGAGGGGGTACTGCGCGTTGCTGGGGTCCAGCTCCGCCGACAGGCGGTACTTCTCGATCGCGCGGTCCTTCTGCGCGAACCGCTCGTACAGCACGCCCTGGTAGTACTGCGCGTCGACGTGCTTGGGGTCCAGGCTCTCGGCCTTCTGGAGGGCCAGGAGCGCCTGCTCGAGGTCCCCCTTCTCCATCCGCACCCGCCCGAGGAGCACGTAGGTCTTCGCGACCGAGTCGTTCTGGGCGATCGAGAGCTGCGCGTGCTTGTCGGCCTTCTCGAGCTCGCCCGCCATGAAGGCCTGCTCGGCCATCTGGTACTCCGTCGCCGCCTTCACGCCGCGGAGCTTGGTCTCGGCGGCGTTGAGCCCCTTCTTGGTGTAGTCCCCGTGGCCCATGCACCCCGCGAGGGCGGCCAGGGACAGGCCACAGAACACGATGCGCGCCGCGGTACGAATCTTCATGTTGCTCCTCTCATTCGGGCCGGGATCATCCGCGGAAAAAAAACCGCGGACGCGCTCGGGGCGCGTCCGCGGTGACTAGGCGTGCGGTCGCGAGGATCCGAGGCTTACTCGTTCTCGGTCATCGGCTCGTCCTGAGCGTTGGTGAAGGTCGAGTCGTTGGAATTCTGGTTCATCGCGTGGAACGCCGCCAGCCAGCGGAACGCCCCCATGAAGAACCCGGCGCCGCTCCCCGTGGGAGCCCCCTGCGGGGCCTGGGCGATGTAGGGATTATCCAGACCGTCGACCTGCGCGAACTGGTTGGCGCCGAAGTCCTGCGGGTCCGACGCGAACTGCTCGGGGTCCATCGTGTCCCGGTCGGACTGATCGCCCGACGCGTCCTGCTGACCGTTCCACTGCTCGGACGCGCTGGTCCAGTTGTCCGTGGCGTCGGCCTGCTCGCGGCTGGGCACGTTGCCGCCGGGCGTCTGGAGGTTGCTCTCGCCCGACCAGCTGTCCTGGCTGGGCGTGGTGCTGTTGGGCGTGCCGTTGGTGAAGGTGCCCGAGGGCGGCGTGTGGGCGGGGAAGGAATCGAAGGACTCGGGGGAGGCCTCGACGTGGCGGCTCTTGCCGCGACGGACGACGCCCTCGCCGTGGATGATCTCCTCGAGCATGCTGCGTCCCGCGGTGGGCTTCTTGTTCCCGCTGAGGCGCTCCTTCATCGACAGGGCGTCGGGCTGGCTGGGGTTCAGCCAGAGCGACTGCTGGAGCTTCCAGAGGGCGGCGTCGGTGTTGCCCTCGGAGGCGAGGCGTTCGGCCTCGACGTTCCAGTTCCCGGTGAGCCGGTCGCGGCTCCAGGGGAGCAGCCCGGCGCGAGAGCCCGTGCGGACGCGGTCGATGAACTCGCTGCCGCGCTGCCCGTGCGCGACGAGCACATCGTCGTTCACGATGCTGGGGGTGATGAGGAAGATGATCTCCTGACGCTCGGTCTGGTCGTCGTTCCCGCGGAACGCCGCCCCGACCACCGGGATGTCGCCCAGCACGGGCACCTGCGTGCGGGTGGTGCTGGTGGACTCGCGGAAGAGCCCGCCGAGGACGATGGTCTGCCCGTCGCCCACGATCACGTTGGTCGTGAGCTGGTTGGTGATCTCGTCGGGGATGGTGACGCTGGCGCCGGTGGAGTTGCGGACGTCGCGGATCTGGGCCTCCGAGACGCTGGGCTTGAGCTCCATGCGGATCTTGCCCTCGTTGGTGATGAAGGGGCGGAAGTAGAGCTGGGTGCCCGTGTCGAGGAACTGCACGGTCTGGGTCGTCGCGGTGTCGGTCGAGGTCGTGCTGATGTAGCCGACCTTGCGACCGACCAGGACGCGGGCGGGCATGCGGTTGAGGGCGAGCACCTTGGGGTTGCTCAGGACGGTGGCGTCGGTGACCTGGTCGAGCAGGCGGACGAAGACGCCCACGTTGCCCTCGACCACGCCGATCTTGAGCGTGCCGGGGCCCGCGGTGTTGCCCGGGGAGCTGACCACGGCGTTGCCGTTCCCGTCGCCGGGGAAGGTCGTTCCGCCGCCGGACTGGCTGCGACCGCCGATGAGGGCGTCGGCGGCCTGGAGGGGCCCGCCGATCTGGAAGAACTCGCCGAAGTCCATGCTCCCGATGACGGAGAAGTCCACGCCGAACGCGTTGGCCTCGTTGAGGCGCGTCTGGAGGATCGTCGCCTCCACGAGCACCTGGGCCGGGCGCGTGTCGAGCTCGCGGACCATCTTCTCGACCTCGGCGACGTTCTCGTCAAAGTCGACGATCACGAGCACGGAGGTGTTCGCGTACTCGTCGCTCCCCACCGGGACCTCGCCCACGCTCGGGAACGCCGTCGTCTTCCCGTTGGTCTTGATCTGGCCCGTCTCCGAGAGGAGGGGCTTGACAAACTCGGCGGCGTCGACCGCGGTGAGGTAGTTCAGCCGGATGACCTTCGACACGAGCTGGCGCTGCGACTTCTCGATGGCGGCCATCTCGTCGATGGTGTAGATGTAGATGAAGTTCCCGTTCTCGATGAAGGTGTACCCGTTGGCGTGGAGGATGGCCTCGAGCGCCTCGTGGAACGTCACGCCGTAGAGGTTCGCCGTCACGCGGGCGCTGACGCCCTTGCTGGCGATGATGTTGCGCTTGCTCTGGAGGGAGAGCATCTCGAGGACGTTCCCGAGATCCTCGTCGTTGACGTGGAGGTCCACGACCATGTTCTCGTCGC
>CAZTJZ010000159.1:0-4174 GCA_964614075.1 uncultured Phycisphaeraceae bacterium
ATGACCGTGTTGCCCTGCACCTCGTGGTCGTACTGACGGATGATCCAGTGCTTGCTCGCGATGTCCGGGTGGGCGAGCAGGGCCCGCAGCGCCCCGCTCATCGTCGGCGCCGGCTGGGGCGTGCGGGGCTTGGTCGCGGCGGGCTCGGGAGGCCAGGCCGCCTCGCGCGTGGGCATCGGGATCCCGTCGTGAAGGAGCGACATCGGGAGCTGCCCGACCTTCACGCCCTTGTAGAACAGCACAAGTTCGGCCTGGTCGGTGGCGAAGTGCCCGAGGTCGGCAAGTTCCACACCTTCTTGCTCGCAGATCCGGCGCAGGGGCTCGACGTTCGCCGGGGGCACGGCGAGGATGATCCGCTCCTGCGCCTCGCTGATCCAGATCTCGGCGTAGGACAGCCCGGCGTACTTGAGCGGCGCGCGGTCCAGGTGCACCTCCGCCCCGAGCTGGGCCCCCATCTCTCCGATCGCCGAGGAGAATCCGCCGGCGCCGCAGTCGGTGAGCGCGGTGTAGAGAGGCTCCGCGGGCGTGGGCTGGGCGTGCTGCCAGGAGTCCCTCGCGCGGGGATGCCGCGCCTTCAGGATCGCGTCGAGCAGACGCTTCTCTTCGATCGCGTTCCCGATCTGCACGGCGTGGGCGAACTCGGTCGAGGCGGTGGACTGGAGCTCCGCCGAGGAGAAGGTCGCGCCGTGGATCCCGTCGCGTCCGGTGCGTCCGCCCAGGGCGATGATGCGGTCTCCCGGGCGGGCCTGGCCCCGGACCAGGTCGCGCGGGATGAGCCCGACGCAGCCGCAGAACACCAGCGGGTTTCCGACGTAGCGATCGTCGAAGGCGACGGCGCCGTTGACGGTGGGGATGCCCATGCGGTTCCCGTAGTCGCGCACGCCGGCGACGACGTCGGTGAGGATCCGGCGCGGGTGGAGCACGCCGGGGGGAAGCGGAGAAGCGGGTGGGCCCTGGCGCGTCGGGATCGACGCGGGCAAGGGTGGTCGTTTCGCGGACTCCGTCGTCTCGCCGCTCTGCCAGCTCTCGGGCGCCGCGTCGCTCCACACGTGCGGGTCGGCGACGCAGAAGACGTCGGTGTTGGCGATGGGCTTGGCACCCAATCCCGTGGCGATGACATCGCGGATGCACCCGCCCGCGCCGGTCGCCGCCCCGCCGTAGGGCTCGATGGCGCTGGGACGGTTGTGGGTCTCGACCTTGATGTTGACCCCCCACCGCTCGTCGAGGGCAACGACGCCCGAGTTGTCCTTGAAGACGCTGAGGGCCCAGTCCACGCCGTCGGCGATCAGCTCGTGCGTTGCCGCGGCGATGGTGCTCTTGAGGAGGTTATGAATCGTGACGGATCCGTCGGCGTGGCGGACGTGCCCCGGGCGCGGGCGGTCGAACAGCGGGCGCGGGGCGGCGTGCGTTTGCCCGGATTCGCCGGAGCGGGCGCGATCTCTGTAGATCACCGTCGACTTGAGGGTCTTGTGCACGCAGTGCTCGGACCACGTCTGGGCGAGGGTTTCGAGCTCGATGTCGGTGGGGTCGCGTCCGAGTTCCTTGAAGCGGGCGCGGACGGCGCGCATCTCCTCGGGGCTCAGGAACAGGTGGGCCTCGCGGGAGAGCCTGGCGAGCTCTTCGTCGGTCTTCTCGCGGATCGCGACGTGGCGGAGGCGCAGCGTGTACTCCCCCCCCACCGGGAGCGACGGCGGGTGCCAGGGCGTGGTGGTGATCTGGTGGATGACGGGGTTGGCGAGGGTGCGCCGAACGAGCCCGCGCGCCTCGTCGCTGGTGGTGTTGGAGAGGTCGAGGCGCAGGCCCGTCGAGACGACGGCGTCGACGCCGGTCAAGGCCTTGATGGCGTCGCGGACGCTCTGGGCCGCCGGGTCCATCACGCCCGGGAGGGGGTGGACCTCGGCGAGGACGCCCGTAGATGGGAGCGAGCCGAGCGTGCCGACCTCGCTCACGTCGTCGACGAGGAGGCGGTCGACGATGCGTCGGACCTGCTCGGTGGAGAGGTTGGCCTGGACGAGGTAGACGCGGGCCGACGCCGCCGAAACGCTCGCGCCCAGGGCCTTGGCGGCGCGAACGAAGGCCTCGGCGCGGGTGTCGCGCTCGCCGGGCTTGGGGCGGACCTCGACGCGGTGCACGGCGTGGCTCACGCGCGGATGGTAGTGGGCGCGACGGGCGGAGTTTGCGCGTGCGGGGTGTTGTTGGTGGTGCGCGAGGTCAGGCGTTGAGTCGGGCCGGTCGCGGGGCCGATACTCAGCCCCGGGGCGGCCGCTCGTGGGCGGAGTCGCGCCCCGGGTGTTCTTGATACAGTGGAAGCCATGAGCGGTCTGCCGGGTGCCAACACGGACAACGGAACCCACGCCACGCCCGGGCCCGTGCTCGTGGAGGTCGCGTGGGAGGTCTGCAACCAGGTGGGCGGGATCTACCAGGTCCTGCGCTCCAAGGTCCCGCTCATGGTGCAGCGCTGGGGCGAGCAGTACCTCTGCGTGGGCCCGTACGAGCACGCCAAGGCGGCGTTGGAGTTCGAAGCGTCCCGCCTGCGCCAGGCGTGGCTCCAGGCGGCGCTGGACCAGCTCGCGGCGGAGGGGCTCAAGGTTCACTGCGGGCGCTGGCTGGTGCCCGGGCGCCCGTGCACGCTGCTCCTCGAGCACTGGGGCCCGCGCGAGGACCTCGACCGCGCCAAGTACCACCTGTTCGCCGACCACGGCATCGAAACACCCGGGCAGGACTGGCTGATCGACGGCGTGGTTTCGTTCGCGCTGGCGGTGAAGCGGTTGCTGGAGGCGATCGCGCGGCACCGCCCCACGCCCACGAGCGCGAGCGTGTCGGGCTCGGGGACCGTCGCGCATCTCCACGAGTGGATGGCGGGGCTGGTGATCCCCATGCTCAAGCGCCAGCAGCTCCCCATTGCGACCGTCTTCACGACGCACGCGACGCTCCTGGGGCGGTACATCGCGAGCTCGCGTGACGACTTCTACGACCGCCTCCCGTGGATCGATCAGGAGAGCGAGGCGGGGAACTACAACGTCCGCACCCAGCACAAGATCGAGCGGGCCTGCGCGCACGGCGCGCACGTCTTCACGACGGTCTCGTCGATCACCGCCGAGGAGTGCACGGCCCTGCTGGGGCGGAGCGTGGACGTGGTCCTGCCCAACGGGCTGGCGATCGGGATGTACAACGCCGGGCACGACCAGCAGCGACTGCACCAGGAGTGCAAGGAGCAGATCCACCGGTTCACGATGGGGCACTTCTTCCCGAGCTATTCCTTCGATCTGGACCGGACGCTGTACTTCTTCACGTCGGGGCGGTTCGAGCCGCGGAACAAGGGGTTTGACCTGTGCCTGGAGGCGATGGCGCGTCTCAACGCGGAGATGAAGGCGGCGAACCTGGGGAAGCAGGTGGTGCTGTTCGTGATCTCGCGGCGCGCCACCAAGAACATCAACCCTCTCGCCATGGAAAAACGCGGGGTGCTCAACGAGCTGCAGGAGGTGTGCGAGAAGATCACCGACGGCGTACGGGAGCGGCTCTTCACCCGCGCCGCCGCGGGGGGGAAGCTCAAGCTCGACGATCTCATCGACGAGTACTGGATGCTGCGATATCGGCGGGCGCAGTTCGCGCTCAAGCAGCACTGCCTCCCGATGGTGGTGACGCACATCCTGGAGGATGACCAGAACGACCCGGTGCTCAACCACATCCGCCACCTGGGGCTGGTGAACCGCGAGGAGGATCCGGTGAAGGTGGTGTACCACCCGGACTTCATCAACCCGCACAACCGGCTGTGGGGGCTGGAGTATGACCAGTTTGTGCGGGGCTGTCACCTGGGCGTGTTCCCGAGCTTGTACGAGCCCTGGGGGTATACACCCCTGGAGTGTGCCGCCATGGGCGTGCCCAGCGTGACGAGCGACCTCGCGGGGTTTGGGCGGTACGTGCTGGACAACTACCCGGAGTCGGACAAGTTCGGGATGAAGGTGCTGCACCGGCGCGGGCGGAGTTTCCACGACACGGCGTCTGAGCTGACGCGGTACCTGATGGACTTCTGCCGCGGCGAGCGGCGGGAGCGGATCGCGCTGCGGAACGAGGTCGACCGCAAGAGCTGGGACTTTGACTGGTCGCGGCTGGGGCGGGCGTACCACACGGCCCACGACCTGGCCCTGGCCCGCTGCCAGCACGACCACGACAT
>CAZTJZ010000160.1:0-4164 GCA_964614075.1 uncultured Phycisphaeraceae bacterium
CGCGTCGCGGACCGTCCCGCCCTTGGTGATTTCGGCGTAGGACTTGATCTGCCCCCCGAACCGGGCCGCCGAACGGGCCGACAACGCCGCCGTCAGCGTCGACTTCCCATGGTCGATGTGGCCGATCGTGCCCACGTTCACGTGCGGTTTCTTACGCTCGAATACGCCCTTGGCCATGACTCGTTCTCCACCCCCGAGACCCGGGTTGCTCCCGGACCCGAGGACCTTCACCCGCGGCACCCGCCGACGATGTCGAACACTCTCCAGCCTGACCCTGAGCCAGGCGAGCGTCAGACGGCGTGCCTGCCGCGGCTGATCTCACATCCCGACGCTCCCGGCCCGGCCCAACAGGCCCGAACCTCCCAAGTGGCAGCGCCGGCACGAACCCGGGTCAAAGAGCTCTCGCCCTCCGCCCAACTCCTCTTCCTTTACCTCCCCACCGCTCCTCGCATCCCATCTCGAAAGCCGCTGATGGGATTTGAACCCATGACCTCACCCTTACCAAGGGTGCGCTCTACCACTGAGCTACAGCGGCACGAGCCCGACCGGGGACAACCCCCAACCACTGGCCCGAACAGCGGACAAACCAGGCCCCCACCCAAACCGAGACACCTCGCCGCCCGGCCACCTCCGGGTCGGCACGAACAACGTCCTCCCCACCGCAGGGCGTTTGGGGCCGGGATGATATCCCCCGGGGGGGATCGGTCAAACGCGGACGGACCCGCCCTTTCATCACAAAATCTTCGTACTGCCCGAGGCAGACCAAGCGGTACACTGCCCGCGCCAAACTCTCGGATCAGGGGGAATTCATGCGTGCACATCGTCCCGGTGGCTGGCTTGGCATCGCGATCCAGGCCGCGGTTGTTGCCTCGCCCGTGGCGGGCGAGGTTGTCGTGACACCCATCATCTATCCCGGAGCCCCGGCCGACTTCCTGGGCCCGGGCGTGGTGTTCGATCAGGGCGCTGTTCCGGTGATGAACTCCGACGGGACGATGCTGATCCTCGCGAGCCCGAGCGGCCCGGGCGTCACCCCCTTGGACAACTTCGTGTTCGTGCGCGGCCAGCCCGACGCGCTGTCGCTCGTGTTCCGCGCCGGGTCCCCTGCCCCCGGGCTTCCCGCGGGGGTCTCGATCACGCCCACGGCGCCCAATGTCTCGCCGTTCAGCGCGACGTACTTGTTCGACGACCTGGGCAACATTCACTTTTCTAGCGTGGTCTCGGGAACGGGCGTGACGAGCGCCAACGACGGTGCCGCGTGGTTCGGGCCCGCGCCCTCGTTCCCGCTGCTGATGCGCGAGGGATCCCAGGCCCAGGGGCTCGCGGCGGGAGTGAACTTCTCGGCGTTCCTGGTGCCGCGGGTTCACGCGGGGGTTATCGTCGGCACGGGCGTTCTCAGCGGAGCCGGCGTCACCGGGACGAACGACGGGATGCTGTACTACAAGTCGAGCACGCTCGCCGGCGCCCTGGTCCGCGAGGGTGACCCCATCCCGGGCACAACTCCAGGCGTCGCGGGCGCTCCGGTCGTGGGCGGGATCGAGGAGGACGGCCGCGTGCTCTTCCGCGTGTCCTTGACGGGCGGCGCGGCGGGCGATGCAGGGCTGTTCCTCGGCACGCCCGGCAACCTCACCCGCCTCGCGCGCGTCCTGGACCAGGCCGCGGATCTGCCCGCGGGCGTTCAGTATGAAACCTTCGGCGGGATGGACGTCGACGGGCTGGGCAACTACGCGTTCTATTCCTTGCTCCAGGGCGCGGGCTCGCCCACGAACGACGAGGCGATCTTCTTCGGCCCGCCTGGCGGGTTCCGCAAGGTTGTTCGCTTCGGCGACGCGGCGCCCGGGCTGGCCGGGGCGACGTTCGGAGCGCAGACCGTGCCCCAGATGGCCGCGTGCAACGGCTCGCTGGTGTTCCGGGCCAGGCTGGCGGGCGCCGGGGTGAGCACGGCGAACGACGACTCGCTGTGGCTGTATCGGGCGGGGACGCTCACCTTGCTCGTGCGCGAGGGGGCGCCGGTGCCCGGGCTCGCGGGCGTGAACTTTGGGCCGGTGAACTTCGTGCCGTCGATCAGCGCCGAGGGCGCGGTGGTGTTCCAGACGCCCCTCACCGGCGCGATCACCGCGAGCAACAACGAGGCGCTGTTTCTCCGAAGACCCGACGGGGCGCTGATACGCCTCCTGCGCAAGGGCGACGTGGTGACGCTTCCCGCGGGCGGGTCGAGGACCATCACACAGATGTTCCTCGCGGGACGCAGCCGGAACTTTGGCGCCGGTCGGGCGGTGATCGGCGGGAGAGTGGCGCTCCAGGCGAGCGTGCTGGACCCGGGCGGGGGCAACGACCAGTCCATCACGCTGCTCATCGACGCGGGTGAGGTGCTCCCGCCGACCGATCCGGCCTGGACGATTCCGCAGGCCTTCGAGTCCAACACCAACTCGGGCGTGCACGGCACGTCGTTCGAGATCCGCGATGACGTCGAGGTGACCGCGCTGGGGTACTACGACGATCTGTTCTCCGGCGGCGAGGGGCTCGACGTGCCGCACCCTGTGGGGATCTACGACGTGGCGACGCGCGAGCTTGTCGCGTCGATCAGCGTGCCGGCCGGAACGGCGGCGCCGCGCGAGAACCTGTTCCGGTATGCGGAGATCCCGCCCGCGCGGCTCACCGCCGGGCGTGAGTACATCGTGGCGGCGGTCTCGACGGGCGACTTCGGGCACAACGTCGCGGCGAGCGCCATGAGCGTGGGGCCCGGGGTGATCTTGGGGACGTGGCGCTCGGGCGGGGGCGGTCCCGGGCTTTCGTACCCGAACACGGCGGTGAACACCACGGCGCGGTTCATGGGCCCGTCGTTCAAGTATCGGCTGGCCCCGCCGCGACCGCCGTGCCCGGCGGACCTGGATGACGGGAGCGGGACGGGCACGCCGGACCAGGGCGTGACGATCGACGATCTGGTGTATTTCCTCGGGGTGTTCGCCTCGGGGAGCGCCGAGGCCGACCTGGATGACGACGGGCTGGACCCGGGGACGCCCGACGGCGGGGTGACGATTGATGATCTGATTTTTTTCCTCGGGCACTTCACGGGGGGGTGCTGAAGAGGGCTGCGAAGGCGAAGGAACTGGCGATGCGGACGGCCGGGCGTGGCGGTCGCTCGGTGACGTTCGCGATTGTGGCGGGACGGGAGTGGGACGAGGAGTGGTCGGGGGAGGCGTTGGTGGAGACGGCGGCGGCGCGGGCTGTCCCATGCCGCGGGAGCGGCGGGTGAGGAAGAGGAGGAGGGCGGCGGCGCGGCGGAGCTCGACGGGGTCGTCGGCGGTGAGGAGGAGGTGCTCGAGCTTGGCGATAGCGAGGGCGGCGGCGTTGGCGCGGAGGAGGTCGGCGCGGAGGGTGAAGAGATCGCGGAAGGCGTCGAGGGCGGCGCGGAGGGGCGCGGCGGTGGCGCGGTGGGCGAGCTCGGCGAGGGAGAGGTTGAGATCGGCGGCGTGCTCGGCGAGGGGGCGCGAGGTGTCGAAGAGGGCCGAGATGATGTCGTTGTCGGCGGGGGGCTTAGAAGAGTGAGCGTGGTCCATGCGGCGAAGGTACCGCGCGGGGAGCGCGTGTCAATGCGCGAGCGGGGCGTGACCGCGAGTTGGCGCGCGCCGGGTGGTCATGGGCGCGGATGAGTTGGTGGATGAGGGTGTGAGGAGAAGAGAGGAAGAGGGAAGCAAGGAAGAGGGGAGAGAAGAAGAGGAGGAGAGGGAGACACAGGCGGGACGCCTGTGCCACGAGGAGGAGGAGGGGTGCTTGAGTTACACGAAGCGTTTCACGCAGATCGTGTCGTTCTGGCCGCCGAAGCCGAAGGAGTTGGAGAGGCACGTCTGCACGCCGCCGGAGGGGTTGAGGTCTCGTGCGGCGTTGGGGACGTAGTCGAGGTCGCACTCGGGGTCTTGGTGGGTGAGGTTGATGGTGGGCGGGATCCAGCCGGTGCGGATGGCCTGGACGCAGGTGATGAGCTCGACGGCGCCGGCGGCCTGGATGAGGTGGCCGAGCATGCTCTTGACGCTGGAGAAGGGGACCTTGGGCGCGAGCGGGCCGAAGACGCCCTTGACGGCCTTGGTCTCGATGCGGTCGTTCTCCTGGGTGCCCGTGCCGTGGGCGGAGATGTACTGCACGGCGGGGCGTCCCTTGGCGTCCGGC
>CAZTJZ010000161.1:0-3904 GCA_964614075.1 uncultured Phycisphaeraceae bacterium
CTCTCTCGCCGGGCGTCTCTGCGTCACCGCGGGCTGCGGCGGGATGGGCGGCGCTCAGCCCCTGGCCATCACCATGGCCGGCGGAACCTGCCTCATCGCCGACGTCGACCACGAAAAGCTCGCCCGCCGCGTCGCCACGCGATACCTCGACGAGGTCGTTGATGACGTGGACCGCGCCATCGACCGCGCCCTGGAGCACGCCGACGCCGGTCGCGCCCTGTCCGTCGGCGTCAATTGCAACGCCGTCGAACTCCTGGAGCGGCTCGTCGAGCTCGACATCACCCCCGACGCCCTCACCGACCAGACCAGCGCCCACGACCCGCTCACCGGCTACGTCCCCGCCGAGATGACCGTCGCCGAGGCCGCCCTCTTCCGCAGGGCCTACCCCAAGGAGTACGTCGCCCGCGCCCTCGCCTCCATGGAACGCCACGTCCGCGCCATGGTCGCGCTCCAGAAGACCGGGGCCGTCACCTTCGACTACGGCAACAACATCCGCCAGCGCGCCCTCGACCACGGCTACGAGGACGCCTTCAGCTTCCCGGGTTTCGTCCCCGCCTACATCCGCCCCCAGTTCTGCGTCGGACGCGGGCCCTTCCGCTGGGTCGCTCTCTCGGGAGACCCGCAGGACATCTACACCACCGACCGCGCCATGATCGAGCTCTTCCCCGACGATCTCGACCTGCGAAAGTGGCTCACCCTCGCCCGCGACCGCGTCCAGTTCCAGGGGCTCCCCTCACGCATCTGCTGGCTCGGGCAGGGCCAGCGCGCCAAGGCCGGCCTCCTCTTCAACGACCTCGTCCGCGCCGGACGCGTCAAGGCCCCCATCGTCATCGGACGTGACCACCTCGACTGCGGGAGCGTCGCCAGCCCCAACCGCGAAACCGAGGGCATGAAGGACGGCAGCGACGCCGTCAGCGACTGGGCCATCTTGAACGCCCTCGTCGCCACCGCCAGCGGCGCCTCCTGGGTCAGCTTCCACCACGGCGGCGGCGTGGGCATCGGCTACAGCCAGCACGCCGGGCAGGTCATCGTCGCCGACGGCACGCCCGAAGCCGCCCAACGCCTCGAACGCGTCCTCACCAACGACCCCGCCATGGGCGTCCTCCGCCACGCCGACGCCGGTTACGAAGACGCCAAGGCCTGCGCCGCTCAGCACCGCCTCACGCTCCCCATGCGCTGATCGCCCCCACCTCACCCACCGCTCACTCCCACGCCGGCACCCGGAACAGCCCGTCCTCCAGCGCGGGGTTGATCTCGACCTTCTTGAGCCGCACCGGCTCGCGTTCCTTCCCGCCGACCGTGTCCTTCCACGCCGCGGGCAGCGTCACGCCCGCGTGCGTCGCCTCCTCCGTGAACACCCGCTCCACCTCCACGATCTTCTGCGTCCCCTCGCGCGCGGTGTACCGCATCGAGATCAGCCGCCCCGTCGCCCGGTCGATGTCCAGCCGCGTCGAGGCGCCGTGCAGCCACACGCGCACGCGGTCGACTCCCTCCGGGCCCTTCTCCCCCACCGCCACGAACCCGTTCTCGCCCCGCCCCCGCAGGATCACCACCGGGAGCCGCGCCAGCATCCGCGTGTGCGCCCGCGCCCGGCTCTCCGCGACGCGCTCCCGCGTCCCGGGCTTGCCCATCGCCCCGCCCTCAGGCGCCGAGATCGTGTCGTACACAAACTCCTCGCCCCACGAGTTCCGTGAGAAAAACCGCCCCGGAAACTCGATCGAGACCTCATCGCGCACCGTCCAGTCCTTCTCGCCCTGACGCACCATGCGTGAGATCTCGTGGCGATACGTCCGCAGACCCTGCACCGCCTCGCCCCCGGCGTACGCCGCCCAACGCTCCAGCGCTTGCCGCCCGCTCGCCTGCGACTCCTCCGTGCCCTCCGGCCTCGCGTCGTCCAGCTCGATGTGCGCCGCCGGATCTTTGAGGAACGTCTCCCGGCACGAATCCGACGCAAAGAAGTACAGCCGCCCGCCATGCACCGCGTGCCGGCGTGCGTCCCCCATCCCCGACAGCGGGCCCATCTTCGCGCACGCCCCGCCGTCCGCCACCTCGTACTTCGCGGGCGAGGCCTCGAACGCCTTCTTGTTCTCGCCGTTCGCGAAGAGGTACAGCACGCCCTCCCGCATCACTCCGTGCTCGGCCAGCCCGAGCGCTTCGCGCCCCGCGACCAGCTCCACCACGTCCACGCTCAGCGTCCGCGACGCTGGGTGCTCTCCCGCCTCCATCACCCCAGAGCACAAGCCCAGCGCGGCAACAAGGGTCGTCAGCATGTTGGTTTCTCCGTTTTCTACATCCGACAGCCCCGCGAGCCGCCCCGGCGTGCCCGATTCCGGTTACGCTACGCGGGAATAGGGTGGTGCTGCCCCTGGACCAAGCCCCTCGCGGGCCCCAGGCCGGAGAAGCCTACGCATGCGGATCGCGGTGCCCAGAGAGGTCCGTCCCGGGGAGACCCGCGTCGCGCTCGTCCCCGAGTCCTTGAAGAAGCTCCTCGCCGCCGGGTATTCCGTCGCCGTCGAGCAGGGCGCCGGCCTCGCCGCGGGCTTCTCTAACGCCGCCTACGCCGACGCCGGCGCGACCCTCGAGCGCGACGCGGCCTCGCTCCTCGCCTCCGCCGACCTGGTCCTCAAGGTCACCGCCCCCACCACCACACCCGCGAACGAACTCGCACCAATGCGCGAGGGCGCCGTGCTCCTCACCTCGCTCATGCCCACCCGGAACCTCGACGCCGTCCGCGCCCTCCGCGACCAGCGCGTCACCGCCTACTCCACCGACGCCATCCCCCGCACCACCCGGGCCCAGGCGATGGACACGCTCAGCTCGATGGCCAACATCTCGGGCTACCGCGGCGTGCTCCTCGGCGCCCTCGCCCTGGGCAAGTACTTCCCCATGCTCATGACCGCCGCCGGCACCGTCCTCGCCGCCAAGGTCTTCGTCATCGGCGCGGGCGTCGCCGGGCTCCAGGCCATCGCCACCGCGCGCCGCCTGGGCGCCACCGTCTTCGCCACCGACGTCCGCCCCGAGGTCAAGGAACAGATTGATAGCGTCGGCGCCAAGTACGTCGGAATCGACCTCGCTCACTCCGCCCAGGCCGGGGGAGGCTACGCCAAGCAGCTCTCCGACGACGACCAGCGCCGCCAACGCCAGCTCCTCGCCGAGCAGTGCGCCGTCTCCGACGTCGTCCTCACCACCGCGCTCATCGGCGGAGTCACCGCCCCGCGACTCCTCCCCGCCGACGTCGTCCGCTCCATGAAACCCGGCAGCGTCATCGTCGATCTCGCCGCCGACGGCGGGGGAAACTGCGAGCTCTCCCGCCCCGGGTCCACCATCGTCGAGCACGGCGTCACCATCGCCGCACCCCTCAACGTCCCCGCCGGCATGCCCACCCACGCCAGCACCCTCTGGTCACGAAACCTCACCAACTTCATCCTCGCCTTCACCAAGGACAAGGCCCTCGCCCCGGACCCCACCGACGAGATCATCCAGGGCTGCACCATCACCCGCGACGGCGAGATCACCCACGCCAAGACCCGGGAGGCCCTCGCCCATGCCCGCTGAACTCTCCTTCGCCGCCGCCAACCCGGGCGGGCTCGACCTTGTCGCCCTCCTCTTCGTCTTCATGCTCGCGACCTTCATCGGCATGGGCGTCATCCGGCGTGTTTCCCGCCTCCTCCACACGCCCCTCATGTCCCTCACCAACGCCATCTCCGCCATCGCCGTCGTCGGCGCCATCCTCATCGCCGGCGGCGAGCACTACCCCACCTGGGTCCGCGTCCTGGGGTCCATCGCCCTCTTCGCCTCCATGACCAACATCGTCAGCGGGTTCATGATCACCGACCGCATGCTCAAGATGTTCAAGGACAAGGGGGGCAAGGCGTGAACGCTGCTCCCCTCGCCCTCGCCGCCC
>CAZTJZ010000162.1:0-3812 GCA_964614075.1 uncultured Phycisphaeraceae bacterium
TAGGCGTCGCTGACGAGCTTGACGGCGACGGGGTGGCTGGCGGGCCCGGAGAGCCCGCCGCTCCCGCGGGCGAGGCGGGGGAGGCGTGTGCGCACGTCGAGGGCGAGGGCGGGGATGGTGTTGGCGATGCAAAGCCCGTCGACGCCGGGGCGGCGGTTGGGCCCGGCGGGGGCGCACCTGGCGTCGAGGGCGGCGTGGGCGATGGAAGCGATCCCGCCCGGAACACCCATCACCGTCGGGCTGAGTTTCGCGAAGAGGCGTTTGGAGGGGAGGGCTTCGCGCACGGCGGCGACGAGCTCTCGCAGGAGCGCGGGGTCGGACCCGAACTCGCACCCGTTCTTCACGTTGGGGCAGGAGACGTTGAGCTCCACCGCGGGGACCGCGTCGAGGGTCTGGACGGCGCGGGCGACGTTGGCAAATCCCTCGACGGACCACTCGGAGATCGAGACGAAGACGGGGCAGGGCGAGGAGGCGATCGCCGGGGCGTATTCGAGCATGAAGCGCTCGATCCCGACGTTGGCGAGCCCGATGGCGTTGAGCATGGCGCGGTGGCGCGTGGACTCCAAGATCCGCCAGGTGGGGTTGCCCTCGCGCGGCTCGACGGTGATGGACTTGGTGACCAGGGCGCCCACGCGCGAGAGGTCGAGGACGTCGCCCATCTCGCGCACGTAGCCCGCGGTGCCCGCGGCGAGGATCACGGGGCTGCGCAGGGAAATCCCGGCGAGGTCGGTCGCGAGGATGGGGTCGGTCGCGTCGGTCACGGGTGGTCGAATGGGCGAGGAACCGCTACTCGAAGCGGACGGTGTTGGTGAGCGTCCCGACGCGTTCGATCTCGACCTCGACGCGGTCGCCCGGCTTGAGGAAGACGGGGGGCGTGCGGGCGAAGCCGACGCCGCTGGGCGTGCCGGTGAGGATGACCGTGCCCGGGAGGAGTGTGGTGCCCTTGGAGAGCTCGTGGATGAGGGTGGCGACGGGGAAGATCATGTCGCTGGTGCTGGCGTCCTGCATGAGCGCCCCGTTGACGCGGCAGCGGACGCGGAGGTTCTGAGGATCCGGGATCTCGCCCGCTGGAACGAGGCGCGGGCCCAGGGGGCAGAAGGTGTCGAAGCTCTTGCCGCGGCAGAACTGCCCGCCCGAGCCGTCCTTCTGCCACCATCGCGCGGAGACGTCGTTGGCGGCGGTGTAGGCGAGGACGCAGGAGAGTGCCCGGTCGAGGGGAACGTCGCGGATCAACCCGCCCGCGGGATTCTCGCCCAGGATGACGGCGAGCTCGGCCTCGAAGTCGACCTGAGGGCGGTCCTGGCAGACCTTGGGGACGATGATTTCGTCGGCGTGGAGCGAGAGGGCGGCGGGGTTCTTGGTGAAGACGACGGGCCGCTCGGGGACGCCCTTGCCCTGCTCGAGCGCGTGGGCGGCGTAGTTCATGCCGATGCCCATGATGTAGGCGAGGGGGAGCGGCGGCTGGCCTGGGCGTTCGATGTAGACGCCGCGGGGGGTTCGCGTGAGCTTCATGCGGGCAGGGTACGCGTGCGGGCTATGGCGCGGAGGCGCACCACCGCGCCCAGGCCTCGCGGTAGACCTTTTCGAGACGGCGTGTGAACGCCGCGGCGTCGCAGAGAGTGCTGGCCGCGAGCTGCGGGCGGAGCGAGGTGCGGAGCGACTCGAGGCGCGGCAGATCGCCCGCGAGCGAGGACGCGATGGCGAGGTAGTCCGCGGGGTTCTGGGCGATCCACTCAGGGTGTCCGACGTTCGTGAGCAGGCTGACGCCCACGCGCGAGACGTGGGAGTGGCCCGCGAGGGCGACGACGGGGACGCCCATCCAGAGGGCCTCCATGGTCGTGGTGGTGCCGTTGTAGGGGAAGGTGTCGAGGGCGATGTCCATGTCGCGGTAGGCGGCGAGGTGGTCGCCCTTGCTCTTGGTCTCGGGGCGGAGATCGAGGCGTGTCGGGTCGATGGCGTGCTCGGCGAACCAGGCGTGATACTGCGCGATCGCCGCGGGAGAGTCGAGGGCCTTGGCCTTGAGCAAGAGCCTGGAGCCCGGGACGGCGTGGAGGAGGCGCGACCAGAGCTCGACGACGGGTCGGCCGACCTTGGTCAGGGTGTTGAAGCTCCCGAAGGTGACGTGGCCGCGGGCGCGGGAGGGGGGCGAGGCGGGCTCGCCCGCGTGG
This sequence comes from uncultured Phycisphaeraceae bacterium, assembly GCA_964614075.1. Taxonomy (GTDB): domain Bacteria; phylum Planctomycetota; class Phycisphaerae; order Phycisphaerales; family UBA1924. The sequence continues at coordinate 2,169 of CAZTJZ010000162.1, forward strand.
GGCGGGGGCGCGTAGCAGAGGAAGCAGCCCTCGAGGCGCAGGAGCGTCTCGGTGGCGAAGGCCTCGGCCCCGGACGGGTCGGTGCAGAAATCGACGAGGCGGTAGTCGATGGTCGAGAGCCCGGTGGTGTTGGCGTAGCCGAGGTAGGTGAACTGGACGGGGGCGGGCTTCGAGCAGAAGGGGCCCAGGCGTCCCATGCCGGTGTGCCCAGAGAGGTCGACGAGGATGTCGACGCCGTCGGCGCGGATCTGGTCGGCGACGCCCGGATCGTCGGTGGGCGCGATGTCTCTCCAGATCGCGCAGCGTGTCTTGAGGCGAGCGGTGAGCTCGTCCTCTTCGAGGGTGTTGTGGTACGCGGCGAGGCGGAACGCGGCCGGGTCGTGGCGCTCGAAGATGGGCTCGATGAAGTGGCCCACGGAGCGGTTGCGAAAGTCCTGGCTCACGTAGCCCACGAGGAGCGGGCGCGCGGGGTCGCGGGTGTTGGCGTGCGGGCGCGGGTCGCGGGGCATCATGCGCTCGAGCATGGCGCCCAGGGCGGCGTGGTGCAGGAAGATCTCGCGCGGTTCGATGGCGGGCGCCCGCATCAGCGGGAGCAGGAGCTGCTGGCGGAGCCAGGCGTTGTCGGGGTGAATCGCCACACCCCGGCGGAGCGTGGCGATGGTCTCGTCGAGCAGGCCCCGCGCATCGTGATCGGCGGCGTACTGGGCGATGACCGCGGCGTCGTCGGGGTGTCGGCGATAGACCTCGGCATCGACGGCGTAGCCCTCCTCGGACCGCCCCTCGCGGAGCAGCGCCGAGGCGTACTCCAATCCCGTGCGGGCCACGTGCGGCGCGAGCGCGTAGCTCCGCGCGTAGGCCCTGGTCGAGGCCTGCGGCTTCTTGGCCTCGCGGCAGACCTCGCCCAGGAGCATGAAGAGCTGCGGGTCGGCGGGGCGGATGGCGGTGGCACGCTCGAGCAGAAAGATCGCCTGCTCGTGGCGCGCGAGCTTCATGAGCAGGTGGCTGAGCCCCTGGAGGAGCGGCGTGCTGGCGGGGTCTTTCTCCAGCCCGCGTCGCAGCACCCCCGCCGCCTGCTCGAAGCGCCCCGCGCGGTAATGGGGCTGTGCCTGGGCGAGGTAGGGCGCGGGGTCGAGCATGTGGAAGGGCCCTTAGCTTCCCGAGTAGGCGCTCATGGGCGGGCAGACGCAGACGAGGTTGCGGTCGCCGTAGGGGTTGTCGATTCGTCCGACGCTGGGCCAGAACTTGTGCGCGCGGACCCAGGGGGCCGGGAACGCCGCTCGCTCGCGTCCGTAGGGGTGGGACCAGGCGTCGGCGCTGACGGCGTGCATGGTGTGCGGGGCGTGCTTGAGGGGGTTGTCGTCGCGCGGGAGCTTGCCCAGCTCGATGTCGCGGATCTCCTCGCGGATGAGGATCATGGCGTCGCAGAACCGATCGAGCTCGGCCTTGGACTCGCTCTCGGTGGGCTCGATCATGAGCGTGCCGGGGACGGGGAAGCTCATGGTCGGGGCGTGGAAGCCGTAGTCCATAAGGCGCTTGGCGAAGTCGTCGACCTTTACGCCGGCGGACTTCTCGAACTGGCGGACGTCGAGGATGAACTCGTGGGCGACGCGCCCGTGCGTTCCCGTGTAGAGCACGGGGTAGTGC
>CAZTJZ010000163.1:0-3804 GCA_964614075.1 uncultured Phycisphaeraceae bacterium
ATCCGGGAGTTCGAGAACCGCTGCGGGCAGGCGTACCAGCAGGCGAAGATCGGCGGGTTCTGTCACCTGTACACGGGCCAGGAGGCGGCGGCGGTGGGCACGATCGGCTCGCTGCAGCCCGACGACCCGATCATCACCGCGTACCGCGATCACGGGCACGCGCTGGCGCGCGGGATGGACCCGGGCGCGTGCATGGCCGAGATGTTCGGAAAGTCCACCGGGTGCGCCAAGGGCAAGGGCGGGTCGATGCACATGTTCGACAAGCCGCACTGGCTGTTCGGGGGGCACGGAATCGTGGGCGCCCAGACGCCCGTGGGGCTGGGGCTCGCCTTCGCCTCGCGGTCCGAGTGGGAGGTCCTGGGGCACTCGCTCGACGGCTCGCCCGCGACGAAGAAGGTCGCGCTGTGCTATCTCGGCGACGGGGCGCTCAATCAGGGCGCGCTGCACGAGGCGATGAACCTGGGCGGGCTGTTCGACATTCCGTGCATCTGGGTCGTGGAGAACAACGGCTACAGCATGGGGACGTCGATCGAGCGCGGGACGACGATGGCGCGCGATCTCACGAAGAAGGCCGACGCGTACGGGATCCGCGGGGAGACCATCGACGGGTTCGACGTGCTCTCGCTGTACGATGATTTCAAGCCGCTGGTGGACTGGTGCCGGGAGAACCAGAAGCCGGCGTTCGTGGACCTTAAGACGTACCGGTACCTCGGGCACTCGATGTCGGACCCGCAGAAGTACCGCACGAAGGACGAGGTGGAGCAGTTCAAGAGCAAGGACTCGATCGACCGGCTGGCGCACCAGCTCATGCACGAGCGGAAGGACGCGTCGGGGAAGCCGGTCTTGAGCGAGGCGGCGTTCACGCAGATGCAGAGCGAGGTGCGCGAGGTGGTGAAGAAGGCGATGGAGTTCGCCGAGGAGAGCCCCACGCCCGACGCGGGCGAGCTGCACACGGACGTGCTGCTGAACCCGATGAAGAACATGAGCCCGAGCGCGACGTACCGCCACGGGGCGAAGAACCCGCTGCTGGGGGGCTGAGGCGAGAACGATCGCTGTCTTGCTGGAACGGGCGCTTCCCGACCCGTGCGGTTTGTCGTTGCCCCGGCGGTCCTGGAAGTCCGCCCCACCTGTGACGCGGAGATTCGGCGCGGTTCGACGGAACTCTGGGTGCGGCGGCGTGGCCTATGCCGCGGCCGAGGGTGTGCTTGCCGCCGGCGTGCGTGTGGGCTTCGGCGTGCTCGCGGGGTCGAGTTGGCTCGGGCCGGGGTGTCCCGCGGCGATCCAGGCGGCGTGGTAGTGGAGGCCCAGGCCCAGCAGCACGAAGACGTGGAAGATCTCGTGGGCGCGGACGGCGCCCCGGATGATGGGCCCGGGGTCGGCGAGCTCGATGGCGGCGCCGATGGTGTAGGCGATCCCTCCGAGGAGGAGGGGTCTTGCGGTGCGGAAGCCGTGGCGTGTGGTGAGGGCGAACATCGAGAGGGCGCCGACCCAGCCCATGGCGACGTAGAGCGCGAGCCCGAGCCACTCGGGGACGTGGGTGAAGAAGATGGACTTGAGCGTGACGCCGCCGATCGCGACGGTCCAGATGAACAGGAGCATTCCCCATCGCCAGGGCCCGCGGAAATAGATGGCATGGATGGGCGTGAAGGTTCCGGCGATGAGGACGAAGATCGCGGCGTGGTCGAGGCGTTGGAGCACATTGCGCGCCTCGCCGGCGCCGAGCAGGTGGAACACACCGCTGAAGGAGAGGAGGATCACCGCGGAGAGGGCGAAGACGACGAGGGAGACGGTCCGGGGTGATTGATGGGTGAAGCCTTGGGCGCGGAGGAGTCTCGCGGTCGCGAGCCCGCGGCGGACGAGCGCGATGCTGACCAGGGCGAAGGCGACGGCGCCGCCCAGGTGGGTCAGGCTGCTGACGGGATCTTGGAAGCCCGGGATGGCGATAAGGGTGTTGGCCGCGGGGGCGATCATGCGTGGTGAGGATACGGGAGGGGCGCGGCGGGCCCGGGCGCAAATGGGAGAAAAGCGGGTGTGCCACGCGTGAGGGTTGGTGTTCCTATGATGGAGGGATCGCCGGGGGTTCCTGGGCTGTGTGCTGGGTTTCTGCTGGCCGCGATCGGGGCGCGTGTGCGCCGTCGGTCGCGTTCTCTTTGACCAGTACGGCCTGATCCGCCCTACGCAACGGCGCCCCTGTGGGCGTGCATGGGCACGCGTGGGTGGCGTCGAAGGAAACCCGGACCGCATGCCATTCTCGAAGCTTCATCTTTCGCAGCCGATTCTGCGCGCCCTGGCCGCCCAGGGGTACACCGAGCCCACGCCGATCCAGGCGCAGGCGATCCCCGTGGTGCTGAGCGGTCGCGACGTGCTGGGGATCGCGCAGACCGGGACGGGGAAAACGGCGGCGTTCGCGCTGCCGATCCTGGAGAAGCTGCTGCAGACGCTCCCGGACAAGACGCAGCGTGGCCCGCGTCACGCGCAGGTGCTCGTGCTCTCGCCCACGCGCGAGCTCGCGGGGCAGATCGGGGAGAGCTTCGGGACGTACGGCCTGGAGACCGGGCTGTCGCACGCGGTGATCTTCGGCGGGGTGAGCCAGTTCCACCAGGTCCGGGCGATCCACCACGGGGTGGACGTGCTCATCGCGACGCCCGGGCGGCTGATCGATCTCATGGAGCAGCGCCACGTGCACCTGTCGCACATCAAGGTGCTGGTGCTCGACGAGGCGGACCGCATGCTGGACATGGGGTTCATCCAGCCGATCCGGCAGATCGCGGCGGCCACGCCGGCGAAGCGTCAGACGCTGCTGTTCTCGGCGACGATGCCCGCGGCGGTGGCGAAGCTCGCGGCGACGCTGCTGCGCGATCCGGTGCGTGTGGCGGTCTCGCCCGTGTCGTCGGCGGCGCCCAAGATCGAACAGTCGCTGTACTTTCTCCCGCGCGGGGACAAGCAGGCGCTGCTCACGCACTTCCTGCGGGACCCGGCGGCGACGCGGGTGCTGGTGTTCACCAAGACCAAGCACGGGGCGGACCGCGTGGGGCGGAGGCTCATCCGGGCCGGCATTCGGGCGGAGATGATCCACGGGAACAAGGCCCAGAACCAGCGTGTGCGGGCGCTCGACAAGTTCCGGGAGGGGCGGGCGCAGGTGCTGGTCGCGACGGACGTCGCGGCGCGCGGGCTCGACGTGGACGGGATCACGCACGTGATCAACATGGACCTGCCCATGGACCCCGAGGCGTACGTGCACCGCATCGGGCGGACCGGGCGCGCCGGGGCCAAGGGGATCGCCATCGCCTTCTGCGACCACGAGGAGCGCGGGCTCTTGCGCGACATCGAACGCCTGCTCGGCGGGCCCATCCCGCCCAGGCCACTGCCGGAGTTCGAGCGGCTGGCGCCCGAGCCGGCCGGGCTGGGCGCTGGCGAGCGACGCCGCGAGGAACACCCGCGCGGCGGACGCGGCTCGCGAGGGGCTTCGCCCAGGAACTCCGGCGGGGGCGCCCGACCGCACGGACCATCGGGGGCTTCCCGGGGGACTTCCCGGGGCGAGCACCAGCCCCCGGCCCGGCCCAAACATGGCGAGCCTCGACCCAGATCATCCGAGGGTGGGCACGCGCCCAAGCCTTCGACGCCCGCGGGTTTCCGGTCGCATCGCGGCCCCAACCGGATGAACAAGGGTCGGCGGTAGCGGTCTCGAAGGCTCGTGGCGTGAGTGATCGGCGCCGGTGCAATTGAAAAAGCCTCCGCGAGGGCGGAGGCAATGACCCCAAGGGGATTCGAACCCCTGTTTTCAGGATGAGAACCTGACGTCCT
>CAZTJZ010000164.1:0-3769 GCA_964614075.1 uncultured Phycisphaeraceae bacterium
ACATCGTCGAGGTCGTTGTGCTTCCCGCCGGCGCGGATGCACTTCTGGGAGTTGACGGCCCGGCGGAGGCGGCCGAAGTCGGTGGCGGGGTCGGCCTGGCCCAGAAAGAGCGGCTTGAACTGGTTCATTCCCGCGTTGGTGAAGAGCAGCGTGGGGTCGTCGTGGGGGACGACGGGGGAGCTGGGGACGAAGGTGTGCCCGTGCTGCTTCGCGAAGAAGTCGATGAAGGTGCGCCGGATCTGGTCGGTGGTGGGGTGCATTTCGTGATGTTAGGGTGGGAGGAAGTCGTGTGGGCTTCGAGACGCCCTGAGACGCATCGAGACCTCGGGGGTGTGAGGGGTCGCAAAACCGGGAATGAAAAAGCCCCCGCGGGGTGGGCGGGGGCTTGCGGCAATCGCGGCGCTTTGGCTCTGGATCAGTCGTAGAGCCCGGAGACCGGCGGGGCGTCGATGGTCGTCCGCGAGTTCATGACCGCGTTGGACTTGAGCGTGAAAGCGGCAGTGGAAGAACGCGGGGCGAAGAACATCTGGATCCGGGCGGGCTGCCCGTCCGGCAGGTCGAGCCGGTCCATGTCCACCACCTGCGACTGCGTGCCGTGCGCCCCGCCCATGTCGAGGGCGAGCTTCCCGTTCACAAAGACCCAGGCGTCGGCGTCGCCGGAGAACTCAAGGAACTGCCCGGCGCACTTGGAGTAGTTCATCTCCGCGTCGATGCTGAAGGTGAAGCCGCGGTTGGCGCTGGCGGACTGGTTGCCGTAGAGCGCCCCGTTGATCGGATCGAAGTTGGAGGTGGAGTAGACGTAGTTCCCCTGAGCGTCCCTGGACATCTGGATGATCTGGCGCGCGGAGAGGTTCTGCCCGGGCACGTCGGTGAACCACTGGGCGAAGGACGAGGCGGAGCTCACCCCGCCCGTGTCCGCCGCGCCGAGCACGGCGGCGGTGTCGTGGATGGTGGCGCAGCCGGTGGCGGGCGTCGTGGGTTCCTCGAAGTACGACGCGTCGGAGGCGAGATCGACCAGGACGACCAGGTCCTGCATGTCGAACGCCGAGGAGTCGGTGTCGGTGCTGCCGACCTCGAAGAGGTAGATGACCTGGTTGTCGCGGAGGGTGATCTTGTTGGTGGCGGTGTCGATGTAGTTGGTGAGCATGTCCTTGGCGGAGACCTGCCCGCCGAACCCGGCGACGCTGGGCGCCGAGTCGCCGTTGCGGAGAGCCTGGACCTGCTTGCCGCCGGAGTTGGAGTTGACGCGCATGCTCTCCCCCCCGCCGAGGTGCCAGCAGCGGGCGTCGACGGTGAGGGGCGTGGAGTTGCTGACGGTGCCCGGGAGGACGACCTCCATCGAGGGCTGCCCGATGAGGTTCCGGGCCGAACCGCCCTCGAAGGCGCCGAAGGGGGTGTGGGCGGTGGAGCCGATGTTCACGCGCCCCGAGATCCCGTACCCACCCACAAACGCCGAGCCCACGAAGGTCACCTTCGCCACGGCGGGTTGGTTGGTGACGACCGAATCGCCCGAGATGTGGAAGTCGGTGACGGCGTGGGCGCCGGTGGTGGAGGGGCGGATGCCGCGTCCCTGCGCGTCCCGGGCGGCGGTGGTCACGGCCCGACCCAATCCGGTGTACTCGGGGAGCCCCGTCGCCGAGAGCGTGCCCGAGACGTTCCCCACCGAGTACGCCAGGAGATCGCCGCGACCGGCGGCGAAGTCGGTGTGCCCGGGGCGGAAGTCGCGGATGATGCCCGCGAGGGGGTACGACGCCGGGGCCGCCTCGGCGTGCACACCCGCGGGCGGGCGCAGCGAGACAGCCAGACCGGCAATGACGGCCAGGGCGGCGACCGCGATGCGGCCGTCCGTCCAACGACTCTTCTTCGTCAACGACATGATGATCACTCCCCCCTTGCGGGCCCGGAACGATTGAACGACTGGAGGCCGACCCCATCCGTCCACGCTCGGTGCGGGCTGCCACGATTCAGCAGGACAGATGTACGAAATGCGTGGGGGCCCGTCCACCGATCGGCGCCGTGGCGGGGCGGGCGCGAGCGGTCTGGGGCGCGTGCGCCGCGCGTGCGGGCGCAGGAGCCGCGCCCGCGCGTGTTTTATTGGGCCCTGTGCGGATCGTGGTCGATCTAGGATGCACTCGCATGCGCCACTTCGACCTCTGTGTCATCGGGAGCGGGCCCGCCGGGCAGAAGGCCGCCATCCAGGCCGCCAAGCTCGGGAAGCGTGTCTGCGTGGTCGAGAAGATGGAAGTCGTGGGCGGGGCGGCGGTGAACACGGGGACGATCCCCAGCAAGGCGCTGCGCGAGGCGATCCTGTCGCTGCTGGGCAAGTCGGCGTTCGCGCCGCGTCTGCGCGACTTTGCCGCGGCGCGTGAGACAGGGTTCCAGGAGCTGGTGACGAGCTGCCGCGAGGTGATCAAGGCGGAGATCGACCTCATCCGCGGGCACTTCTCGAGCAACGGGATCGTGCTGACGACCGGGCGCGCCCAGTTCCGCGACGCGAAGACCATCGACGTGGTGGGGGAGCACGCCTCCGAGGCGCTCAGCGCGGACTACTTTGTGATCGCGGTGGGGACCAGGCCCGCCCGCCCGCGGAACGTCTCCTTCGACGACGCGAACATCGTGACCTCCGACGAGCTGCTGTCGCTCAAGAAGCTCCCGAGCTCGATGATCGTGGTGGGGGGCGGGGTGATCGGGACCGAGTACGCCTCGATGCTCGCGGCATTGGGGGTCAAGGTCACGCTCATCGAGGGCCGCCACCGCCTGCTGGACTTTGTCGACCCGGAGATCACCGAGGCGCTGCAGTACCACCTGCGCCAGGCGGGGATGACGCTGCGCCTGGGGGAGAAGGTCGCGACGATCCAGCAGATCGACGCCCCGCGCGGGGCGCGGACGATGGACACGCAGATGGCCGAGGCCACGCTCGAGTCGGGCAAGCAGATCCGGGCCGATTGCCTGCTCTACGCGATCGGACGCCAGGGCGCGACCGACGGGCTGAACCTGGGGGCGGCGGGGCTCAAGGCCGATGACCGCGGACGGATCCCGGTGGATGCCTGCTACCGCACCGGCGTGCCGCACATCTACGCGGTGGGCGACGTCATCGGGTTCCCCGCGCTCGCGTCGACCTCGATGGAGCAGGGGCGGCTGTCGGCGTGCAACGCCTTCGGGCAACGCTGCGACGTCTCCACCGCGCCCCTGCCCTACGGGATCTACTCGATCCCCGAGATCTCCATGGTCGGGTGGACCGAGGAGAAGCTCACCAGCGAGGGGATCCCCTACGAATCCGGCATCGCGCAGTACAAGGAGATCGCCCGCGGGCAGCTCCTGGGCGATGAGATCGGCATGCTCAAGATGCTCATCCACCAGGAGTCGCGCACCGTGCTGGGCGTGCACGCCATCGGGACCGGCGCCACCGAGCTCATCCACATCGGGCAGGCCGCCATGGCCTTCAACGCCACCGTGGACTACTTCGTGAACGCCGTGTTCAACTGGCCCACCCTCGCCGAGTGCTACAAGGTCGCGGCCCTCAACGCGGTGAACAAGCTGCATCACGTCTAGATCGAGCTCAGTCGTCGCCGAGCGTCTCGGGTGGGGCGGGCTTCCAGCCCGCCCGGGCAACGACAAACCGAGCGGCCAGCTCGCCCGCTCCACCTGAACAGAACTTGTCCGAGCACGCGGCTTCGTCAATCACGAAACAACGCCCGCCCCTCGCCTAGCGCGGTCGCCCTTCCTCAGCACCCGGCCTCGAAAATGGTGAGGTAGTAGAGCAGGTCGT
>CAZTJZ010000165.1:0-3619 GCA_964614075.1 uncultured Phycisphaeraceae bacterium
GCCCACCGCCGCGCTGGTGCTCCGCGAGGGCGCGTGGATCGAGGCCGACGCCAAGTCCCTCATCGCGGGCGAGACGGTCAAGGTCCGCCCGGGCGAGCGCGTCCCCGCCGACGCCCGCGTCACCCAGGGCGAGACCTCGATGGACCAGTCGGCGATGACGGGCGAGTCCCTCCCGCGCCACGTCCGCCCGGGCGATGAGCTCTACGCCGGCACCATCAACACCGACGACCCAATCGAGGCCGTCGTCCTCCGCCCCGTCGCCCAGTCCAGCCTGCAGCGCATCCTCGACCTGGTCACCAAGGCCCGTGAGCAGCGCGAGCCCGTGCAGCGGGCCATCGACCGGCTCAGCGAGCCCTACGCCTGGGCCGTGCTCCTCGTGAGCATCCTGGTCTTCCTCCTTTGGTGGAAGGGCCTCGAACGCACCTGGGAAGAGGCCCTCCAGACCGCCATCACCCTCCTGATCGTCGCGTCCCCCTGCGCCCTGGTCATCTCCACGCCCACCGCGACGCTCGCCGCCATCGCCCGGGGGGCCCGGGGCGGCGTGCTCTTCAAGGGCGGACAGTCCATCGAGCAGCTCGCCGGGATGGGCGCCGTCTGCTTCGACAAGACCGGCACGCTCACCTTCGGCCGTCCCCGCCTCTACGAGGCCCATCCCGTCGCCTGGTCCGACGGGCACGATCTTCTCGCTCTCGCCGCCGGGCTCGAGGCCGACTCCACGCACCCCATCGCTGTCGCGATCAAAGAAGCCGCCGCCCAGCGCGAGATCCGCCCGGCCATTCTCGAGTCCGTGAACCACACCGCCGGACGCGGGCTCGAGGGGCTCCACGCCGGGGTTCCGGTGCGCCTGGGCAGCTACCCCTTCGCCGAGGAGTTCATCCCCGCCTGCCTCCGCGGGCGCGTGAAGGAAGTCCTCGCCAGGATCCAGGAGCGCGGGCACATCGCCGTCGTCGTCGCCCGAAGGGGCACCAGCGAGCACGGAGGCGAGGCCGCCGTCCTCATCATGGCCGACAGCGTCCGCCCCGGCGCGGCGACGCTCGTCCAGCGCCTGCACGAGCTGGGCGTGCGCCCCGTGCGCATGCTCACGGGCGACAACCGCCTCACCGCCGCACGCGTCGCCGAATCGCTCCACCTCGACGCGTTCGACGCCGAACTGCTCCCCAAGGACAAGCTCGACATCGTCCACGCCATGAAGCAGGAACGCAAGGCCCGCCCCGGTTCCCGCGGCGTGGGCGTCATTGGCGACGGCGTCAACGACGCCCCGGCCCTCGCCGCCGCCGACGTCTCCCTCGCCATCGGCGCCATCGGCACCGCCGCCGCGCTCGAATCCGCCGACATCGTGCTCCTCTCCGATGATCTGGGCACCGTCCCTTGGGCCCTCGACCTCGCCCGACGCGCCCGGCGCACGGTCAAGGGCAACCTCACCCTCGCCCTCGCCGTCATCCTCGTCATGGGCCTGGTCACCCTCGTCGGGTCCTGGCGCCACACGCCCCTGCCGCTGTTCATCGGGGTTCTCGCGCACGAGGGGGGCACGCTCCTGGTCGTCCTCAACTCCCTCCTGCTCCTGCGGTTCCCGGGGCTCCACGCCCAAGCTCAACGGGCCCCTCGCCCCGCCCCCATGCCCCTCGCCCCGCCCGCCCCGGCGTGAACCGTGGAGCGGTCAATAATACATAAACATGTCCGTTGATTTGGCGACAACTGGTTCTGGTTGTCCTGTTCCCGTATCATTGTTTCGACAGGGATCGGGGCCGCCCGACCCCTCAGGTTCCGCGAGCCCCCGGCCGTGGCCGGTGTGTCCGCTTGCTCGCCCGTGCTGACGTTGTTGGGGAGCACCGATGTTCTCGCAGACCGCCGAGTATGCCCTCCGCGCCATGGCCGCGCTCGCGCTCTACAAGGACCTGGTCGCCACGCCGGTCCTCGCCGAGCAGACCCAGGTCCCGGCGAACTATCTCGCCAAAGTCCTGCAGCAGCTCTCGGGCGCGGGGCTGATCGACGGACGCCGCGGCGTGGGGGGTGGGTACAAGCTCTCCCGCCCCTCGAACCAGATCAACCTCCTCGACGTCATCAACGCCGTGGACCCCGTCAAGCGCATCGACACCTGCCCCCTCGGGCTCTCGAACCACGGGAAGATGCTCTGCCCGCTCCACCGCAAGGCCGACCAGGCCGCGGCGGCGATCATCGACATCTTCAAGGGCGTCACGCTCAAGGACCTCGTGGACGACCCCATCTCGAACCGCCCCCTGTGCGACGCGAAGCAGACGGCCCGGCTCACCGTGGACCGTCGCCTCTCGCCGTCGTCACCCTCGCGGTAGCGGCGCGTACCATCCCCGCTCGATACCAAGGGCGGGAACACATGCAGCCGAACGAAGCACACGAGGGCGAGCACCACCTGATCGCGCAGCGCCGCGCGAACCGAGAAAAAGTCCGCGAGCTCGGGCTGGAGCCCTACGGCGTGCGCACGCCCGGGCTCTCCTCCACCGCCCAGGCCAAGGCGCTCTTCAGCGCCGAGGCCGACGCCGCCTTCGCCGCCGCCGGCAAGACCCCGCCCCCTTCCTTCGTGGACCCGCGCCCCCGGGCCCTGATCGCCGGGCGGGTCGTGCTCCACCGTGACAACGGGAAGCTCGTCTGGATGAACCTCCGCGACGACCAAGGCGACCTCCAGATCGCCGTGAGCCAGCGCGACTGCGACCCCAAGGGCTTCGAGCTCGCCAAGGCCACCGACCTCGGCGACATCGTCGTCGCCGCCGGCCGCGTGATGAAGACCAAGACCGGCGAGATCACGCTCTGGTGCGACGCGGTTGTGCCCGGGAGCAAGTGCACCCAGCCGCCCCCCGCCAAGCACGAGGGGCTCGCCGACATCGAGCTGCGCTACCGCCAGCGGTACGTCGATCTCTGGGCCAACCCCGAGACGATGCGCGTCTTCCGCACGCGCTCCCGGATCCTCGCCCGCATGCGCGCCTTCCTCGAAGCCCGGGGCTTCCTCGAGGTCGAGACGCCCATGCTCCAGACCCTCGCCGGCGGCGCCGCCGCCCGACCCTTCGTCACCCACATGAACGCCCTCGACATCGACCTGTTCATGCGCATCGCCCCGGAGCTCTACCTCAAGCGACTTCTCGTGGGCGGAATGCCCAAGGTCTTCGAGATCAACCGCAACTTCCGCAACGAGGGGCTCGACAAGAGCCACAACCCCGAGTTCACCGTCGTCGAGCTCTACGAGGCCTTCGGCGACTACCACACCATGATGGAGCTCACCGAGAGCCTCATCCGCGACGCCGCGACCATGGTCCACGCCGACCACACGGGCCACGGCGACGCCGTGCTCCCCTTCGCCGAGCTCTTGATCAACTACACCCGCCCCTTCGATCGCATCACCTACGCCCAGCTCTTCGAAAAGGCCCTGGGCTTCTCCGTCCGCGACACCGACCGCGCCCGCGCCGAGGCCGTCTCGCGCAAGCTCCTCTCTCCCGCCGCCGCGGCCAAGATGGACAGCGTCCTCGTCGTCAACGAGCTCTTCGAGGAGGTCGCCGAGCACGCCCTCGACCCCGCGCGCCCGACCTTCGTCATGGACTACCCCAGCGCCCTCTCCCCCCTCACCCGCCCCATGCGCGATCACCCCGAGCTC
>CAZTJZ010000166.1:0-3486 GCA_964614075.1 uncultured Phycisphaeraceae bacterium
TCCGCATCGAGCAGGCCATGGAGTCCGGCAAGCCCAAGGAGATCGCCGAGAAGATGGTCGAGGGCGGCATGCGCAAGTTCTTCGAGGAGATCGCGCTCCTCGAGCAGCCCTTCATCATGGACCCGACCAAGAAGGTCAAGGACATCGTGGGTTCAAAGGCCCGCGTCGTCGCCTTCCTCCGCTGGCAGGTCGGCGAGCCCGTCTGACCCGCCCCCACATCCACTCGACCCAACGAACGCGGGCCCGCCCGCGTTTCTCTTTGGCATTGCTTGCCCCACGCTCCGCCCGACCCCGACTTGACAACTCCGATCTTCTCGCGCATCGTGTCCGTCACGCACGACCGACCCTCCGGAGACTCGACCATGGCCCTCACCGCCGCCCCGGGCGAAAAGTACACCATCCGCCGCAAGGTCTTCAAGATCTTCGGCGCCGGGTTCCACATCTACGACGCGCAGGGCAAGGTCGTCGGCTACAGCAAGCAGAAAGCCTTCCGCCTCCGCGAGGACATCCGGATCTACACCGACGAGTCCTGCTCCAAGGAGCTCGTCAGCATCACCACCAAGCAGATCCTCGACATCTCCGGCACCTACACCATGTCCGACGCCTCCGGAAACGTCATCGGCTCCCTCCAACGCGAGGGCCTCTCCAGCCTCTTCTTCCGGGACTCCTGGAAGATGTTCAGCGCCGAGGGCAAGCAGCTCGCCACCCTCAAGGAAGACTCCGGCTTCATGGGCTTTGTCCGGCGGTACATCGAGCTCGCCGCGCTCTTCTGGCCCCAGCGCTTCCTCATCGCGCGGACCGACGGCACGCCCGTCGCCCGATTCCGCCAGCACTTCAACTGGTTCATCTACCGCCTGGGCGTGGAGATCCTCCCCGCCGCCGACGCCCCGGGCACTGAGGACGACCTCGACGAGCTCTTCCTCCTCGCCTCGGCGTGCCTGGTCGCCGCGATCGAAGGGCGACAGCAGGGCGGCTGAGCCTTCCCACTGGGCCCCCTGCTCCCCTTGATCCTGCAACCTCCGCGGCGCTCGTCTGTACGATGCACGCGAGGGCGCCCATCCCTCGCGCCATGCCCCCTCTCCTCATCCCCATCCTCGCCCTGGTGCTCTCCCTCCTCGGGCTGGGCCTGCTGATATCGGGACTGCGGGGGCGCATCCTCAACGCCAAGCCACACTGCCGGCGCTGCGCTTTCGACCTCACCGCCGCCCCGGGCATCGCCGAGCTTCTCTCCCTCGAATCGCCCCCGCCCGCCCGCTGCCCGGAGTGCGGCACCACGCTCACCACGGGCGCCCACCTCCGCCTCGGACGACGCCAACGCCGACCCGCCCGAATCTTCTTTGCCTCCATCCTCCTTGTCGTCACCCTCCCGGGCGTCGTGCTCCCCGTCATCAGCACCCTGCTCGCACCGTCAACGCTGACCAAGCTCCCCGACTCCCTCCTGGAGCTCCAGGCCCTCTACGCCCCTGCCAACGCACGCCTTCCCGCGATCGATGAGCTCCTCAAACGCCTCGAAAAAGGCGGATGGTCCACCACCGGGCTCGGCAGGGTCGCCGACACCATCCTCGAACGCTCCAACGCCACGGGCGAGATCCCGCCCGCCCTCGCGCCCCTGATCCAGAAGGCCTTCGAGGTCAGCGCGACCTCCCCGGAGGTCACCAGCGCCTGGTTCGCGAAGCGCTTCACCCTCGCGGTCACCACGAACTCAAAGGTCCGGCAGGGCCAGAAAATCCCCTTCCGCTTGCGGGCCACACCCACGCTCGCGAATCGCTCGGATTCATTCTGGACCAACGCCACTCTGCGGCTCGAGCAGGCCACGCTCATCGCCGTCGACGAGCATGCCGTCGAGCACGACTGCGGAGCCATCTTCCAGAGCGCCAAGGTGAACCTTTCGAGCCAAGGACACGCCCTCGGCGAGTACTCCGCAATCGCCTCCCTGCCCCCGGGAAAGTACACGCTCCGCGCCACCTTCCCCTACCGCATCGAGTGCTCTTCGCGCATGGGCAACACCCCCGCTCCCGCAACTCCCAGCCAGTCCCCCGCGCCCGACCCGGCGCCCACGACCCGCGGCTCGTATTCCCTCGCCGCGGAGTGCACGGTCTTCCCGCCCGAGATTCCCGTCGTCGCCCTCAACTCAGACCCCGAGGTCGTGCGAGCCATGCGCGAAGCCCTCACCCGCGCCAAGGTCGTCGCGGTGAAGCGTGGCTCGTCTTCAGCCCAGTTTCCCGTGCAGGCCATGCTCTTTCTCAAGAGCGAAGGCCCGCTCCCCGGCTCCGGATACTACAAGGTCACGATCGAGGCCCTCGACCCCGCGCCGCCCTCCAACTGGACCGCCAGGACTCCTCAGAATCTCCACCTCAGAGCCGGCCGCCAGCCGCCCCACTCCGCCGTGTCCGTCTCTTTCGCCCCGGGATTGGAGCCCAAGTCCATCCGGGTGACGCTCACGCCCAATCCGCAGGACGCCGAGCTGCACAGCGACGCGCTCACGCTCACCGAGATCATCGACGGCGTCATCACGCTCGACTGCGTCCCCGTCGAGTGGCGCACCGAGTCACACTTCTACCAGAGCGACCCGGGCAACTTCTGACCGCCGCAACGGGACACCGCCCGCCCCCGCGACGACCCGGTCAGCTCGCGCCCCCAGCGCCGTACAGCCCACGCTCCCGGATGTACCGCGCCACCGCCGCGTCGATCTCCCCGGGCTCATCGCGCCCGCCGATCCGCTCGCGCACCCTTGTCGAGCTCACGCCATCCACGCCCAACACCGCCGTGCGCGTCATCCGCGACTGAAACTCGGCCAGCTCTTCCTCGCTCCACGCCCCGCTCCCCCGCATCGCCCGCACCGTCTTCTCCGGCGTGTCGAGCGGCGGCCTCAGCAGCACCTCCACCCTCGCGCGACGGCACACCTCCCTCACCTCACGCCATCGATGCAGCGCCGCCGCCTGGTCCGACCCGATCAGCAGCGTGAGCCCGCACCAGGGCGCCACCTCGCCCGCACGCTTCAAGGTGTCGACCGTGTAGCTCACCCCGGGCTCTCTCGCCGCCCGGTCGACCTCGTCGGTCCACACGGCGCACGATGGCACACCCGCGACCGCCAGGCGGAGCATCGCCACGCGGTCCGCGCCGGACGCCCGCGCCCCCCCGCCCTTGAACGCCGAGACCGCCGCCGGCACGTACACCAGCCACGCCCCGGGCTCGAACCGATCGCGGTAGCGCCGGGGCAGCTCGACGTGCGCACGGTGCGGCGGATCGAACGACCCCCCCACGAGCACCACCCGCGGCACCGCGCTCGCCACAGGCCACGCCGTGATCCCGCCAGCCGCATGACTCACGCCCAAGCCCCCCTCGGCATCGCCTACCATCGCCCTCACCGGCCCCGTCGTCTAGCCCGGTCTAGGACACTACCCTTTCACGGTAGGGACATGGGTTCGAATCCCATCGGGGTCATTGCCCGTTTCCGGTGCGATCGTGCACGCCTCGGGCAGTGTT
>CAZTJZ010000167.1:0-3480 GCA_964614075.1 uncultured Phycisphaeraceae bacterium
TGAACGGACAGTTCAAGGGGCGCGCCTGGGAAGCGGGCGACCTCGTTCGAGTCGAACTACACGTACGACCCGTCCGCGCGACGCACCGCCTTGGTCGTCCGCACCACCACCGCCTTGGACTTGTCGCCCTGCTTCACGTCGGACCCGGGCAGCGCCTTCTTCACGGACACGAACACCCGGTCGCCCACCGACGCCGTGCGCCGAGTGAACTTGCCCGAGGCCGTCGTGCCGCCGTACACGCGGATCACGTACGCGATCTTCGCGCCCGAGTTGTCCGCGACTTCACATCTTGTTTCTTGCTGGAGCATGGGAGCACCTGGGTTCGCGAGGGCGGGCCACCCGCCGTTCGAGGGTCAGTCCTTGGGCTTGGCGGTCACAATCCGGGCGATCGTCCACTTCTTGGTCTTGGACAGCGGACGGCAGGGCACGATCTCGACCGTGTCGCCCACCTTCGCCGTGTTCTTCTCGTCGTGCGCC
Source organism: uncultured Phycisphaeraceae bacterium (assembly GCA_964614075.1). Classification (GTDB taxonomy): domain Bacteria; phylum Planctomycetota; class Phycisphaerae; order Phycisphaerales; family UBA1924. The sequence goes on from CAZTJZ010000167.1 coordinate 478, forward strand.
TGGATGATCGTCTTGTGCGACACGTACTTCCCGTACTTCGGGTGCGGGGACTGGTAACGCACCACGACCGTCCGCGTCTTGTCGCGAGAGTCGGAGTCCACGACCCCGACCAGCTTGACGATCTTCTTGGGCGCCGCGTCCTTCGCGGCGGTCTTCTGAGCAGGATTCTTGGTGGCGGGGCTCATGCGGTTGCCTTTGTGTGCATCGTCGATCGCGCGTCAGCGTCTGGGGTTCAGGAGGACTTGGCGGACTTCTTGCCGCCCGAGGGCTTCTTGCCGGCGGACTTGCTGCGGACGGGCTTGCCGCTCACGCCCGCGACGACGGGCTTCTTGCCCGCGGGCTTCTTCACGCTCGTCTTGGCCGCGACGGGCGCGGCGGCGGGCTTGCCCGCGCCCTTGTGCTTGAGGCGACGCGCCGTCCGCTCGGTCAGCAGACGGGCAAGGTCCTTCCGGGTCGTGCGGAACAGACCGGTGTTCTCCACCTTCTCCGTCACCGCCTGCGTGCGCAGCTTGAACAGCTTCTCGCGCGCGGCGTGCACCTCGCCCTTGATCTGCTCGTCGCTCAGCTGTCGAACTTCGTTGGGGTTCATGGTAACTCTCGAATCTGCTCTCACACCAAGGATCGAACGACGAACATCACACGGTCACGCGACGCGTCACGAACCGCGTCCGCACGGGCATCTTCATCGCGACGCGCACCAGCGCCTGCTTCGCGACGATCTCCGGAACGCCCGCGATCTCGAAGAGGATCGTCCCGGGCTTCACCCGCGCCGCCCAGTAGTCCACGTCCGCCTTGCCCGTTCCCATTCGCGTCTCCAGCGGCTTCTTGGAGATCGGCTTGTTCGGGAACACGCGGATGAACAGCTTTCCAGAGCGCTTCAGGAAGTGCATGGACGCCACGCGCCCCGCCTCGATGCACGTGCCCTTGAGCCAGCACCCTTCCAGCGCCTGCAGCCCGTACTCCCCGTACGCGACGTAGTTGCCCTTCGTCGCCTTGCGCGGGCGGACGCGGCGCATCTCCTTGCGGAACTTCACTCTCTTGGGCATCAACGCCATGGCTCAAACTCCGTCTCGAAACTCGCGTCTCGGGTCCTGTCTGCTTCTCAACGACGACCGCGGGCGCGGGCGCGACCGCCGGCCGCATTGCTCTCCGTCTCGTCCCGCTGGTCCGCGCCGTACATCCCCTTGTAGATCCACACCTGGCACCCGATCACGCCGTACGGCATGAACGCCTCAGCCAGCCCATACTCCACGTTCGCCTGCAGCGTCGACAGCGGCAGCGAGCCCAGACGCATGTCGAGCACGCGCGACATCTCCGCCCCGCCCAGGCGACCCGCGAGCTGGATCTTCACGCCCTTGGCGCCCGCCCCCATCACCGCCTCGCAGCGCATCTTCATCGCGCGACGGAACGCCGCACGCTTGGAGAGCTGCTCGCACACCGCCTCCGCCACCAGCTTCGCGTCCAGGTCCGGGTTCTTCACCTCGATCACCTGGATCTTGACCTTGCGCCCCGTCATCAGCTGGAGCTCCTCGGTCATCCGCTCGATCTCGGCCCCCTTGGGACCGATCACCACGCCCGGGCGCGCCGTCTTGATGATGACGACCAGCTCCTCACGCGTGCGCTCGATGTGGATGTCCGACACGCCCGCGTTCGGACGGTCCTTCGCGCGGTTCAGCCGCTTCTCCAAGAAGGTGCGGATCTTCTGGTCCTCGACGAGCAGCTCGCCGAACAGCGCCTTGGGCGCGTACCACCGGCTCTTGTGGGCCTCGGTGATCCCGAGCCGGAACCCGAATGGATTGGTCTTTTGTCCCATGGTGATCCTTCGTGCCACCGGTCCCCGGTGGTTACGCGCGCTCCTGAAGGGTGATGGTGATGTTGCTCATCCGCTTGATGATCGGGTGCGCACGCCCACGGTCCTTGGGCTGGAAACGCTTGATCCGCGGGCCGTCATCCACCCGGCTCTCCGCCACGAACAGCGCGCCCGGGTCCACGTCCGCCAGCTGCGCCTCGGCCTGCGCCGCGAACAGCGCCTTCTTCACGTTCACCGCCGCACGCTTCGTGTTGAACGACAGCAGGTTCACCGCCTGGTCGAAGCTCTTGCCGCGGATCAGGTCCACGACCAGCTTCGCCTTCCGAGGCGACCCGCGGTGGTGCACCACCTGGCACGTGAAGCGGGCCAGCTCCTTCGTCTGCACGCCCAGCGCCACCGCCAGCTTGTCGATGTCCTGCTTCTTGCAGCGAGGATGATCCCGCCCCGCCATCCAGTTCTTGATCGCCGACACCGCGCGATCGCCGGAGAGACCGACGCGCTGCACCGCCTCGGCCAATTGCTCGGCCGAGACGCCCTTGTCGGACGCGAGTTGCTTGAGTCGTTCGCCACGGAGTCGCATGGCCTGCTTCCTTTGAACCCGATCCCTACGAAACCTGTCCCGTTCACTACTCGGTCACGCCCCATCCCGCATCAATCGCCCGACTCGGCCTTCTCGCCGCCGTCGAGGCCTTCCTTCTTGTTCGTGTGCCCCTTGAACGTCCGGGAGATGGAGAACTCGCCGAGCTTGTGCCCGACCATGTCCTCCGTCACGAACACGTCCAGGAACGCCCGGCCGTTGTGCACCTTGAACGTGTGACCCACGAACTCGGGCACGATCGTGCACCGACGCGCCCACGTCTTGATGGGCTCCTTGCGCCGGTTGGTGTTGAGCTTCTCCACCTTCCGGTAGAGCTTCTCGTCGACGAACGGGCCTTTCTTCAGCGAGCGTCCCATGGATGAGTCCTAGATGAGTCCTATCTGTCCAGCCTCGATGCCTTCGAACCTTCGTCCCCGATCACATCACCTGACCGAACCGCTTCGTCATGCGACGACGCAGGATCAACTTCGACGACGCCTTCCGCGGGTTCCGCGTGCGACCACCCTTGGCCAGCACGCCCGTCGGACCGCACGGCGGACGATTGCCCTTCGAGCGACCCGAGCCACCACCCAGCGGGTGGGCATGGTGGCTCTTG
>CAZTJZ010000168.1:0-3415 GCA_964614075.1 uncultured Phycisphaeraceae bacterium
CTTCGCGACCCAGCCCACCGCCTCGCCGTTCTTGAGCACCTGGTTCGTGCCCTTGCGGACCGCGACCACGCTGGGCTCATTGAGGACGATCCCCTGGCCGCGCACCGAAACGAGCGTGTTGCATGTGCCCAGGTCGATCCCCATGTCGACGCTGAACAGACCAAGCATGCGGTTGAGAAAGCTGATGGCCGATCCTCCTGATCCTGCGCCGAACCCGCATCCTGCCCGGGCGGAAAGCTCCCATCCGGTGTGGGAGAGCGTAGTTGCGCGGGGCTGTCGGTTCCACCGCCTGTCGGTCAGGGCATGGGCCCCGCGACCTCCTCGACCACGAGCCCCTCGGGCAGCGCCCGCAGGAACTGCCGTCCGTACCGCGCCGTCTTGATCCTGGGGTCGAGCACCACCACGCGTCCGCGGTCGGTCTTGGATCGGATGAGCCTCCCGAACCCCTGCTTGAAGCGGATCACCGCCCGGGGGAGCGAGTCGTCGAGGAACGGATCGCCGCCCCGCGACTGGATGAGCTCTCCCCGGGCCTCGGTGAGCGGGCGGTCGGGGGGATCGAAGGGCAGCTTGGTGATGATGACGTTGCGGAGGGCGTGCCCGCGGACGTCGACGCCCTGCCAGAACGACGCCGCCCCGAAGAGCACGCTGCGGGGGTCCTCCCGGAACCGGGCCAGGATCTGAGCTCTGGAGCCGTCCCGCCCCTGGGCGAGCAGGGGCAGGCCGAGCTCGGCGAGGGGCCCGGCCAGGTCCGACACCGCCTTGTTCAACGCCGAGAACGACGTGAACAGCACGAAGGCGCCGCCCCCGGTGTCGCGCACGTGCTCCAGGATGCACGCCGAGAGGGGCGGGAGGGCGCGGGGGTCGTGCTCCCGCGGGAGCGCGGCCCGCCGGTCCAGGAGCAGGCGGACCTGGCTGGCGTAGTCGAACGGGCTCCCGAGCTGGAGCGTCTTGGCGCCCTCGCACCCCAGGCGGGCGAGCGTGTGCGCGAACGCCGTCTCCGCCACCTCGCCCGACTCATCGCCCTCCAGACGCCGGGTCGAGAGTGTGGCGCTCGTGAGCACGACGCTGTGCGGCTGGTCGAAGAGGCGGTCCTTGAGGATGGGCGCGACCTCGATGGGCGAGCACGCGAGCGACACCCGCCGGAACTGCCCGCGCGAGAGCGGATGGTCCTCGTCGGGCGCGCTCGACTCGACCCAGTACGCGTACCCCGGGAGCGACTGCGACACCAGCGTCTCGGCGTCGGCGGCGATGGACTCGGCCCGGAACGCGTACGCGTTCAGCTCGTACTTGTCCGGCTCGCCCTTGATCGAGTCCTTGAGCGCCCGCAGGCGCAGCGACAGCTCCCGCATCACCGGCGTGAGCACGTTGGAGACGATCCCCGGCTGGCGGATCCGCCCCGAGGGGCGGGCGCCCGGACGTGACGACTCGCCAAAGCCCGGACGGTCGTCGGCCTTCACCAGCCCCGAGAGTTCCTCGAAGAACACGTGGGAGGCCCGGACCGCCTGGTCGACCAGGTCGAGGGCCCTGCGCACGCCCTCGCCGTCGCCCGCCAGCAGCTCCAGCTGCGGGAGGTACCCCTTGTTCGTGCGCGCCTGATAGAGCGTCGAGAGCAGGTGGAGCACGCGGCCCTCGGCGAGCTGCACGCCGAAGTGATCGCTCGCCGAGTCCTCGACGGCGTGGGCCTCGTCGAGGATGACGTGGTCGTAGCGCGGGAGAAAACCCGCGTCCTGGGCGCGGAGGGCCAGGTCGGAAAAAAAGAGCGCGTGATTGGTGACGAGGAGGTTGGCGCCGTCGAGCGTGGCCCGCGCGTTCTGGAAGAAGCACTGGTCGAAGTGGGGGCACTTGCGCCCCATGCAGTTGCCGGAGTCGGACTGGACCTTGTCCCACACGCCCGGACGCTCCAGGGGCGGGAGCGTGGAGAGTGTGCCGTCGGCGGTGGCGTAGGCCCAGTCCTCGATCTGGTGGAGGCTGCGCCGGGCGCCGGGGTCGGAGAAGAGGCGGTCCTGGCGCTGCGAGGCGAGCTTGAGTCTCCGGATGCTGACGTAGTTCCCGCGCCCCTTGACGAGCACGGGGGCGAGCGGGCGCACGCCCTCCTCAGGCGGGAGCGAGGCGAGGGCCTTTTCCAGGAGCGGGATGTCCTTCTCGACCAGCTGCTCCTGGAGCGCGATAGTGTTCGTGGCGACGAGCACGGTCTGGTTGTGGCGCGTGGCGCGAAGGATCGCGGGGACGAGGTACGCGAAGGACTTGCCCACGCCCGTGCCGGCCTCCACGAGCAGGTGGGTGTTGGCGTCCATCGCCTCGGCGACGGCACGGGCCATCGCGAGCTGCTCGGGGCGGGGCTCGAAGTCCCCGGCGAGAAGGCGGGAAACCGGGCCGTCGCCGGAGAGGATGTGCAGGGCCGACGCGCTCACGACCAAGCGTAGCGATGGCGCGCGCCGGCGCGACATCGTCGCGGCGGGGCGTAGAGCCCTTGCGGCGGGCCCGGACGCGGGCGTACCCGAGGGTGCGGGGACATGCCCGGAACGCGGCCCGGAGGATCGTGGTGCATGTTGTCGTTTGCGCCGGTGTTTGCGGGCGAACGGGCGGGGCGTGATCGCTCCTCGCGAGGGCGCCCGGCCTTCAGGGCTTGCCGTCGAAGAGGAACGCGGCGTCGAGGGTCTTGGGGCCCGTGGAGTCGTGGACGGCGAACTTGCCCCCGGAGTAGATGGACGCCGAGCCGTAGGCCCCGTCCTTGCGGAGGGCGTAGAAGCGGACGTTGAAGTCGGGGCGGCCGTCGGGCTTTCGGTGGCGTTTTTCCTTGTTGTGATCGACGACGCGCTTGGCGACCTCGAGGCAGGCCTCGCTGGGCGTCTTCCCGTCGCGCATGAGCGAGACGATGGAGAAGGCGGCGAGGTTGACGATGGCCGCCTCGCCGCGACCGGTACAGCCGGCGGCGCCGACGTCGTTGTCGCAGTAGTTCCCGGCGCCGATGATGGGCGAGTCGCCCACGCGCCCGGGGATCTTCCAGTTGAGCCCGCTGGTGCTGGTGGTGCTGGCGAGGTCGCCCCTGGGCGTGACGGCGGAGCAGTGGACGGTGCCCGTGACGTCGGCGCGGAAGGGATGAGCCCGGGTCTGCTTCTTGGGGAGCTGGGCGCCGTCGTTCTGGCCCCCGCCGCCGGGGCGGGCGGGGTCGCCGGGCTGCTGCCAGGGGAGGTGGTCCCAGGTCTTGCCGGCGGGCGCGTCGCGGAGCTCGTCGTCGATCCAGTCGTCGTGGCGGCTCATGTTGGCCTTCCAGAGGAGCCACTCCTGGCGGGCCTTCTCGGTCAGGAGTTCTTCCTCGCGGAAGCCCATGGAGACGGCGAAGCGGCGGGCGCCGTCGCCCACGAGCAGGCAGTGGTTGGTGCGCCGGAGGACCAGGAGCGCGACCATCGCGGGG
>CAZTJZ010000169.1:0-3298 GCA_964614075.1 uncultured Phycisphaeraceae bacterium
CGGGGATCATCCTGGTCACGGGCCCGACGGGGAGCGGCAAGACGACGACGCTGTACGCGGCGCTGGGCCAGGTGGACCGCACGAGCCGCAACGTCATGACCATCGAGGACCCGGTGGAGTACCACCTCGACGGGATCAGCCAGATGCAGGTCAACGTGAAGCGCGGCGTGACGTTCGCGTCGGGGCTGCGTTCGCTCTTGCGTCAGGACCCGGACGTGATCCTCGTGGGCGAGATCCGCGATCAGGAGACGGCGCAGCTGGCGATCCAGGCCTCGCTGACGGGGCACCTCGTGCTGGCCACGCTGCACACCAACGACGCGCCCAGCGCGGTGATGCGTCTGGTGGACATCGGGGTGGAGCCGTACCTCATCACGAGCACGCTGCTGGCGACGATCGCGCAGCGCCTCATGCGGCGCACGTGCACCGACTGCGCGGGGAGCGGTCGCCAGAGCGGGGTGAAGCCGGCCTCGGAGGGCGGGGAGCGCTGCGACCGCTGCCTGGGCACGGGGTACAAGGGCCGCGTCGCGGTCTACGAGATCATGACCATGGGCGACGAGCTCCGCCGACTGACCGCGCAGCACCAGGACGCGGTGACGCTGTACGAGGCGGCCCGGCGGCACGGGTTCAAGCCGATGCGCGACGACGCGATGGAGAAGGTGCGCCTGGGGCTCACGGACGAGGCCGAGGTCTACCGCGTGCTGCATTGAGCGTTTGGGCGTGTGGCGGGCGGGAGGAGTCGGGGCTACTTCCGGCAGACGAGCATCGTCTGGACGCTGCTGGGCATGACCTCGACACCGGAAAACCCGCAGGCCCGGCAGGTGGATTCCAGCCAGGCGAGGGGGTAGGCGACGGCGGCCTCGGGGTAGCGGAGGTTCTCGACCCGGGCCGGGCCCACCGCGTGCGAGAAGCTCCAGCGGCTTCCCGGGCTCTGGTCGGCGTGCTCGAGGCAGAAGACCGAGAGCTGCATCCACCCGCCGGGGCGGAGCACGCGGCAGGACTCTCGCAGGTACGTGACAAAGTCGGGCTCGAGCAGGTGCGAGAAGAGCGACTGGGCGAAGACGAAGTCCTGCGTGGCGTCGTGGAGCGGGAGACGGAGCGGGCCCGGGGCGCCCCGCGCGGGCTTGGGCTCGAGAAGGGTGTGGTCCTGGTGCGCGGGCGTGCCGTTGGGGAGCGGGGCGCCGTTGGCGTGACCGGTGGGGTTGCCGGTGGGGTTATAGGTTCGGCTGTAGGTGTCGACGCGGTGGAAGGTGAACCGGTCGGCGGGGAAGTGGTCGCGGCACCAGCGGAGCATTTCGTCGTCGACGTCCACGCCGAGGTAATGCCCGGCGAAGGCACGGTCGTGGAAGGCGAGATCCCGGAGGGTGAGCGCGAAGCGTCCGCAGCCGCAGCCCAGGTCGACGATGTGGGAATCGAGGCGGACCACCCCGCGTTCCAGCGCGTCGATCCAGAACGCGATGGGCATGGTGCGGAACTGGGCGGCGTTGAAGAGGAGGCGGTTGCCCACGCCCACGCGGATGCGCATGCGGTTGGGGGGCAGGGCGCGGAACTCGCGGTAGGGGAGGTTGACGACGCGGTCGATGAGGTCCAGGGGGATCATGAGGGCCCGGACGCGCGACAGCACGGGCACCGCGGGGACCAGCCGGCGAATCGTGCGATCCGTGATCTTCATGCCCCAGCCCCACGCGCCCAGAACGGGCGAGACCCACACGCGTCCACAGCCCCCAAGGGTACGGGGCTACAGGCGCTCGAACCCGGGGAGATCTCCCACGAGCGGGAGGCAGTATTCGAGGAACTTCCGGCTCACGTTATTGTGCCCTTGGATGAACTCCTGGGGCATGTGGCGGGTCTTGGCGGCAACCTCGCCAAGGTCGAGGCGTCGGAACTCGCTGACGTAGGGCTCGCTCCCGCCCCAGCACGTCGAGCCCGAGCCCGAGCGGACGATCGAGACGCTCCCGTCGGTCTCGCCCTGCATCGCGAGAGCGGCGGCGAACTGTCCGGTGCGGCGGGCCTCGAGCTGGTCGATGCGCGAGGGGTCGGGCCAGCAGCGCTGCACATAGCCGAAGGTGTCGGCCCGGACGCGCGGGGGCTTCCCGCCCTTGGGGGTCAGTTTTTCCTTGAGCAGGTCGCCCAGGAGATCGCCCAGGGCGCCCGAGCCCGAGAGCTGGATGTTCCCGTGCGCGTCGACCTGGGCGCCCCGGATGAGCTTGGCGCCGATGGGGTTGTGGTCCTTGTCCTGGATGCCCTCGCTGACGGCGATGTGGCACCGCCCCTTCTTCGAGTAGATCGCGTCCACGTCCTGGACGAAGCGGTCGGTGTCGAAGGGGACCTCGGGGAGGTAGATGAGCTGCGGGCCGTCGGTGCTCTCGCCCTGGGTGAACTCGTCGCGGTCGCGCCGGCGCGCGAGCGCACTCGCCGCGGTCAGGAATCCCGCGTGGCGTCCCATGATGACGTTGATCTTGATCCCGGGGAGGGAGATGTTGTCGAGGAAGTCGGCCTGGCCGGCCATGGCGACGAACCGGGCCGCGCTGGGGAAACCGGGCGTGTGGTCGTTGCCGACCAGGTCGTTATCGACGGTCTTGGGGACGTGGAAGCACCGCATGTCGTACGCGCTGGCGTGGGCCATCTCGCTGACGATGCGGCAGGTGTCGCAGCTGTCGTTCCCGCCGATGTAGAAGAAGTAGCGGATGTCGTGGGTTCGGCAGGCGTCGAGGATGCGCTGGCAGTAGGCCTGGTCGGGCTTGTCGCGGGTGGAGCCCAGCCCGGCGGAGGGCGTGGAGGCGAGGCGGTCGAGGCGGTCCTGGTGCATGCCGGTGAGATCGTGGAACTCGCCCTTGGTGAGCCCCTTCACGCCGTGCCGCATGCCGAGGATTTTCTTGACGTGCCCGGAGGCAAGGAGCCCGGCGCGGAGCCCCTCGACGACGCCCACGAGAGACTGGTTGATGACGGCGGTGGGCCCGCCGGACTGCCCGATGGCGGCGTTGCCCCGGACGAGATCTTTGTCGGCGTTCTGGCCCGCGTTTTGGCCCATGGCTTGGCCTTGGTGCTGCATTCTGGAGGTCCCTCCCTGGGGCGATGGTACGTCGCGACGCCCCTGGTCCCCTCGCTACGCTTGGCGCATGGCCCACGACCCGATCGGAGATGCCGTCGTCGCTCTGCTCCGCGCCAAGGACCCCGCGGTGGCGGAGCTGATCCACAAGGAGAGCAAGCGTCAGGCGTCGACGCTGGAGCTGATCGCGAGCGAGAACCACGTCTCGCCGGCGGTGATGCACGCGATGGGGACGTGCCTGACGAACAAGTA
>CAZTJZ010000170.1:0-3276 GCA_964614075.1 uncultured Phycisphaeraceae bacterium
AGCAGCGTGGTCTTCCCGCAGCCGCTGGGGCCCAGGAGAAAGAAGAGCTCGCCGGGCTGGATGTGGAGCGAGACGTGGTCGACGGCGAAGGTCAGTCCCGCGGGCTTGTCGCGCGTGGGAGGGGCGGGGAAGGACTTGACGATGCCGCGGATCTGGATCGCGGTCGCCCCGTGGGGCGTGCCCGGGCTGATGGAGCTGTGGTTCGCGGTTGCGGGATCGCCCATGGAGGGAGAATGTATACTCGCTCACGATGGACCAGCGGCGAGCGGAAACGAGCGTGCGACGCCTCCGGGAGAGCCGAGTGTTCCCGGCCAAGGACACCACGCTGACCAAGGCCCTGGACGGGCTCGTCAAGGGGCTGAGGCGGGAGCAGAAGGCGGTGGGGGGGCTGGAGGGCGCGTGGGACGCGGTCGTGCCCGCGGGTTTGGCGTCGGCGTGCACGCCGGCGGGCGTGCGGGCGGGCGTGCTCACGGTGCGTTCGCTCAACGCCTCGGCCCGGTACAAGTTCGAGCAGTGGCTGCGCGGCGGGGGCGAGGACCGCCTCAAGGCGGCGTGCTCGGCGGGGATCCAGCGAGTCCGCGTGCAATAGACGACGGAGCTAGTGCAGGCGGAGGCTGTCGACGTTCTCGCGGAGGCTCTGGCTCTGGGCGAAGAGCTCCTGCACGGCCTGGCTCATGCCCTCAACCTGCTCCTTGGTCTCGATCGCCGAGGCGCTGGTCCGTTCGACGTTCGAGTTGATCTGCTCGCTGGTGGCGGACTGCTGCTCGGCGGCGGCGGCGATCTCTCGGACGGCGGCGCCGACGGTCTTGGTCCCGCCCACGATCTGCGTGAGGGCCTCGCCCGCACTGCGGGCCAGCTTCACGCCCGACTCGACCTTGACGGTGCTCCCGCGCATCTGCGTCACCGCGTTCTTGGTCCCGATCTGGATCTGCGTGATCGAGCTGGCGACCTCCTCGGTCGCCTTGGTGGTCCGCTCGGCGAGCTTGCGCACCTCGTCGGCGACGACCGCGAACCCGCGCCCGTGCTCGCCCGCCCGTGCCGCCTCGATCGCCGCGTTCAGCGCGAGGAGGTTGGTCTGGTCCGCGATGTCGTTGATGGTCTGGATGATCGCGCCGATCTGCTCGCTCTTGCTCCCCAGGGCCTCGACGGCCTGGGCGCACTCGCGGACCAACCCCGCGATCGCGTCCATCTCGCTGACCGTTCCGGCCACGACGGTTCCGCCCTGGTCGGCCTTGGAGCCGGCGAGGTCGGAGGACTCCGCCGCCTTGGTGCACTGCTGCGCCACCTCGGTGGCGGCCTGGGCCATCTGGCCCATCGCGACCGCGACGCGAGCGAGGTTCTCTGTCTGCGTGGAGACGTTGGCCGCGACCGCCTCGCCGCGTGAGGCGAGGTCCTGGGCGGCGTTCCCGAGCGCATTGGCCGCCGCGAGGAGGTGCTCGGTGAGGTCCTTGCGGGCCTGGACCATGGTGTTGACGCTGCGGGCGAGGGCCCCGATCTCGTCCTTGCGGTTCTGGTCGAGCTCGGTGGGGAGTTTGTTGTGCGCGAGGGCGTCGATGGCCCCGACCGCGGAGCGCACGCCGCGGGTGATCCCGCGCCCGATCCAGGTGCTCCACGCGAGGTACACGCCGCCCCCGAGGCCCAGGAGGGCGAGCATCCAGACCATCGCGGACCTCACGGCGGACTTGGCGTGATCGCGCGACGCGGCCGCGCCGGCCTCGATGGTGTCCGAGAGCGACTCCATCTTGCCCTCGAGCTCGGAGAACGCGGCGAGAAACGAGGGGAGGTCGTTCTTGGCGGCGGCGGGGTCGTGCGCGGCGGCGGCGACGATCGATTCCGCGGCATGCACGTACATCTCGAGCGCCGGCTTGGTCTCGTTCAACGCCGACTGCGCCTTGGCGTCGGTAAGGAGCGGCTCGGCCTGAGCGAGCGAGTCGCGGAAGTTCTTGGCGTGCTCGGTGAGATCGGCGCGGACGGAGTCCATGTCCGCCTCGCTCGTGGCGAGCAACGCCGCCAGAACGTCGGCCCGGAGCGCGTCGTGCATCATGTCCGCGCCGAGCTGCAGGCGCAGGGCGCTGCCCGTGTCCACCACCGAGGCGAGCTCACGCTCGAACGACTTCAACTCGACGATCCCCAGCACCGCGACGGCCGCGGCAAGGGAGAGCCCGGTGGCGGTCAGTGCGAACTGTTTGGCGGCGATCTTCATGCTCTGCTTTCTTTGATGCGGACAACCGCCAGAAACTCTTCCGGCGGCCCGGGCGAGACTCTGAGCTATCGGTGCTCCGGGCACGCCCCTTCAGGTCAGCCCGGTCGGGAACAGCGCCCAAGCCTCAAACAGTCCCCGCTCGGCGGGCTCACCCCGCGCACGGGGCGTAGGGCTCGTCACGACTTCAATCGTGCGGGCGGGTGAAAACTGCGCGGGCACGTCCGGCGTATGTCTGGTGGGCGAACTGCCGATAAGCAGGCAGCCCCTGGGGAACGACATGCCCGGCACGCCCAACACCGACCTCTCCCCCGAACTCCTCGCCCACATGCAGGCCATCAAGGCCAAGGCGAGCGAGTACGGCCTCGACTTCTTCGAGGTCGTGTACGAGGTCCTCCCCTTCGACACGATGAACCAGATCGCGGCGTACGGCGGGTTCCCCGTGCGCTACCCCCACTGGAAGTGGGGCATGGAGTACGAGCGCCTCAGCAAGCGCGACGCGTACGGGCTCGGACGGATCTACGAGATGGTCATCAACAACGACCCGTGCTACGCGTACCTGCAGGAGTCCAACAACGTCACCGATCAGAAGCTGGTGATGGCGCACGTCTACGGGCACGCCGACTTCTTCAAGAACAACCTCTGGTTCTCCAAGACCAACCGCAAGATGATGGACGAGATGGCCAACCACGCGACGCGCGTGCGCCGCCACGTGGAGCGCGAGGGCCATGAGGTCGTCGAGCGCTTCCTGGACCTGTGCCTGAGCGTCGAGCACCTGATCGACCCGCACTCGGTGTTCGTCCGCCGCGACGAGGCGCCGGGGCGCGAGGAGGACGAGGCCTTCCGCCCCGACCGCCTCCCCGCGAAGGACTACATGGACCCGTTCATCAACCCGGCGGGCGAGATGGCCCGCCAGAAGGTCGAGCACGAGGAGAAACGCCGGGCGCAGAAGGCCCGCTTCCCGAAGCGCGCCACGCGGGACGTGCTGCAGTTCCTCATGCGCCACGCCCCGCTCGAAGAGTGGCAGCAGGACATCCTCTCGATCGTGCGCGACGAGGCGTATTACTACGCCCCGC
>CAZTJZ010000171.1:0-3259 GCA_964614075.1 uncultured Phycisphaeraceae bacterium
AGCGGCGCGCCACGCCCTCCCCGCCCGCGAGATCCACCGGCGAGATCGAGCGCGAGAGGTCGAGCATCTCCAGGTTGTCGGCGGCGGCGGCGAGCGTGGCGCTGCGTCGCGAGGCGTTGCCCTGGAGCGCGACCTCACGGGCCGAGACCTGTGCCGAGGTTGGTGCCGAGACTGTGGACGATTCGCGCTCAGGTCCGGCATCGGCGAGCCCGGCGCGGGTCCGCACGGCGTTGTCGAGCAGGCGGGGGAGCTTGTCGAGCTCGCCCGGGCCGCACAGGATGTCGACCACCGGCATGCGCCGGATGAGGTCGGTCCCGTCGCGTTCGGCGAGGCACCCCAGCACGCCCACGACCAGCCCGGGCTCGCGGCGCTTGCGGTCCTTGAGCTCGCCCAGGCGCGACCAGACCTTCTGCTCGGCGTGCTCGCGCACGGAGCAGGTGTTGTACAGGACCACGCCCGCGCGCTCCGGGCTGTCGACGAACCGATAGCCCAGGGCGGAGAGCTGCCCGGCGACGAGCTCGCTGTCGAGCTCGTTCATCTGGCAGCCGAAGGTCTCGATGTAGACGTGGCGGGGGGTCATGGTGCGTGGCGGTTCGTGCGAGGGATCGTAGATCGGGCGTGACCCGCGCGCGGGGAGGGGCCAATCATTGGGCATGGGCGTGATCCGCAGGCGCAGCGTGTTCTCCGGGCGGGTGCAGGGCGTGGGGTTCCGGGCCACGTCGAGGGAGATTGCCCGCGGGTTCGCCGTCACGGGCCTGGTCCGCAACGAGCCCGACGGGACGGTGCTGCTCGAGGTCCAGGGCGAGGAGAAGGAGCTCTCGGCGTTCTTCTCGCGCCTCAACTCCGCGCTCGCGCGGAACATCACCGCCCAGGACCACTGCGTCCTGCCGCGGGTCGAGGGGGAGCGGGAGTTCGTGATCCAGCGCTGACGCCCGGGATGGAGAGAGTCGGGCCGCGCGGGAGAAGACGGCTACGCTCCCCGCGTGCTCCTGCTCTTCGACATCGACGGCACGCTGCTCGTGACCAAGGGCGCGGGGCAACGCGCCATGCAGGACGCGGGGCGCGAGCTGTTTCACGAGGGCTTCACGATCGAGGGCGTGGACTTCGCCGGGCGCCTGGACCCCTTAATCCTCCGCGACCTGCTCGTCCTGAACGGCGAGGAGGCGAGCGTCGCGAACGTCCGGGCGATGCGCGAGGCGTACGAGCGGCACCTGCCCGCGCGCCTCGACCACGAGGGGCTCACGCTCGCGCTTCCGGGCGTGCTCGAGCTGCTGGCGGTCCTGAGGCGTGAGGCGTCGGTGACGCTGGGGCTGCTCACCGGGAACTTCGAGCGGACCGGCTCGATGAAGCTGGTGCGCGCGGGGGTGGACCCGGAGTGGTTCGCGGTGCGCGTGTGGGGGGACATGTCGCCCCACGAGCCGCCCGCGCGCGAGCACCTCCCGCCCGTGGGGCTCGAGCTGCACGCGCGCCGGCGCGGGCGAGCGGCGAGTGCGGCGTTGGCGACGGTCATCGGGGACACGCCGCACGACGTGCGGTGCGCCGCCGCGCACGGCTGCCGGTCGCTGGGCGTGGCGACGGGACGGTTCTCGGTGCAAGAGCTTCGTGAAGCCGGCGCGACGATCGCCGTGGACAACCTGACGGATACCGAAAGCATCGCCCGCTGGCTTTCGTCACCCCCTATGCTAGAAGTTCAGGGTCGTTGATGGCCCGGAGGAGTGTTCGCCGCGATGACCGAGAGCTATCGCGCCCTCGCCACGGACTTTTACGTCAACCAGAAGGTTGCCGTGAAGATGGACCTGCCGCGCACGCGGGAGACGGTGCTGGAGTTGTTCGAGCGGATCCGGCGTCAGTTCCCGTCGATGGCGGGGTTCCGACGCTACCGAGACGAGCTAGCGCTGGAGAGCCCGCAGTCGGAGATGCCCCATCGCTGGCTGGCGGTTCGCGCCAACAGCATCCGCAGCGGGGTGGTCAACCCCAACACGCTCAGCGAGGGGTACTCGCTGCACCGCCAGGTGCTCGAGTCCGCGCCGGCGTACCTCTCTATGTCCGCGCTGGACATCGACCACGTCGAGCTGCTCTACGGGTTTGACCTCGCCGCGGGGGGGAACCACGACGCGATTGTCCTGGACGCGCTCATCCCCGGGTCGCCCCTGGCGGCGTTGCTGGACATCCCCGGCGCGATTCCGATGGACTGCCAGCCGATCATCGGGCTCTCGCTGGGTGATCGCGGCGACGTCGAGGTCAACTTCGAGGTGAAGACACGCCCGGGCGCTCACCAGCCGCGGGAGACGCCCGAGGGGCAGGACCCCATCAGCGTGTACCTCACGCTGAGAAAGTTCGGGCCCGTGGGCGACATCAAGGATCTGGAGAAGATCCATCGCCAGCTCACGAGCATCGGGGAGGATCTGGTTGAGAACCGCCTCGTGCCCGGGCTGCTCATGCCCATCCGCGAGGCGATCTCCTCGGGCAACTCGTAGCGGGTGAAGAGACCACTCTCGAAGGCCAAACTCGAAACCGACTCTCGGAGGCCGATGAACTCCACGGCGACGATCGCGCAGGCGAACCCGACCGCGTCCCGGGTCGACACCGGGCAGGTGCTGCTCATCATCGGGCTCACCGTCGTGGTGGTGACCCTGGCCGGATTGGGGATCATGTGGTTCCGGCGGCGTGTGCTGACGCCGCCCCCGGGCGCGGGCGAGCTCAACCAGGGGTTTCTGGATCAGCTCCGGACGATGCGTGACCGCGGGGAGATGTCGAGCGAGGAATACGAGGCGGCACGGCGTTCGATGCGGGAGAAACTCCGCGCCACGCTGCACGCCAAGACGCCGGGCGCCGCCGCACTGGAGACCAAGCCGGGCACGCAGCGTCCGGATAATGACGCCTGAAAAGACGATCAGGCGAGGTTGTGGCGCATGGGAAGGCCTCGGGTCCGCGAACCGGGGCACGGAGCGCGGATCTTGCAGCGTTTGGGTGTGACCGCCGATAGACTTCGGCCAATCGACCGACCAACCGACCGACCGGGCGGGAGACGCCGGTCGGCCAACCTCGCGAGGACCTCATGGCGAAGAAGAGTGACACGCCCGACTCTCCAAACGGTGGATCCGGTTCCGGGGGTTCCGGGGGTTCCGGGGGTTCTGGTGGGAACGGGGGCTCCGGCGGGGACAGCGGGAGTTTCAAGGGGCGTCGGGTGACGACGTGCTCGTTCTGCGGGAAGACCAGCCGGGACGTGGGCCCGATGGTCGAGGGGCCCAACACGGTC
>CAZTJZ010000172.1:0-3247 GCA_964614075.1 uncultured Phycisphaeraceae bacterium
CTTCTCGCCGCGCTTGCCCTTGATCTCGTGCGCGTGCTCCAGAAGTGTCGAGATCGTGCCCCATTCCTTGATGAGGGCGGCGGCGGTCTTCTCGCCCACGCCCTCGACACCCGGGACGTTGTCCACGCTGTCGCCCATGAGCGCGAGCATGTCGATGACCTGGGATGGCCTGAGCCCGGTCTCGGTCTGGAGTGATTCAGCGGAGAAGGCCGCGTCCGTGTGGACGTCGAAGAGCTCGACGACGGCGTCGGTGCCATCATGCCGCGGGACACTCTCCAGGAGCTGCTTGAGGTCCTTGTCCTTGCTGACCAGGCGGATCCTGAGATCCGGCTGCTCCGCGCGGAGGCGCGTGACGAGGGTGGCCATCACGTCGTCGGCCTCGAAGCCCTCGGCCCCGAGCACCGGGACCCCGATGGCCTTGAGCATCGCCAGGCACCGCTCGACCTGGGGAAAGAGATCCTCGGGCGGGTCGGGGCGCTGGGCCTTGTACTCCGGGTAGATCTGCGAGCGGAACGTGCCGCGGTCGCCCGAGACGTCGAGGGCGACCGCCAGAAAGTCGGGGCGGCCCGCCCGGGCGAGGTTGGGCGTGGCCTTGGCGTCGGCGCGGAGGAGTTTTAAGAGCATCCCCACGAACCCGAAGGTCATGTTCGTGGGCTCTTTGGTGACCGGGCTGGTCATGGGGGTGCGGATGGCGTGGTAGGCCCGGAAGAACGCCGCGTAGCCGTCGATGAGGTAGAGGGTGGGCATGGGGCTGCTGTCAGCGTTCGGAGCCGACCGAGGACCTGGCGTGCAGCTCTCGCAGGCGTGCGAGATACGCGGCGCTGGGCTCGATTTTTCGACGGGCCATGGCGGCGCGCATGACCTCGGTGAACTTGTCGAGGCGGTAGCCCTTGCTTCCCGCGTCGGTGGCCCAGGTGAACGGCGCGACGCAGCCCTGGACGGGCGCGGTGGTGGCGAACATGCCCCCGGTGTGGAGGACGCAGCCGGTCATGAGTCGCGTGGCGATGGCGGTCTTGACGTGGTCGCCGATGATCGCGCCCAGGAACTGCTCGCCCGTGCGGACGAAGCTCCCGCCCGGGGTGGCCATGGCGGGGATCTCGCCGTAGGTGTTGAGGAGGTTGGACCCGGTGGTGCCCGCGCCGAGGTTGACCCACTCGCCGACGTACGAGTCGCCGAGGTACCCGTCGTGCCCCTTGTTGGTGTAGCTCTGGAAGATGGTGCCGCCGACCTCGCCGTTGACCTTGCACCAGGGGCCGAGGACGGTCTGCCCACGGATGGTGGCGCGTTCGAGCACGGTCGCGTGCGCGCCGACCGCGCAGGGGCCGATGAGGATCGCGCCGGGACGCACGACCGCCTTCTCCCCGATGACGATCGGGCCGTGCTCCAGGTCGAGCGTCACGCCCGGGTAGACGACGGCGGTGGGGTGGATGACCAGGGGCTCCTCACCCAGGCCCAGCACGCCGATGGGCGGCTCCTGCGCCCGGTCGCTGGTCAGAAACTCCAGGTCCTCCGCGATGGCCTTGTCGCGGAACGTGCGCACACTCCAGGGCCAGGCGAGGAGCGCGGGCTGAGGGATCTCGATCGCGGCGGGGGCCATGGAGCTCGAAGTGGGGGCGGTCGTGGGGGGGAGCACCCCGCTCGCCGCGAACCGTGCGGCTTCATTCGGCGTGACATAGGCCGCGATCAGCCGCCCCGTGCCCTTCTCGATCAGGCGTTCCCCGGGAGAGAGTGCCTCGAGCTGGGGCGGCGGCACGGCGCAGGCGCCGTTGACGAGCAGCACGCTCCCCGAGAGCTCGGGCACGCTGTTCACGGGCAGCGTGTGGCGCTCCCGCGTGAGCGCCGCGAGGGCCTCGGGCACGAGGAGCCCCGCGACGTCCAACTCATGGACCCGCCGCAGACGCTCCAGGGTCGTGAGCACGCCCGTCCGCACGTCGAACGACGCTCGAAAGTCCGTCAGCGGGGCCAGTGTGGGATGGCCGTCGTCAAAGACAAGGGTGGCGGGCATGGGCGGGAGTGTACTTCCGGTGCGGGGGTGAAAACGTCGGGAGTCAGGACGCGGGACCCGGAGGACGGTACGCTTTCCAGCCGACCTTATCCGGAAAGGAGCTCGCCATGGCCTCGTTCGGGATCCTGCATCTTGAAAAGTGGATCAAGAAGAACCGCAAGCACCTCAAGCCGCCGGTCAGCAACAAGCAGCTCTTCACCGACTCGGACGACTCGATCGTGTTCGTGTCGGGCGGGCCCAACACGCGCAACGACTACCACGTGAACCCGACCGAGGAGCTGTTCTACCAGCTCCAAGGGGACATCGCGGTGCGTGTGCGCCCGCTGGACGGGAGCAAGCCCAAGGACATCGTGATCAAGGAGGGGGAGCTGTTCCTGCTGCCGCGCTGGGTGCCGCACCGTCCGCAGCGTCCGCCCAACACGGTGGGGCTGATCATCGAGTTCCCCAGGCCCGAGGGTCAGCTCGACGGGCTGCAGTGGTACTGCCCCAAGTGCGACACGCTGGTGCACGACGCGCGCTGGCGGCTCAAGAGAATCGACGAGGACCTCAAGACGATCATGGAGGATTTTTGGGGCGGTGACGCCGCACGCCGGACGTGCAAGGGCTGCGGACATGTCATCACCCGGGCCGGCGTGGTCGAGCTCAAGAAAGGGAAGATCAAGGCGGTGGGCGCGAAGAAGAAGATCCGGAAGCGGGCGGCGTCGCGGGCACGCTAGACCGGCACTTGCGAAGGCGAGTGCGTCGTGAGCATCGGTTGGCCCGGCGTTCGCCGGACGGGAGGTTCGCGGCGGAGCGGATCCTCGCGCTCGGCGCTCGGCGAGGACGATGGCGACACGACGTACACGTATTCCTTGTTCGTGACGTGGCTGACCGTGCCCACCTTCTCGCCCTTGGGGTTGTGAATCCCGATCCGGGCGCCGATGTAGCGTTTGAAGTCGTGCTCGATGGTCGTGACCCGTGCCGTGCCGTCCCAGAGCCCGGCGAGCATGGTCTCCATCTCGGCGCGCGTGACGTACCCCTCGTTGCTGAACGACACGACGAGCGTGCCCGTCCGCACGCGAGAGAGCAGCTCCTTGAGGGCTCCCGCGGCGCGCTGGCGAGAGTTGTACGGGCTGGGGCGCCGCCGCACGTCCACGCGCTTGCACGCCACGCCGTAGACCTCGGGCTTGTCCCACCGCACCAGCGATTCCCACACGTGGTAGTTGCCCAGGTACGAGTGCTGGTTGTACGGCGGGTCGATGT
>CAZTJZ010000173.1:0-3236 GCA_964614075.1 uncultured Phycisphaeraceae bacterium
CGAGGATCTCACCGCGGTAGTCGCTGTCGATCGTGCCCGGCGCGTTCACCACCGTCACGCCGTGCTTGCTCGAGAGCCCCGAGCGCGGGCGCACCTGGCCCTCGAACCCCTCGGGCAGGGCGAGGGCGATCCCGGTGGGCACCCTCACGATCGCGCCGGGCGCGACCGTCAGGCTCTGGTCCTGGAGGCACGCGCACAGGTCCATCCCCGCGGCGCCCGCGGTCTGGTACTCGGGCAGCAACGCCTCGCGGCGGAGGCGCTGCACGCGCAGCGCCACCTGGGGCTGGGGAATGGCATCGCACTCGGGCACGAGCGAGCGTAGCTCACGCCGTGGGGGGCTGCGACTTCTGCTTGGACTTGTTGATAAGCCACCCCACGCCCGCGACCACGGCGACGACCGCGCCGATCCCGAGCTTGATGATCCCGCGCATGCCGCGCCCGGAGATACGCGAGCTCCCCGACGAGTCCTGGGACGCCTGCGCGAGCACGCTGGGGGTGGGAGAGGCCGAGCTGAGCGTCGGCGTCGTCACGATGGCGCCCAGCCCCACCACCACGCCCACAATCCACGGCCGAAGGAACAGATGTCGCATGATCGCCTCCTGGTGTCCCGGCGTGCCCCGCGCCGTGCGCGAGCCGCACCGGTATCAACAGTATCGGCGTCGCCCGTCATCGTGCTTTGGCAACGGGCTCGGCCTTCTGTGACCCGTGCCCCGACTCGGATTCTGGAGTGGATTCTCGGGCGGGATTGGTGGGCCCCATGAGCCGGGCGTAGGCCGCCGCGTCCAGCACCGGGAGTTCGGTGAGCCCGGTCTTGAGCATGACGCGGAGGTAGGCGGCGCACATCCCGCACTCCTGCCCGCAGCCGGTCCGCTCGGAGAGTTCCGCGGCGTTCAGATGCTCATGACGGGCGAGCTTCAGCAGCTCGGCAAAGGTGATGCCCCGGCAGCAGCAGCGATCGACGCTCATGCCGGATTGTCGTCTCGCCCGCCGCCGGGCTCCATCCTGCATCAGGGGATTCTGCTCGCGTGAAATCGACAACCTCAGCCGATTGTCCGCTGATGACCCAAGAAAAAGAGGGCGGGCCGAGCGCCCGCCCCTGGGGATGAACACTCGGGATTGGGTCAGAAGACCATCTGCCACTGCAGACGGGCGCCGAACTGGCTTCCTTCGGGGTCGCTCAGCAGGTTCACCGAGGTGCTGCCGGTGACCGTGCCCAGGGTGTCGTCGACGGCGTCGGGGTAGATCACCAGCTCGCCCGTGATCTTGGCGGCCTGCGAGTTCTCGGCCAGGTAGTAGTTCGCGCCCAGGGTGACCGTGTTGAACGCGTCGGCGCCGTTGCTGTCGTCGGGGATCACCACGTCGTAGCGGGCAAAGACCTCGCACTGATTCCCCACGAACAGCCCGCCCTGCGCGAGGAACCCGAAGTCGCTCATCGTGTCGAGCCCGGCGGTATCCGTGCTGCGGTAGACGAAGGCGGCGTAGGCGTTCCAGCCGTTGCCCTCGGCCCCGGCGTCGAGCGTCACACCCAGCACCTGCTGATCGAGCGTCGCGTTGGTGTCCCCGCCCGACTGATAGTGCACCGCGAGGCCCGCGAGCCCGGCGTAGTCGCTCCCGCGCCACGACGTGAAGTCGTCGAACCTTTTCCAGTCCTTCCCGGCCCACATCCACTCGACGCGCCCCGTGAGCCCGATGTCCGCCTCAACGGCGCTGTCGAAGGGCGTGTTGAGGGCGGTCTTGCCGTCGTTCACCGAGCCCGACAGGCGGGCCTCCTCGCCCTGCCACGAGACCATCACGCCCTGCGTGCGGTCCAGCGTGAAGGTCTTGTTGAGGATCGAGCGCTCGGCGGTGAGCTGGGAAGAGTTGCCGATGAGCTCCTCGCGGAGGAAGGGGCCCTTGAACTGGCCCCAGGTGATCGCCACGCCGTTGCCCCACTTGTAGCGGGCCCAGGCGTCCTTGAGGAGCACGGCGCCGTTGCGGTCGAACTCGGGCTGGATCTTGAAGGAGAGGTTCTTTTCGAGGATCGTGCCGGCGAAGGTGATCTCGACGCGCCGGGTCTCCACGCCGTGGGTGAACTCCTTGAAGTTGGGCGTGCCGGGGTCCTGGCGGAAGTTCATCTGGTAGCGGGTCTGGAAGAGCGTGGACATCTCGAGGCGGTTGTCGCCCGAGGCGTCGGCCAGGAAGAACTTGCCCTTCTCCCACCCCGCCGAGCCTGTCTCGTCGAGGAGGCTCGTCCGGGCCGCGGCGTCGGCGCGCAGCTCGTGGGCCAGCATGGGCTCGGCGTGGGCCGATCCCGCGATCGCGACGAGTCCCGTCAAGCACAGCCCGTACCCGCTCTTCATGTTCGACCTCCTCGAAGGATTCTCCGCCCGCCCGCCCGGCGCTCGCGACCGGATCGTGGCACCATTGAGTATTGGACTCTTGTGTGTGATTTCTATCAAGGAATGGTGAAGTTCTTCACGACGCGATCGGGGGTTCCGAACGCGGCGCAAACTCACGCGCAAGAAACGGCCAGTGAAAAGCCCCGGAGCGCGGGCCCCGGGGCTGTCGGTTGAGTGCGCTGATGACGACGATCACTTCGCGAGCTTGCAGGCCTTGAGGTCCTCGAGGGCGGCCTCGGCGGGCACGGGGAAGTAGCCGTCCTTCACCACGGCCTCCTGGCCCTGCTTGCTCAGCATGAAGCGGACGAACTCGCCGCGCAGGGGGTCGAGCTCCTTGTTGGGGTCCTTGTTGAGATAGACGTAGAGGAAGCGGGCCAGTGGGTAGTCGCCCGAGAGCGCGTTGGCGTAGGTGGGCTCGGAGGCGGGCCCGCCGTTGGAGATCTTGAGCATCTTCACGTCGGCGGTCTTGTAGCCGATCCCCGAGTAGCCCATGGCGAACTTGTCCTGCCCCACGGCCTGGACGACGGCGGAAGATCCGGGCTGCTCCTTGACGGTGCTCTTGAAGTCGGCCTTGCCCAGGGCGTGCTCCTTGAAGAAGCCGTAGGTGCCCGAGGAGCTGTTGCGGCCATAGAGCACGACGCGCTGGTCCTTGAAGGCGGGGTCCTTGGCGCCCAGATCGCCCCAGGTGAGGTCGGGGCCCTTGACGGAGAAGGTCTTCTGGAGCTGCTCGAAGGAGAGCTCGGTGAGGGGGTTGTCACGGTGGACGAAGACGGCGAGGGCGTCGACGGCGAGGCGGACGCGCATGGGCTTGTAGCCGTACTTCTTCTCGAACTTGTCGATCTCCTCGCCCTTCATCTC
>CAZTJZ010000174.1:0-3126 GCA_964614075.1 uncultured Phycisphaeraceae bacterium
GACGGATCGCTGCACGAGTTTTTTCTGGTTCGCGACGATGCCGCAGGCGTGCCCGCCGAGGCTCGCGTAACCACAGATGAGCGATTGGCCGTACTCGGCTTTGTATTCGTCGAAGTCGGGCTCGCCGGGGCTCTTCGCGTCCACGAGGCACGCGATCACGTCCTTGACGTCGTACTGAGCGCCGGGCTTGTCCGTGTACTTCGCCAGCACGTCTCCGCCGCGTCCATCCTGGGAGGGGCGCCCCGCGCTCTCGCGCCGCCACTCGAACTTCGCCATCAGCGACCGCAGGCGTGCGAGGCACGCCTCGTCATCTTTCTCTTTGAAATCAATCGTCCCCGAGATCGCGGCGTGCATGCTCGCGCCGCCCAGTTCTTCGTCTGTGACCTCCTGCCCGATCGCGGCCTTGACCAGCGCGGGCCCGGCGAGGTACAGCCCCGAGCCTTCGGTCATGAGGAGCGTGTCGCAGAGCACGGGGAGGTACCCGCCGCCCGCGACGCAGGAGCCCATGATCGCGGCGATCTGCGGGATCCCGCTCGCGGAGATCACCGCGTTGTTGCGGAAGATCCGCCCGAAGTCGTCGGTGTCGGGGAAGACGTCTTCCTGGAGCGGGAGGAAGACGCCGGCGGAGTCGACGAGGTAGATGAGAGGGAGGCGTGCCATCATCGCGATGGTCTGGGCGCGGATGATCTTCTTGCAGGTCATCGGGAAGAACGCGCCGGCCTTGACGGTGGCGTCGTTGGCGATGATCATGCAGCGGCGGTTGTGGACCAGACCGATGCCGGTGACGACGCCCGCCGCCGGGGCCCCGCCGTACTCCTTGTACATGTCGTGGGCGGCCCAGAGGCCCAGCTCCTGGAACGCCGAGCCTTGATCGACGAGGCGGGCGACGCGTTCGCGCGCGGTGAGCCGGCCCTTGTCGTGCTGGCGGTCGATGGCGGACTTCCCGCCTCCCTGGCGGATTTTTTCCTCGTCGGCGCGAAGGGCCGCGGTCTGGTCGTCGAGGGAGGCGGTGGGGCTGGGCTTCTGCATAGGGCGGAAGGGTAGCGTTCCGCGTCTACACGTACTTGTACTGGATCGGGGCGTCGCACTCGGGGTGGAGCGTGGCGTGGACGGGGCACTTGTGCCCGATCGCTTCGAGGCGTTCGCGAAGCTCGGCGGGCACCCTCGCCCCCGGGAGCGTGACGACGACCGGGAGCCGGGCGATGCGCCGGGCCGCGGGGGGCTGGCTCATGTGCTTCTCGACGCTCGCGGTGGCGCCGGTGAGGTCCACGCCGTGACGATCCCCCCACACCGCGATGGTGGTGAGGATGCACGAGGCGGCGGCGGCGGCGACGAGGTCGGTGGGGCTGAAGGCGGTGGCGTCGCCCCCGATGTCCTTGGGCGCGTCGGTGCGGAGGGTGGCGCCCTCGGGGTGGGCGAGGTCGCACTTCTTGTTCCCCACGTAGCGGACGGCGATGGTGAGCATGCGCGACAGTAGGGGGCGCGGGGCTCTTCGAGGCTGTTTCAGATCCCTCCTTCTTCTCGTGGCACAGGCGTCCCGCCTGTGTCTCCTCCTTCTTGTTCCGGGTTCTGAAATAGTCGCTTACGCCGCGGACGCGCGCTCGGGCGCGAGCGCCCGCTGCAGCGCCGCCGCCACGAACCGCTGGCGATCGTCGGGGAGCATCGACCCGAAGGTGATGGGCGTGTCGGCGTGGATGATGATGTTCCGGTTCGAGCGGTTGTCGCCGTCGCTGTCGCGCCACCGCTTGTGCTCGAGCGTGACGGCGGTGATGCGCGACGCGTCGAAGCGCTTCGAGCGCGAGAAGGGCCCGAAGCCGAACCGGCGGACGCCCTCGCCCTCGCGCACGCGGATCTCGACCCGCCCCCCCAGCGTCGCGAGGAACGCGGCGATCAGCCCCGCGCCCACGAGCAAGAACGGCACGAGGAAAATCCAGAGAAATACGACCATGCCCGCGCCCATCATCGTCCCGCCCGACTTGGGCGCGGGAAGCCACGCGGGCACGCGGCCGAAGAGATGGTGCCAGGCGCCCGAGATCGCGACGAGCACGAAGACCGAGACGATCCCGTTCCAGAACGCGGCGAGGAAGAATGTGGCGAACGCGCCCTTGAGCGACCGCATCGACGCGCCCACGACGAACTCGCCGCCGACGTCCTGGAGCCACGCGCCGGGCGGCGGGGTGTTGAGGTCGACCGCGGACAGATCCTCGCTGGTGGTGCCCGCGGCGGTGCCGGCGAGGGCGCTCAGCGCGTACGCCGCGTCGCAGGCGTGGCAGAACGCGACGTTGCCGCGGAGGTTGATGTCCTTGAGCTTGATCCGTCCCTTGCAGGTGGGGCACTCGATGGGCACCATGCCGTGGTATCGGCGCGCAGAACAGGCCTGAACAGGCCTGAATCGAACTAAGCAGGCCTGAACAAGCCGCGGTCGGTGCGTTCGTCGGATGTCGCCGCGCAAGGCTCTGTGATTTCGATGGTTATGGGAAAATTTGTGACCTTTCAGACGCCAAACATTGACAAGTTGTTTGGAGTTTGATATCCTGACACATGCCGGGCTCGCGTCCAGCGTCGCCCCCGGCCGGGAACGGGTTAGAGTTGATCCGGGACTGAACCCACGCTGGGGGAGTCGAGCGACCTCCGTTCCGGCGGCGGCCACGCTCGGCAGACAAGAAAGGCGGGCCCCCATGGCCAGCAACAACAGCGTCGAGAAGTCCGCGCGCCCACCCGTCCGAGTCGAGGTTGCCCCCAAGGCGGAGGCGTCCCGTCAGGAAAAATCCGGCGAGCGCGAGCGGACGCCCAGCGAGCGCGGCGAGGCGGCCCTCGCGCAGGTTCCCCAGAAGGTCGACATCAAGCTCGGCGACAAGGCCAAGCAGCAGGCCCTGGACCGCACGCTGCAGCAGATCGACAAGACGTTCGGCAAGGGCGCGATCATGCGCATGGACGAGGACGCGTACCTCTCCATCCCCGGGATCTCCACGGGCTCCATCTCCCTCGACCTCGCCCTGGGCGGGAAGGGCGTCCCGCGCGGGCGCATCGTCGAGGTGTTCGGCCCGGAGTCCTCCGGCAAGACGACCCTCGCGTTGACGATCGCCGCGCAGGCTCAGAAGGAGGGCGGCGTGGCCGCGTTCATCG
>CAZTJZ010000175.1:0-3121 GCA_964614075.1 uncultured Phycisphaeraceae bacterium
GCTACACCGAGTTCAGCTACATGATCCTGCAGGCGTACGACTTCGCGCACCTCTATGAGAAGCACGGCGTGACGCTGCAGATGGGCGGGAGCGACCAGTTCGGGAACATCGTGGCGGGGCTGGATCTGGTCTCGAAACGGTCGCCGCACGCCGAGCCCGCGGGGGCTCGGGCGTTCGGGCTCACCTGGCCGCTGGTCACCAAGGCCGACGGAACGAAGTTCGGGAAGACCGAGAGCGGGGCGGTGTGGCTGACGGCGGACCGGACGAGTCCGTACGCGTATTACCAGTTCTGGCTCAACGCCGCGGACGCGGACGTGGGGCGGTTCCTGCGGACGTTCACGTTCCTGCCGGTCGAGGAGATCGCGGCGGTGGAGCAGCGTCACCAGAGCGACCCGGCGAAGCGAGAGGCGCAGCGGATCCTGGCGATGGAGGCGACGAGGGTGCTGCACGGCCCGCAGGCGGCGAAGGACGCCGAGGACGCGGGGCGGGCGCTCTTCAGCGGCGAGATCGCGGGGCTGGGGGAGGCGACGCTGCGCGAGGTCTTCGCGAGCGTGCCCAGCAGCGACCACGACCGCCAGCAGTTGGGCGCGGGCGTGGCGCTCGTGGATCTGCTCGTGCAGACGCAGCTCGCCGCGTCGAGGCGTGAGGCCAAGGAGTTCCTCCAGTCGGGCTCGGTGAGCGTGAACGGCGTGAAGGCCGGGGCGGAGGACAAGGTCACCAGCGGGCACCTGCTCCACGGCACGATGATCGCGCTCAAGCGCGGGAAGAAGCAGTGGCACCTGACGCGGTGGAAGTAGGGGAGGTCAGGCGCAGGAGCATGTGAATCTCGTCGATGGGCTGGCCGTTGAGCACGACGGCGCCGGGCTCGACACCCCAGCGCACGAACCCGAGGCGCTCGTAGAGGCGGATGGCGGCGAGGGAGCGGACGCTCGCCGAAAGGCTGACGCTGTCCACGCCCTTCCACTGTGCCGCGGCGTCGATGGCGCCGCGCATCACGCGCGCGCCCCACCCCGCCCCGCGAGCGGACGGCGTGACGTAGACGCCCCACACGTGCGCGCGGTGGGCCATCTTCTTGCTTGTGTTCCGGCGGATTCCGGCGCTCGCCACCAGGCGGGAATCCTGGAACCCGCCCGCGATCACGTGCCCCGAATCGAGCGAGAGCGACGGCACAAACCCGGGCTGGAGCGCCCGGTCGTCGTCGACGCTGGAGGTAAACGCCCAGGGCGCGTCGGCGAGCATCTCGCGGCGCAGGCCCGTGTACGCCTGGGCGTCGTCGGCGGTCAGCAGGCGGATGGTCATGCTCTATTGAAGGACGGGGCGAGCCCCCGGGCCCATCACGCGGCCTTGCGGACGCGTTTGGCCTCGATGCGGTCGCGGGTGGGGATCTTGATATCCCTCGCGAGCCCGAGAGCGCCCATGAGCCGGATGATGTAGTAGCTCACGTCGATCTGGTACCACTCGAGGCCTTGCTTGGCGGAGGTCGGGAAGGCGTGATGGGTGTTGTGCCAGCCCTCGCCCAGGCCGAAGATCACGCCGAAGATCGCGTTGTCGCGGCTCTCGTCGTGAGTGTCGAAGGGCTGCTTTCCCCAGATGTGGCAGACCGAGTTGATGCTCCAGGTCGCGTGATGCACGAGGAGGACGCGCACGAGCCCGCCCCAGACAAAGGCGAGGAGCGTGCCCATCCAGGTCTGCGTGACGATCGCGCCGATCGCGGCGGGGATGAGCAGCCCGAGCACCACCCAGAGCCCGAAGAGATCGCTGATTTTCTTGACGACCGGGTCGGCCTGCAGGTCCGGGACGTAGCGGTCGAGCAGATCCTGGCCGACCATGGGCCCGAAGAACCACCCGATGTGCGAGTGAAGGAACCCGCGGATCCGGGCCTTCCACCCGCGACCGTGCAGGTGCGGCGAGTGCGGATCGTCCTCGCGGTCGGTGTGCTGGTGGTGCTGGCGGTGGATGGCGACCCAGTCGAGGATCTTTCCTTCGACGGCCATGGACCCCATGATGCCCAGAGCCGCACGAACGACCGGGCCGGCCTGGAAGGCCTTGTGCGTGAAGAGGCGGTGATACCCGATGGTGATCCCGAACCCCGTGACGAGATAGCCCCCGATGAGCAGGTAGAGGTTGAGCCAACTGAACCGCGGATCCCACGACCAGATCATCGCCGCGATCAGCCCGAGGAACGGCACGACGACCGCCACCAGAGCGCCGAAGCGTCCCAAGTGCGGGGCCCGCTCCAACTGCTCGCCCACGGGCATGGCGTCGTCGTCCAGCCCCGGGGGCAGATCCACCACAGGCGAGGGCGTAGCCGCGGGAATGTCCGATCGATCGCGGACCGGCGTGGGGATGGTGCTCATGAAGCGGATGCGTCCTTCTTCGGGGCGGTGGGCACAGCACCACTGCCTGTGATTTTAGACATCCTTGTCCGCTTCGACCACCCGAAGAGGAGGTCTTCCGGCGTGTGCCCGCGAGCCAGCAGGGGTGCATGCGCCGAAGACAGGACAGCGTAGGGGGGCCGGGACGGCCGGGTATCGAGTGGTCCTGCTCGTGGGCGGTTCCGCAGACGGGTGTTGGGCGCGTGAAAACGCCCACAAGCCGGTGCTGGTGGGCGTTGGTGTGGCGTTCAGCCGCGTCGTGGGCTTAATAGTCCATGTCGTCGTGCGAGTGGTCGTGCCCGCCGCTGGGCTTTTTCTTTTCCTTGATCTCGATGATCGCCGCCTCGGTGGTGAGGAGGAGTCCGGCGATGCTGGCGGCGTTCTGGAGGGCGACGCGCTCGACCTTGGTGGGGACGATGACGCCCATCTTCATGAGGTCGCCGTACTCGTGGGTGAGGGCGTTGTAGCCGAAGTTGGTCTCGTTCGATTCTTCGACCTTGCTGGCGATGACGCTCCCGTCGAGCCCGCAGTTGGCGGCGATCTGCTTGACGGGGGCCCCGACGGCGCGGTAGACGATGTCGAGCCCGGCGCGCTCGTCGTTGTTCTCGGCCTTCTTGCGGAGCTTGTCGAGCGCCTTGCGAGCGCGGAGCACGCTGACCCCGCCCCCGGGCAGTATGCCCTCCTCGACCGCGGCGCGGCAGGCGTGGAGAGCGTCCTCGACGCGGGCCTTCTTCTCCTTCATCTCG
>CAZTJZ010000176.1:0-3108 GCA_964614075.1 uncultured Phycisphaeraceae bacterium
TCGGGCAGATCATCGGCGTGACGAAGGAGCGCGTGCGCCAGATCCAGAACAAGGCCATGGAGAAGATCCGCCTGCAGCTTGAGGCGAACTTCCTCGGGAACAAGGAGGCGGCGGCGCTGGTGGAGACGCAGCTGCAGGGCGAGGGCGAGGGCCAGCCGCAGGTGCAGACCAAGCCGGTGTCCCTGGCCGAGCTGCTCATGAACTGATGGGTTCGGAATCGAGGACTCACGCCGCCCGGTCGTTCAGGCCGGGCGGCTTTGTTTTTGGAGATCGTGTTTCGGAGAGACTGCTTCAGAGCCAGGAACGAGAAAGAGAAGACACAGGCGGGACGCCTGTGCCACGAGAAGAGGGAGGGTTCTGAAACAGTCTCTGAGAGTCGATCCTGTTCCCCTCGCGGAGCGAGGGGGTACGCGGGCTCGCTCTACGCGGTGAGGATGAGGCGGGCGGTCACCTGGAGGGCGATCGCGGCGTAGAGCCCCGCGAAGAGGTCGTCCAAGAGGATGCCCCACCCGCCCGGCACGGCCTGGAGCTGCCTCGCGGGCCAGGGCTTCACGATGTCGAAGACCCGGAACGCCACGAACGCGAAGAGCAGCGTGAAGACGATGCGGTCGGGCTCGACCATGGTCTGCGTCGGGAGGAAGAGAAGCGGGAGGCACTGGCCCGCGGTCTCGTCGGCGACGACGTTGGTCGGATCCTTTTCGCCAAAGCGTGCCTCGGCGGCGTCGCCCTGGACGACGCACGCGCCGGCGAAGAAGAGCAGCACGCCGATCAGGGCCGAGTTGTAGATCCAGGGCTGCTGGACGGGGCCCATCTCGATGGCGATGAGGGCGAGGGCGATGAGCACGGGGGGGATGGAGCCCCAGGTGCCCGAGAAGGGGCGCATGAACCCCAGTCCGAAGGTGGTGATGGGGAGGAGCGAGGCGCGGGCAGGGACAGATCGGGGCGGCATGGCGAGAGTGTAGTAATGAACGCCGGGCGGAACCCCGGCGTGGGGCGTCGTGAGCAGCCCGCGCCTGTCAGCAGCCCGCGGCGTAGTGGGCGAGGAAATAGACGAGGTCGTCGATGGTGACGCCGGCGTCGGGAGTGCCGGTGCCCGAGCCGTCGTCGAGGTCGGCCCGGATGTCGCCCCCGGCGAAGGCCGCGAGGAAGTAGACGAGATCATCGACGGTGACGCCCTGGTCGGGTGTGCCGGCGCCGCTGCCATCGTCGAGGTCGGCGGGGCAGGACTCGCAGGAATCGGGGATGCCGTTGGCGTTGGCGTCGGGCGGGGCGAGGAGGGGGACGATCTTGGAGACGGTTCCGGCGCCCGCGGCCTGGGCCCAGCCGCAGACGTAGAGCTCGCCGAAGTAGTCCTCGCCGTAGGAAACGAAGGTGTTGGCGACGCCGATCTCGCCGGTGCGGGTGAGGAAGGCCGAGGTGGCGGCGCCGTCGTAGCGGAAGGAGAAGTTCTTCCGGGTCCAGTCGCCCAGGAAGTAGGTTCCGCGGAGTTCCGGGATGGCGCAGCCTCGGTACATGAACCCACCGATGATCGCGGAGCCGATGTCGCGGCCGTACTCGTGGACGGGGAGGATCGAGGGCGGGAGTGTGGCCGGGCAGCCGGAGTAGTTGGTGGGGAGCGAGCCCTCGCGGCAGCGCCAGCCGAGGAATGCGCCGCTGGTCCCGGCGGGGAGGCGGTCGATTTCCTCGCGCTGGGATTGTCCGACATCCCCGATCCAGAAGTCGCCCGTGGCGCGATCGAAGGAGCAGCGCCAGGGGTTGCGCAGGCCGTAGGCCCAGATCTCGGGGGCGGCGTTGGGGTTGGAGAGGAAAGGATTGTCGTCGGGGATGTGGTAGTTCTTGTTGGCGTCGGCGGGGAAGTCGTCGTCGTCGGGAGTGCCGGGGGTGGAGTCCGGGCCGCGAACGTCGAGGCGGAGGACCTTCCCTGAGAGCGAGGCCAGGTTGGAGGCGTTGTTCTGGGGATCGGTCTCTCCGCCGTCGCCCGTGGGGACGTAGAGCATGCGGTCCGGCCCGAATCCGATCCAGCCCGCGCGGTGGTTCTTCTGCGTGTACGGAACGCGGAGGATCTGGACGCGCGAGGCGAGCGGGGCGGAGTCCGGGTTGGCGAGGTCGGCCTGGAAGCGGGCGATGATGGTGTCGGCAAGGTTGGACGTGCCGCTGGTGTAGTTGAGGTAGAAGTAGCCGTTGGTCCGGAAGTCGGGGTCGAAGGCCAGGCCCAGGAGCCCGTACTCGAGGGTGTAGGCGTCGGAGCCGCCCATGAGCGAGGTGATGTCGATGAGCGGCGTGGCGAGGAGCTGGCCGTTGCGGATGATTTTGATCTTGCCGCGTTGCTCGACGATGTAGAGGCGTGAGGGGTCGCTGGGGGCGTGGGTGACGAAGACGGGCTGCGTAAGCCCCGACGCCACGGGCTGGAGGCGCAGCGCGGGCTCGACGGCCAGGGCCGGGAGAGCGGCGAGCGCCCAGGCGGCTATCGCGGTACGGATCGCAACACGGATCATGGTGTATCCCTCGTGCCGCTACACCCCAACGGCGGTCGGACCGGCAGTCTACCTGAAAGCGGCCGCGGGGTTCAAGCCTGGCCGGCGCCCCGGGAGCGCGCCCCGGCCCGTATGGCGGCGGTGACGTAAGGAATCCCGCTCAGGACGGTGACGGCGACGGTGGCCCAGACCGCGGCGACGATCACGCCACGCCCCCACGTTCCCGGGGTGATCTCGGTGATGCCCAGGACGACGAGGATGAGGGGGATGACGCAGGCCTGGACGATCATCTTGGCCTTGCCGGACCATGTGGCGGAGAAGTCGATGCCGTCGGATTCGAGAACGGCGCGGAGCGAGGTGACGAGGAGCTCGCGTCCGAGGATGACGACGACCATCCAGGGCATGACGGCGGAGACCTGGAGCGATTGGAGCCCGGGGAGCTGGGCGTGGGGAGTCTCGGTGCTGAAGGCGGGCCCGGCGAGCATGACGAACCCGCCCACGACGAGGACCTTGTCGGCGAAGGGGTCCATGACGCGCCCGAACTTGGAAACGACTTTCCAGCGGCGGGCGAGCGGACCGTCGATGGCATCGGTGATGGCGGCGAGCCCGAAGAGCGCGGCGGCGATGAGGTAGG
>CAZTJZ010000177.1:0-3041 GCA_964614075.1 uncultured Phycisphaeraceae bacterium
GGTCCAGCATCTGGCGCAGCGCCACGTTCAGCGACCGGATCCCCCCGCCCACGGGCGTGGTGAGCGGGCCCTTGATTCCCACGAGGTACTTGCGGAAATCATCGAGCGTGGCCTCGGGGAGCCAGCTCCCGGTCTTGTTGAAGGCCTTCTCGCCCGCGAGCACCTCGTGCCAGGTGATCTTCCGCTTCCCGCCGTACGCCTTCTGCACCGCGGCGTCCATCACGCGCACCGACGCCTTCCAGATGTCGGGCCCGGTGCCGTCGCCCTCGATGAACGGGATCACGGGTTGATCGGGGACGGAGAGCTTGCCGGACTGCATCGAGATGGCCGAAGGCATGGTGAAACTCCGATTTCCAGGGGGACACACGGTCTTCTGGGAAACACACGGCGGTCGGGCGGGCACGCTCCCCCGCGATCGCGTCACGGTACGCGAGAGGCAGCACGCGG
Organism: uncultured Phycisphaeraceae bacterium; assembly: GCA_964614075.1. Lineage (GTDB taxonomy): Bacteria > Planctomycetota > Phycisphaerae > Phycisphaerales > UBA1924. The sequence goes on from CAZTJZ010000177.1 coordinate 448, forward strand.
GAGGCGACACACGGGAGGCAAGGATAGCTTCGACGCCCCGAGCGTGAGATCACGGTACGATCCCGCCCCATGCCCGAGCCCGATCCACGCCCCGCCGCCGCCACACTCCCCCCGCGGCTGAACGTCCTGCTCATCGGGGGCGGGGGGCGCGAGCACGCGCTGGCCCGCAAGCTCTCCCAGTCTCCGCGCCTCGCCACGCTCTGGACCACCCACCCCGAAAACCCGGGGCTCTCGCGACTCGCCCGCGCGGTCGACGTGCCCGTCTCCATCCAGGAGTTCTACCGCCTCGAGCAGTTCTGCAAGAAGCACGAGATCCATCTCGCCGTAATCGGCCCGGAAGAACCCCTCGCCCAGGGCTTCGCCGACCGCCTGCGCGCCCTGGGCGTCCTGGTCTTCGGCCCTTCGGCGGAGGCGGCGCGGATCGAGTCGGACAAGGCGTGGGCCAAGCAGCTCATGCGGTCGGCGTCGATCCCCACCGCCGAGGCGCGGATCTTCTCCGACCCCGAGGGGGCGCTCACGTACATCGAGACCCGCGTCACCGACGACGAGGTGCTGCGGGCGCTGTTCGAGAAGGCGCTCGCCTACCGCGACCCGGCCGAACGCCGCGCATTCCTGACCCGGGCCATCTCGACCGACGCGGCGGTGAAGGCGGCGTACCACACGCCCCGCCCCGACCTCCCCGTCATCAAGGCCTCGGGGCTCGCCAAGGGCAAGGGCGTGGTGGTGCCGGCGACGCTCGCCCAGGCCGCGGAAGCCATCGACTCGATCATGGTCCGGCGTCAGTTCGGGGACGCGGGGAAGCAGGTCGTGCTCGAGGAGAAACTCTCCGGGCCCGAGGCCTCGCTGCTCGCCATTGTCGACGGACGCAACATCCTGCTCCTGCCGCCCTGCCAGGACCACAAGCGCCTCGGGGACGGGGACCAGGGCCCCAACACGGGCGGGATGGGAGCCTTCTGCCCCACGGCGCTCCTCGACGACAAGACCCTGGAGCGCGTCGAGCGCGAGATCCTCGTGCCCACGGTCGACGCGATGCGACGCGACGGCGTGGAGTTCACGGGCGTGCTCTACGCGGGGCTCATGCTCACACACGCGGGGCCCAAGGCGCTGGAGTTCAACGCGCGGTTCGGCGACCCCGAGTGCCAGCCCCTGCTCGCACGCCTGCGGAGTGACCTGCTCGAACTGCTCCTGGCCGCGTGCGCGGGGCGGCTCGGCGACATCGAGGTCGAGTGGGACCCGGCGGTGGCGTGCTGCGTCGTCCTCGCGAGCGAGGGCTACCCGGAGAAGCCCCGCGCCGGCGCGGTGATCACAGGCGTCGACGAGGCCGAGGCGCTGCCCGGGGTCTTCGTCGACCACGCGGGGACGCGCGTGGATGCCCAGGGACGGCTCGTCACCGCGGGCGGGCGCGTGCTGGGCGTGACGGGGCTGGGCGCGTCGCTCGAGGCGGCGCGGGCCAAGGCCTACGCCGCGTGCGACCTCATCCGCTTCGAGGGCAAGGTCATGCGCCGCGACATCGGCGCCGCCGCCGCGCCCCGGGCCCGCCGGCGCTGAGCTATCCCAAGCGCCCCGACTGGCGGATGGACTCGATGTCCACGGGCGTGGTGAGCCGGATCCCCACCTCGACAAAGCGCTCGAGCACGCCCCGCGTCCGGACCACCACGCCGGAGATCCTCAGCGGCTCCCCGGGGCCGAACGGCACGGTGAGGGTCACGCGCGTTCCCGGATCTTCCGGGGCGGCGTGGATCACCGACGCGCCGTGCATCGACAGGTCGCGCAGGTACGCCGGGTACGCACGCGAGGGCGCCCCGGGCGTCTTGAACACGATCCCCACCGGCACGGCCCGCTCGAAGTCGATGCGCGGCTCGCTCCGCAGGTCGCCCTCGGGCATCGGGCTTTGCTTCGAGGCATCGAGCTCTCGGAGCACGCGCACGAGCTCGCTCTCGCAGGAGTGGAACGCATGAAGAAAATCGAGCACGCCGTGTTCCATCGGACACCTCCTTCACCGCACGAATAGCGGCGCGCGACACCGCACGGATGAGATTTTTCTCACTCAGGCATCCGTTTTTCCCCCGCTCGTGTCATGAACCGCCCTGAACGGACCACCGTGAAGCCGTGAGTCCGCCGACTCGAGTGCCCCCAAGAACCCGGTGAGACTGCGTACGGGCGCACTCGGCGCACGCGGACTTGACCCCGCGGCGCGCGCCGAACCGGACCAAGTTATCCGTCGTACCATCGCTCGCATGCTCTCCCGCAGACCCACACGCCAGGTCGTCCTCGGCGATGCCCGCGTCGGCCTCGTACGCATCGGCGGCGGGCTCCCCGACGCGCTGGGCCAACCCACCACGCCCGCGCCCGTGAGCGTCCAAACGATGACCGCCGGCTCCACCAACGACGTGGGCGCGTGCGTCGCCGAGATCCACAAGCTCGCCGCGGCGGGAGCCGACATCGTCCGCGTCGCCGTGCCCGAGAAGAAGGACACCGACGCCCTCCGCGAGATCCTGCCCCAGGTCCGGGTCCCGATCGTCGCCGACGTGCACTTCCACTTCCAGCGGGCCCTCGAGGCGGTCGAGGCGGGCGTGCACAAGATCCGCCTGAAC
>CAZTJZ010000178.1:0-2934 GCA_964614075.1 uncultured Phycisphaeraceae bacterium
GCGGCTCTTGCTCAGCTTCTTCCCGTCGCGGTCCACCATGAACCCGTGCGTGAGCAGCGTCTTGAAGGGCGCCCGCCCGATCACCCCCAGCGCGGGCAGCATCGAGAGCTGGAACCACCCGCGGTGCTGGTCCGAGCCCTCGAGGTACAGATCCACCGCGTCGGCGTGGTCCGGACGCGTGAACGCCAGCCCGCGCTGCTTCATCACCGCGTACCACGACGAGCCCGACTCGAACCACACGTCCAGAATGTCGGGGCCCTTGCGCAGCACCCCCTCGCTCAGCGCCCTCGCCCCCGCCGACCGCTCCGCGGGCGAGAGGTCCGGGTCGTGCGCCAGGTCGTACCCCGCCAACAGCTCCGCCGGCGAGAGCTGGAACCAGGCGTCGGCGCCCTTCTCGCGCACGACCCTCGCCACCGCGCGGACCGAGGCGGGCGTCATGAGCGCCGCCGTCTGGTCCTTGGCCTTCTCGTCATTGCCGGTCGGGTACAGGAACGCCGGGATCGGGAGCCCCCACGCCCGCTGACGCGAGACACACCAGTCCGGGCGCGACTCGAGCATCCCGCGCATGCGGTTGCGTCCCCACTCGGGCACGAACGCGACCTCGTTCGCGTCCACCGCACGCCTCGCCATGTCGCGCAGGCTCGCGGGACGCGTCCTTCCCTTCTCCCCCACGCTCACGAACCACTGCTCCGTGCAGCGGAAGATCACCGGCGTCTTCCCGCGCCAGTCGTGCGGGTAGCTGTGCGTAAAGGTGTGGTCGAAGAACAGGTGCCCGCTGTCGCGGAGGTGCTTCACCACCACCGCGTTGGCCTTCCAGATGTCCAGCCCGCGCAGGAACTCCGGCACGCTCGCGTCGTAGGTCCCATCGCCCCGCACCGGGCAGTACACCGGGAGCCCGCAGCGCACCCCCGTCTGGAAGTCCTCGTGCCCGTGCCCGGGCGCCGTGTGCACCAGCCCCGTGCCGTCCTCGAGCGTGACGTACTCCGCCCCCACCAGCGACCACACCCGCGCGGGATCGATCGTCTGGTTCAACGCGCACCGCGGCACGTCCTTCACGAACGGGTGACGGTACCGCAGGCCCACGAGCTTCGCCCCGCTGGTCGTCGCAAGCACGCGCACCTGCTCGGCCCCCGCGAGCTTGGTCACCTTTCCCAGAAGCTCCGCCGCCACCACCGTGATGTTCCCGTCCACGTAGACAAGCGCATACTCGGCCTTCTCCGCCACCGCGATCGCCACGTTCGCGGGCAGCGTCCAGGGCGTGGTCGTCCAGATCATGAAGCTCGGCGTCTGCGTCGGACGCACCCCGGGGCGGGGGAGCTTGTCCGCGCTCTCGTCCTCCTCATCGTCGCTCGTCGGCGGCAGCCCAAACGCGTCGTAGACCTTGTCCTTGTCCAGCGCCTCAAAGTCCACGTACACCGAGGTGTCCTCGCGGTCGTAGTACTCGAGCTCAGCCTCGGCCAGGGCCGTCTCGTTCGCGATCGACCAGTGCACGGGCTTCACCGCGCGGTACACCAGCCCCTGCTCCAAGAGCCCCGCGAGCACCTCCAGCACCGCCGACTCGTACTCGGGCTGCATCGTCAGGTACGGGTGCTCATAGTCCGCCAGCGTCAGCAGACGCTGCATCTGCCCCGTGTGGAGCTTGTGGAACTTCTCGGCGTACTTTTGGCACTCGCGCCGGACCGCCATCTTCCGCGTGCCCTCCTCCAGCCCCATGATCTTCGCCAGCTTTCCCGCCTCCTGCAGCTCCAGGAGCACCTTGTGCTCGATGGGCAGGCCGTGGCAGTCCCACCCCGGCACGTACGGGCAGTCCAGCCCCTGCATGGTCTTGCCGCGCACCACGAAGTCCTTCAGGCACTTGTTCATGAGGTGCCCGAGATGGATGCTCCCGTTGGCGTAGGGCGGACCGTCGTGGAAGACAAACCGCGGGCTCCCCGCCCGGGCCGCGCGAACCTGCCCGTACAGCCCGATCCGCTGCCAGCGCTTCAGGCTCGCCGGCTCGTTCTGCACGAGGTTCGCCTTCATGGCGAACGGCGTCTGCGGGAGGTTCAGCGTGCCCTTGTACCGGTTCTTGTCCGCGCCCTTCGGGGCGGGTGATGTCTCTTGCGTCATGTCCGTCCTCGTTCAACCTGTGCCGACCCCAACTCGCCCGACCCGATCCAGCACGAGCCGGCCTGATCCGGCGAACCCGACCCGGTCGCCCGGGCCATCGGGCGTCCGACCGCGATGGTATGAAAACGCCGCGACGCGCCCCGCTCCGGCGCTCGCACGATCCACAGACTGCACGATCACTCACGCAGCCGCGGCGAGCAAGCCCCGACGGGGCATGGTAATTCGGACCTGGAGATCAAGAGTCCGCGACATGCCCCGACAATAGGCCTCTCCAAGAAGCCAACTCCGCCCCGAGACCCGAATGATCGGTGGATGTACGGCATGCGGTGAATCTATGCTTCGCCGGAGCGGCGTACACGCCAGGACCTCCAGACGGCCCGACCGATCATGCGGCCCGCTGGTGCGTGGGTCGGCGGCGGATTCGGCCCTCCCTCTCGGAGGGCGGCATGCTCGGACGGATTTTCAAGGCCTACGACGTTCGCGGAACCTACCCCGACCTGCTCAACGACACGATGGCGTGGCAGATCGGCTACGGCGTGAGCAAGTTCCTTCTGGGCGACGCCCATGCCGCGGGCGAAACGACCCCGATGATGAAGAACATCGTCGTCGGGCGCGACATGCGGGCCAGCAGCCCCTCGCTCACCAAGAACCTCATGCAGGGCATCAACGACCAGGGCGGGGACGTGCTCGATCTCGGCTTGGTCGATACGTCGATGATCTACTTCGCGATCAACCACTTCGACTGCGCCGGGGGCGTGATGGTCACGGCGAGCCACAACCCGCCGCAGTACAACGGGTTCAAGGTGTCCAAGCGCAAGGCCAAGC
>CAZTJZ010000179.1:0-2598 GCA_964614075.1 uncultured Phycisphaeraceae bacterium
GGGCTCTTGGGCTCGGGCGCGAAGAACAGAACCCCCTCGTCCACCGCGGTCTTGAGCGAGATCACCGGGAAGTCCTTGATCTTCGTGGCCTTGCCGGCCTGGAAGACCTGCTCGGCCTTCTTCCAGTCGATGATGTGCAGGTAGTCCATGTCGCGGGTGGTCGTCCCCGCCTCGAAGTTGGCGGCCTTGTCGTCGGTCTTGCCCGTGGCCATCTCGGTGTTGATCGAGTTCCCGAAGACGAACCCGTCGCTGGCGAGCTTCCCGCAATCGAAGAGATCCTGCCAGTAGGGCGGGAGCTCGAGCGCGAAGGACTTCTCCACGTCCACCCGCCCCTTGGCGCGGTCGAACTTCCACGCCGTCACCATCCCGCGATACTTCTCCTGGTACTTCGAGATGGGCTCGTGATCGAGCCCGAGCGGGACGGGGTACTGCCCGCCCTCGAAGACGTAGTCGGTGTTGGGCGTCACGAACGCGCACCCGTGGTCGCTGATGATGAGCGGGTTGCGGAGGATCTGCTTGGTCTCGAAGTCCTTCAGGTCGATCACGGCGAGGCGTGCGTTGGCCTTGTCGCCGATGAACAGGAACTCGCCGTCGTACTCCCCGCCCGTCTCCGAGAGCCCCGGGTGGTGCGTGTCGCCCCAGCGGATGGCCTTCCCGTCCACGTCGCCCTGCTTGAGAATCTCCTCGCCCACGCCGTACCCGTACCCCTGCCAGGGCTCGGGCGTGAAGACGGCGATGGACCGGAGCAGACGCATCGAGGGCACGCCGATCACGAACACCTGCCCGCTGTGCCCGCCCGAGCTGAACACGATGTACTCGTCGTGCCGCCCGCTGGGGAGGTACGTCTTCGCCGCGGCGAGGATGTCGTCGGGCGTGAGCCGGCGCTCGTTGGCCAGCTTCTGGATCTGGGCCACCTGCGCCGGGGAGAGCTCGACGGGCTTGGCCTCCTCGGCGGCCTTCTTGCGCCGTTCACGCCGCGTCTCCTGGGCGCAGGCGTCGGGGGCGAACAGCGTGAGCTCGCTCACGCAGAGCCCCGCCAGGAGCATGGTGGCGACGACGCCGCGTGCGGACACGTTTCTCTTCGTGGTCATGCGTTCTCCTTTGTGATTTCGAGTATCCGAGGCCGGCGTGGGACGGAGCGATACCCTCGCCCGCGTGCGCCGGCTATGTGCGCGCTCGAACTCCGATTCCGATCAGCCCTTCGGCTTGGCCTTCACCTGCAGCAGACGCAGGTATCCCACGATCAGATCCAGCTTCTCGTCGTTCAGGGACGGATTCCCGCCCTTGGGCGGCATGTCCACCTTGGTCGTGTTCGCCGGGTCGCTCGCGGGGCGGCCCTGCTTGATGAACGCGATGAGCTTGTCATCGTCCAGCCCCGCGACGAACGCGCTCTTCGTGAAGTCCTTGCCCAGCCCGGGCATGCCCTTCCCGTCCGCGCCGTGGCACGACGCGCACGAGGTGACGAACAGCTTCTGCCCCTGCGTCATCTCCTCGGGCGAGTACCCCAGCGCGTCGGCGAGCTTGGCGTCGTCCCCCGCCAGCGCCGCGGCGGCCGCGGGTGCAGGGGGCGGTGGGGGCGTCGCCGCCGGCGCCAGGGTCGGCACGCGCGACGGCGCCTGAAGCCCGCGCATGAACACCACGATGTCCTGGAGGTCCGCGTCGGTGAACGAGGCGTTCCCGCCCTTGGGCGGCATCGGGATCTTGGTGGTGTTCAGGGGGTCGTCCGCGGCACGCCCGGTGTTGAGGAACTTGACCAGAAACTCGTCGCTGCTCTTGGCAACAAAGGCGCTCTTGGTGACGTCCTTCCCAAGCCCCTGCTTGCCCGTGCCGGTCTCGCCGTGGCACGCCGAGCACGTCGCGACGAAGTTCGCTCGCCCCCGCCCGTACGCCGCGCCGTCGAGCGGCGGGCCCTGCTGCGCGACCTCGATGACCGCGGTCGGTTCGGCGCCGGGGGTCAGACGCCGCTGCGCCGCCGTCATCGTGAACCACGCGCCCAGAATGATCGCCACGCCGCCCAGCGTCACGCCCAGGGCCACCGTGACTTCGGCGGCCGGGTTTCCGCGTCGCTCAAGCTCAGTGCTGGTTGCCATACACCACTCCAAGAGAGTTGCGAGCTATGTACGATAAGAATATCCATTTATCCGTTAGAGTCAAGCGAGCGAGTTTGCTGGGCCAACAACGACACTGAGTTCGCATTTTGTGCGGAATGCCGCGGCACGAGGAACGCAGAACAAACCACACGCGACGGCGGGTCTGCTGGGTGGCGCCTGCTGAGTTGATGAACCGGCGGGCGGGCCCTTGGGCGGCCACAGCTTCATCGTCGGTAATGAGCGATCCCGGACTCGAACCGGGGACCTCTTCCATGTCAAGGAAGCGCGCTAGCCAACTGCGCTAATCGCCCGTCATCCCGGTCGCCGGCGTGATGCCGCTCCGGGCGGTCGAGTATAGCCGTCACGCCAGAAAAAAACCCGCGGGTTTCCCCGCGGGTTTGGGTTGAAGCGGAGGAAGCCGAACTCAGCAGCCGGACTCGAAGCGGGTGAGGAAGTAGATCAGGTCGTCGATGGTGACCCCACCGTCGGTCGTGCCCGTGCCCGAGCC
>CAZTJZ010000180.1:0-2531 GCA_964614075.1 uncultured Phycisphaeraceae bacterium
TTCGGGAGCGTGGAGTACCGGGTGATCTTCGAGAAGGCCGGGCCGTATCTCGAGGCGCTGCGTGCGGGGCGGCTCGAGGACATCCCGGTGGTGGTGCAGCTCATCCCGCTCCTGCTCACGGGCGGCGCGTTCGGGAAGAGCGCGCAGCTTCCGCTGTACGAATGGCTCCCGGACGCGATGGAGGGGCCCACGCCCGTGTCGGCGCTGATCCATGCCGCGACGATGGTGACGGCGGGGGTGTACCTCGTCGCGCGGGGCTACCCCCTGTTCCTGCTGAGCGAGTGGGCGCTGCCGATCGTCGCGTGGACGGGGGCGCTGACGGCGTTGCTCGCGGCGACGATCGGGATGGCGCAGTTCGACATCAAGCGGATCATGGCCTATTCGACCGTGTCGCAGCTGGGGTACATGTTCGCGGGGCTGGGGGTCTTGTCCTCCTCGGGCGGGGTCTCGCACGTGGTCACGCACGCCTTCTTCAAGGCGCTCTTGTTCCTCTGCTGCGGGGCGGTGATGCACGGGTTCGGCGGACAGCTCGACCTGCGCAAGCTCTCGGGCGTCATGAAGATGAAGGGCTGGGGCGTTGTGGGCGTGGGGATGCTCGTGGGGTGTCTCAACCTCGCGGGGTTCCCGTTCACGGCGGGGTTCTTCAGCAAGGACATGATCCTGGCCGAGGCCTTTGTCACGCCGGGCATGGGCGGCGTGGGCTGGGTCTTGCTGCTCACGGCGGGTCTGACGGCGTACTACACCTTTCGCGTCTTCTTCCGCGTGTTCGTGGGGCCCAAGCAGTTCGAGATGGGCGAAGAATCGCACGGCGGGCATGACGACCACGCCGACCATGCTCATGGCCAGGCGCATGGGCAGTCGCACGGTCATGGTCACGGACATGGGGCGAACGGCGGGCACGATCACCAGCCGCACGCGCCCGGGTGGGCGATCAACCTGGTGCTCGCGGTGCTGACGCTGCTCTCGCTGGGGGCGGTGGGCAACTTCTTTGTGGGCGGTCACGCGGGCGGCGTGGCGGAGCTGGTGGGGCGATCGACCGCGGCCTTCTCAACGCCGTACGGGCATCATGAGGCGGGGCACGACGCGGCCTCGCACCCCGCCCCGACACACGAGATCCCCTCGTTCGCGCCGATGCCCTTGGCGCGTCACGGGGCGGGGGCGCACGCCGGGACGTTCTTCGGGCAGGACCCGCACCAGGCGATGTACTACGTCTCGGGCGTAGTCGGGCTCTTGGGGATCGCGGTGGCGTTCATGCTGCACTACGCGGGGCGGAGGACAGCGGCGGTGGCCCGGGCCGACGCGTGGCTTCCCGCGTTCGGGCCCGTCGCGCGGTGGGCACAGGGCAAGTGGTACGTTGACGAGTTCTACGACTTCCTGGTGCGCCGCCCGCTGCGGGTCTTGGCGCACGTGTTCCACACGATCGACCGGTTCCTCGTGGACGGGCTGGTGAACCTCGCGGGGATCCTGCCGCGGACCCTCGGGAATGTGATCCGCCCCAGCCAGAGCGGGGAGCTGCACGGGTACGCGGCGGGGATGGCGGGGGGCGTGGCGGTGCTGCTGGCGATCGTGCTGTGGGTGAGTTTGAGGTCGGGCGTGTAGGCGTGCGCACCGGGTGATTAGACCCGGGCGGGCGCAAGGGGTGAATCGAGTGATCCTGCTGACGCTCATCCTGATCCCGATCCTGACCGGCCTGGCCGCGGCGATGGCGCCGGCGCGTCTGGCCCGGTCCATCGCGATGACGGGCTCGCTCGTGACGATCGTGCCCGCGGTGATGCTGGTCCGGCGGTTCAGCTTCGACGTTCCCGCGATCTTCCAGGACGCGGTGCAGTTCCCGTGGCTGCCCCGCCTGGGGCTGAGCCTGGCGGTGGGCGTGGATTCGGTCTCGCTGCTCCTCATCCTGCTCACGGTGCTGCTGGGGCCGATCTGCGTGGCGGCGTCGTTCACGGCCATCACGGAGCGGCCGCGGACGTACTACGCGTGGCTGCTGGTGCTCCAGGGGGCGATGACCGGGGTCTTCGCCGCCCGAGACCTCATCCTGTTCTACGTCTGCTTCGAGTTCACGCTGATCCCGATGTACGTGCTGATCAGCCTGTGGGGCTCGACCAACCGCAAGAAGGCGGCGACGAAGTTCTTCCTGTACACGTTCACGGGCTCGATCATCGCGCTGGCGGGGCTGGTGTACGTGGCGTGGGCGCACGCGTCGGCGAGCGGGGCGTGGACGTTCGACATCGCCACGCTCGAGACGGCGGCGCGGGGGCTCTCCGCGGAGAAGCAGGCCTGGGTCATGCTCTCGCTCATCCTGGGCTTCGCGGTGAAGGTCCCCCTGTTCCCGTTCCACACCTGGCTCCCCCTGGCCCACACCGAGGCGCCCACGGCGGGCTCGGTGATCCTCGCGGGCGTCCTGCTCAAGCTGGGCACCTACGGGTTCTACCGCTTCACGCTCCCCTTCGCGCCCCAGGCGGTCGAGCAGTACGCCAGCGCCCTGGCGGTCTTGTGCGTGATCGGGATTCTCTACGGCGGGCTGATCTGCT
>CAZTJZ010000181.1:0-2354 GCA_964614075.1 uncultured Phycisphaeraceae bacterium
ACCTCGAGCGTCTCGCGGTTGTACCGCTTCCCGCGGCACACCTCGCACTCCACGTACACGTCCGGCAGGAAGTGCATCTCGATCTTCTTGAGCCCCTGCCCCTGGCACGCCTCGCACCGACCCCCGCCGTGCTGCGCCGTCACGTTGAAGCTGAACCGCCCGGGTTTATACCCGCGGATCTTCGCCTCCTTCGTCGTCACGAACACGCTCCTGATGTCGTCGAAGATCCCCGTGTACGTCGCCGGGTTGCTCCGCGGCGTGCGCCCGATCGGCGTCTGATCCACCTCGATCACCCGGTCCAGCGACGCGGGCCACCGCAGCGACTCGTGCTTCCCGGGCTTCTCCCGCACCCCCAGCACCTTCGCCCGCGCCGCCCGCAGCACGATGTCGTTCACCAGCGTCGACTTCCCCGACCCCGACACGCCCGTCACGCACACCAGCCCCCCGGTCGGAAACGCCGCGTCGATCCCCTTCAGGTTGTTCTCGGAGGCGCCCTTCACCGCGATGGTCTGCTTGTGGTTGAGCCCTCGCCGGCGCGCGGGCGTCGCGATCGACCGCCGACCCGCGAGGTAGTCCCCCGTGATCGACCCGCGGCAGGCGCAGATCTCCTCCACCGTCCCCTGCGCCACCACCTTCCCGCCGTGCACCCCGGGCCCCGGGCCGATGTCCAGCACGTGGTCCGCGTGGCGGATCATGTCCTCGTCGTGCTCCACCACCAGGACCGTGTTCCCGATCGTGGCCAGATGGCGGAGCGTCGCGATGAGCCGGTCGTTGTCCCGCTGGTGCAGCCCGATCGTGGGCTCGTCCAGCACGTAGCACGCGCCCACCAGCCCCGACCCTACCTGGCTCGCCAGCCGGATCCGCTGCGCCTCGCCCCCCGACAACGTCCCCGTCTTGCGATCCAGCGAGAGATACTCCAGCCCCACGCCCGTCAGAAACCGCAGCCGGTTCTGGATCTCCTTCAGGATCGGCTCGGCGATCACCCGCTGCTCCTCGCTCAGCTCCAGCGCGTCGAGATACGCCCGCGCGTCCGGGATGTTCAGCCGGCTCAGCTCCGCGATGTTGAGCATCGTCCCGTCCCGCGCCGGGCGGCCGATCACAAAGCTCGACGCCGCACGCCCCATCTCCGCCCGGTGCCGGCTCGTGAGCAGCACGTGCAGCGCCTCCACCCGCAGCCGGTCCCCCCGGCACGACTCGCACGCCTTCTGCGACAGGAACTGCCCCAGATACTCCTTCACGTTCTCCGTCTCGGTCGACTTCCACCACGCCATCGTCTCGGGGATCACGCCCTTCCACTTCGACCCCCGCTTCTTGAGATCCTCGGGCGATGCGCCGTACAGCAGGATCCGCCGATGATCCTTCGAGTACGACGACAGCGGCGCCACGAACGACGCGTCAAAGTCCTTGCAGAACCGCTTGAGCTGACGCGCGAACCACCCCTTCCAGTGCCCGTTCTTGCTCCAGCACGCGATCGCGCCCTCCGACAGCGACAGCTTCTCGTCCGGGACGATCAACGCCTCGTCCATCTCGATCACCGTCCCCAGCCCGTTGCACGTCGGGCACGCGCCGAACGGCGAGTTGAACGAGAACAGCCGCGGCGCCAGCTCCTCCAGCGCGATCTCCGGGTGCTCGGGATCCGAAAACTTCGTCGAGTACGACGTGTCCGACCACACCCCCTCGCCCTTCCCGCCCGCCGACTCCACGCTCACCACCACCACGCCCCCCGCCAGACGCAGCGCCGCCTCCACCGACTCGGCCAGGCGCTGCCGCGTCTCGGGCCCGAGCGTCAGCCGGTCGATCACCGCCTCGATCGTGTGCTTCTCGTGCCGCCCCAGCTTCAGCGGGTTCTCCCCGGGCTCCTTGAGCGCCTCGCGAAGATCCACCAGCGCCCCGTTCACCCGCGCCCGCGTCCACCCCTGCGACGACAGGTCCTCGAGGATGTCCCGGTGGAACCCCTTCTTCCCCCGCGCCACCGGCGCCAGGATCATCGCCCGCGCCGCCGCCCCCCGCGTCACCAACGCCTCCACGATCTGCGTGCTCGTCGTCGCGCTGATCGCCGCCCCCGAACGTTCTACCACCGTCCCGTCCTTCTTCACCTTGGTCGGCGCCCACGAGTACGGCCTCGCGCACCGCGCGAACAGCAGCCGCAGATAGTCATAGATCTCCGTCGTCGTCGCCACGGTCGACCGCGGGTTGCTGCTCGCCGAACGCTGCTCGATGGCGATGGTGGGGGGGACGCCCTCCACCTCGTCCACGTCCGGTTTCTTGAGCTGCTCCAGGAACTGCCGCGCGTACGCCGACAGCGACTCCATGTACTTCCGCTGCCCCTCGGCGAAGATCGTGTCGAACGCCAG
>CAZTJZ010000182.1:0-2341 GCA_964614075.1 uncultured Phycisphaeraceae bacterium
CAATGACCCCAAGGGGATTCGAACCCCTGTTTTCAGGATGAGAACCTGACGTCCTAGACCGGGCTAGACGATGGGGCCAGGTTCAACGGGCCGATGATATGCCGCACGCCGACGCGGCGTTGGGGTGGCGATGGTCGGGTGTGAAGTTCGTCGCGCCGGGCGGGGCGGGAGAGTTCTTGGAGCGATGGACTCAGGCCGTCGCCATCATCTGGCGGCGGAGCTGCGACATGGCGAACACGCCGGCCTCGAGCTCGGTCTGGCCGACCACCGCGCCCTGCACCTTGCCCGTGGCGTCCCGCCATTCGGCGCGGTGGCAGTCGAAGAGCTGGATGTGGCGGATCGAGAGGTCGAGCCCCTCGTCGGCGAAGGTTTTTCGCACAAGGTCGAGCCCGGGGTAGGCGCGTCCCGCGTGGTAGAGGCATCCGGAAGAGCTGAGCTCCACCCAGCCGGTTGAGTACAGCTCGTCGATCGCGAAGTCGAGACCCATGCGGACCATCCTCTCGGTATTCCGGCCGCTCCGTCGCCCCGGCGGCTCCGCGCGGCCGGGTGATCATCCTCTTCGCCAGTGAAAGGGTAGCCGGAAGAGAAGGGGTCCGTCGAGGGGCGTGGAAAACCTGTGGAAAAGCCATCGGCACGACCGGGCGGGGGTCTTCAGCCCGGGGGGTTGGGACCGGTAACGTTGGCCAGCACGACCAGAGCGATGATGTCGTAGACAGCGTGGGTCCCGACCGCCACGCCGAAGCCCCGGACCAGGAAGATCGTGGAAAAGTACAGCCCGGCGATGGTGTAGAAGCCCATCCAGAGCAGGTGCACGGTGCCCTCCCCCCGGTAGATGGTGTTGTGGTAGAGGGCGAAGGCGACGGCGGAGACGACGGCGGCGATGATGCACCCGGCGTTGTGGCTGGCGCGGAAGACGTCGACGATGAGGAAGTGCAGGCCGGTCAGGAGCATCAGGCGGAAGAGGAGCTCTTCGTAGATCCCGGCGCCGATGGAGAGCGTGAGGCGGGCCTGCCAGGGGAGCTGCTTGATCGTCGCCGCGGTCTCCGCGGTGGGGGCGAGGGCGCCGGGGACCTCCTGCCCGCGGTCTCCGAAGAGCAGGAGGGCGAGCACGAGGAGCGGGAGGGTCCACAGGATCGCCTCGAAGAGCATGCCGATGAGCACGCCCGGGCGGAGCTTCCAGGGGTCGCGGAGGAGCATGTGCCAGACGAGGAGCACCGCGGCGAGGGCGATGCCCGGGAGATAGACGCTGGCTACGCCGAAGGTCGAGAAGAAGCGTCCGAGGATGCTGTGCGCGCCGATGGTCTCGACCGCGCCCGGGTGGGTGAGGTAGACGACCGAGCCGATCTCGTAGACCACGATGAGGGGGAGGAGGAAGACCAGGACGTGGAGGGGGCGCGTGGAGACCACGGCGTAGGCGCTGGTGTCGATCGCCGGCGCGGCGGAAGCAGCACGCTTGGTTGTCGCGGAGCCCGGCATGGCGCGTGACGATATCGACGACATCCGGATTCGCTCCGCAAACAACAGGCCAAAGCGTTCGGGTGAGGGCGTTGGCGCGTCGCGTCGCGCGTGCGGCGGGGGTCAACCCTAACCTCTGCGCATGAGTTCGCCGTTTCTGAACGAGATGCGGGCCCGCGGGCAGGTTCACCAGGTCACCGACGAGGCGGCGCTCGGGGCGTACCTCGCCGGGCGAGCGCCGGGGGAGTGCCGGGCGTACGTCGGGTTCGATCCCACGGCGGACTCGCTGACGATCGGGAACCTGGTGGGGATCATGGCCCTGGCGCGGTTCCAACGGGCCGGGCACACGCCCGTCGCGCTGATGGGCGGGGGGACGGGGCTCATCGGGGACCCGAGCGGGAAGTCGGCCGAGCGGCAGCTTCTGACAGCGGAGCGCGTCGAGGCGAACGTCGAGCGGATCCGCACGATCTTCGAGAACGGGGAGCTGTTCGACACCGCGGCCCGCAACCGCCTCACGATCGTGAACAACGCCGAGTGGCTCGGAAAGCTGGGGTTCCTGGAGGCGCTGCGCGATATCGGGAAGCACTTCTCGGTGAACATGATGATCCAGAAGGACAGCGTCAGGGAACGCCTCCACAACCGCGACCAGGGGATCAGCTACACCGAGTTCAGCTACATGATCCTGCAGGCGTACGACTTTGCGCATCTGTTTGAGGAGCAGGGCGTGACGGTGCAGATGGGCGGGAGTGACCAGTTTGGGAACATTGTGGTGGGGATTGATCTGATCCGGAAGGGCCGAGGGCCGGGGGCCGAGGGCCAAGGGGAACTGGAGCACAAGGCCTTCGGCCTCACGTGGCCCCTGGTCACGAAGGCGGACGGCACGAAG
>CAZTJZ010000183.1:0-2326 GCA_964614075.1 uncultured Phycisphaeraceae bacterium
GAGCGGGCCGTCGATCGCGTCGGTGAGGGCGGCCAGGCCGAAGAGCGCCGCGGCGATGAGATAGGGCGTCACGGGATTGCGCGGGGTGACGAGGAGCTCGCGGGGCGGATATTCCCAGACGGCGAGGAGGGTGAAGAAGGCGGCGGCGATGACGAGACGGAGGATGGTGAGGGCGTTGGGAAACCAGATCCGCCATCCGGTGGTGGATGGGATGAGCGTGGCGGGGGCGGCGGTCCCGGGGGCATGCACGGACGCATGGTACGGGAGCCGAGCGCAAGATAGTGGCGGTTGAACATCAGGACGGCGGTCTCTATCCTGTGGCCCTGAGACGGGAAGGCATCAGGGCAGGAAGGATCAGGGCGTGGTGGGCTGGCGGGTCGCCTGAGCACCTCGCGTGAGCACCCGAAAGGTACTGGTTGGACGCGATCATCAACCCCTTCGTCCTGTACGGCGCGATTGCACTCGGGGCGATCGGGGTTTGTCTGGCTCTGCCGACGAGTTCGGCGCGGCGCGGGGTGAGCCCGCAGCTGCTGGGGGCGCTGATCGCGGCGACGGCGGCAGGGCTGGTGATCATGTTCCTGACCAAGCAGGCGCACGAAGGCGTGTCGGGGTCGAGCGGGGCGCCCGTGCCGTTCTTTTACATCTTCGGGCTGATCACGCTGGGGTCGGGGTTGCGGGTGATCACGCACCCCAAGCCGGTGTACGCGGCGTTGTGGTTCATCATGGTGGTGATCGCGTCGGCGGGGCTGTTCCTGCTGCTGTCGGCGGAGTTCATGACGGCGGCGCTCCTGATCGTGTACGCCGGGGCGATCCTGATCACGTACCTGTTTGTCATCATGCTGGCGACGCAGGAGCCCGAGGCGGGTCAGGAGGGCCGGGCGGCGTTGTACGACACGACATCGCGTGAGCCCATCGCCGCGACGATCGTCGGGTTCATCATGCTGGGCGTGCTCACGACGATGGTCTTCCGCGGGCTGGAGAAGCTGCCCGTGCCGCCGCCGGCCCGGCCCGACGCGATCCTCGCTCAGATGCCGCGGAAGGTCGAGGCGACGCTTCGCGGGGCGGGGATGCTCAAGGAGGGCGAGAGGGCCAGGGTGTCTGAGGACGGCACGCGGGTGGTGGTGACGGGGAAGGACAGGGACCCGCGCGAGATCGCCCGGGCGCAGTGGCCGGCGGACCTCCGCGCCAAGAACAGCGAGCTGGTGGGGTTCAACCTGCTGCGTGACCACCCCGGGACCATCGAGATCGCGGGGGTGATCCTGCTGATGGCGATGCTGGGGGCGGTGGTGCTGTCGCGCAAGCAGGTGCAGCTGGACGACGAGGCGAAGATGCGCCAGGCGCGGACGCTGAGCGAGGGCGGGATGGACATGTCCACGCCCGGGGGAGAACGGGCGTGATGACGACGCTGGCCCAGCTCTCGTTCCCGGAGGCGATGCCGCCGATCACGCTGGCGCACTATCTGTTCGTCTCCGCGGCGCTCTTCGCGCTGGGGCTGATCGGGTTCCTGACGAGGCGGAACCTGATCGTGATGTTCCTGTGCACGGAGATGATGTTCCAGGCGGCGGGGATCGCGCTCATCGCGTTCGGGCGGTACCACCTGGACTTCAGCGGGCAGACGTTCGTGATCTTCGTGCTGACGATCGCGGCGGCGGAGGCGGCGATGGCGCTGGCGCTCGTCGTGCTCTTGTTCCGACGCAAAGAATCGCTCGACGCGGAGGAGTGGCGGGAGCTCAAGGGCTAGGGCGCCAGGGCGCGGGCAACGTCCCGGGGTGAAGTTGGGGCAAGTCAGGAGGTCTCTGAGGTGGTCGGGAGCTGGGCGACAACTCTGGCAAGCGCGGGCGCAGGCGTGACGGCGGGCGAGGGCCCGGCCTGGGCGATGCTGATCCCCGCGCTTCCCCTGGCCGGATTTTTCCTGTGCGGGCTGTTCGGCGCTCTTCGGGTCCGGAACAAGCTCCCGGCGGTCGCGACGGTGCTGCTCCTGGGCGCCAGCTTCGCCCTCACGCTCAACCTGTTCCTGAGTTATTTCCTCGAAACCCCGGCGGGCGGGCATGGGCCGGTCATGATCTCCACCGCGTTCCCCTGGTTCGACCTCGAGACCGGGAACGGGCAGAGGCTGGTCGCGAACTTCGGGTTCTACCTCGATTCGCTGACGGTCCTGTGGATGCTCTTTGTGACCGGGCTGGCGACCTTGATTGCGCTCTACGCCAGCGAGTACATGAGCCACGACGTGGGGGGCGGGTACTGCCGGTTCTTCGCGGCGTTCTGTCTCTTCGTGTTCAGCATGTCGTGCCTGGTCATGGGCGACAACCTCATCCTGCTCTACCTG
>CAZTJZ010000184.1:0-2269 GCA_964614075.1 uncultured Phycisphaeraceae bacterium
GGCGGGCGACCAGGGCTCTCCCATGGGGCGATCGCGCGTCCAGCCCGGCCCCCCACCGCACACGTGCCGGAGCTCCCGCATCCTGGCAATGACGTCCACCCGCCAGGCTTGAGAGTCGACGCCACGCGCCTTGCCCGGCAACTTGGCCAGCTCGCGCACGGTTGTGTCGAAGGCCTCGCAGGCCCTTCGCCACATGTCGTTCTCGATGGCGACATAGTGCTCAAACTTCCCTCCCGAGATCGAAACCTCAGTCGGCTCCAGCTCTTCGCCAAGCGCGGCTTCGGTCGTGGCGGTCCAATCCCCCGGGTCCATGAACTTTGCTCGGGTTCGGCGCGGACCTTGATGGTCAAGACTCTCGCCCGCGCGGCGTCTCGCCCAGACCGTCGCGCACGCCGTGTGAACAAATTTGCCCAGCGCGTCCGCGCTGGACCGGAACGGGGAAGGACCTTCCATGGCACGCCTCCTTCAGCGGAGGTCTTGTGGAGCTCGAGGCCTCGTGCCCCGAGCCGCTCGAATTGAGCCTCATGCCAAACTATTCCGTCAACCAACCTCGGTCCAGTTTTGCTGTGCTGTCAATTGTGGTCGCGTCTTGCCGCCACTGTGGGCGGCTTCGTTGACGATGAAGCGCACGCGCAACGTTCACTCCGCGATCGGCACCGACGCCGCAAGCGTGGCCCACCGGGCGCGCTGCCGGGACCAGTCGACGAGCGCCGCGATCGGGCGCAGGTCCCGCTCGGTGATGGGGTCCGATCCGGCGTGCACCGCCGGGAGCATGAGGAGCGCCTCCTGGATGTCGGGGGCCAGGTGCAACAGGTTGAGGATCTGGGTTACCCGTGCCCGGGTGATGTGGCCGAGTTCGGCGAGCTCGACCTGGCTCGACACCGCCCCGGTCTTGAGCAGTCCGTCGAACCTTATCGCCAGGGCCATGAGCCGCGCCACGCGGGGCACTCGCCCGGCGCTCGCCGGAGGCACCGGGGCCTCGCCCACTCGCAAAGAACGCCGCCCCCGGCCGCCCACGGCGAAGTGGACCGATTCGGTGATGCTGAGGGGCGTGGGGGTGGTCACTGTGACTCCTCCGGCTCGGCCCTGAAAGTCACGGTGACCGTCTGGGCCGTCGCGTCGTATTCCACGATTTCGACGAGCTCGGCGACCAGCTCGTGGCGCTCGGTTGGGGTCATCACGGCCCACAGGCCGTCGAAGGCCTCGAGCGCCCCGCGCAGCTCATCCTCATCGACCGCGGCCTTCTCGTCCCGCTCCACCCGCTCCTGGGCTTGAGCAAGCGCGCGCCCGAGCCGATCGATCTCGCCGCGGGGCAAGCCCTCGGACATGGCCTTGGCCATCGCGTCGCGGAGGGCGTCGCGATGCCCGAGGCGGGACTCCGCGCCCGCTCGGAGGACGTCGATGGCCCGATCCATCACCGCCCGGGCGGTCCGCTCATCGGCCAGCCGGGCCTTGAGGCGCTCAACCACGAACGCGTCGAGGTCCGATCGCGGCAAGGTCGGGCAGGGGCACCGGTCGCGCCCGTGCTTCATGGCGTTGGCGCACACGTAGTACTGGTACACCACCCGCCCCCCACCCCCACTCTCCCCACCCCCACCCCGGTCCCCACTCCCCCCGCCCTCATCGGTCCCGCTTCCCTTAGCGCGTCCAAGCCCCCGGGTGCGGGTGGCGCTCGTGGGGGTCATGCTCGTGCCGCACGCGCGGCAGCGGACCAGCCCGCGCAGCAGCGCGGCGACGGTCGGCTTCACGGCCGCGCCCCCGTGGGCCCCGGCGACCTTGAGCTGCGCCTGGACTTTGGCGAACAGGTCGGGGGCGACGATCGCCTCGTGCTCACCGTCAAACAGCTCGTGCTTGTAGGGGACCTTGCCCACATAGAGGGGATTGCGGAGCAGGCGCGAGATCACCGATTTGTCGAAGGGACGCTTGCCCACCACGCGGCCGGAGGTGGTGGTCCAGCTCTTGGTGGACCAGCCGCGCGCGTTGCACACCTCGGCCACCCTCAGCAGACTCCGCTCAAGGAGATAGATCTCAAAGATGCCGCGCACCTGCTGGGCCTCGGTCGGATTGACGACCAGCCTGCGCCCGGTGAAGGGGGCGGGGGCCGGGACGAAGTCGTACCCCAGCACGGGCTTGCCCAGGGCGTACTTGCCCTTGCGGCGGGCGGCGGCGATCTTGTCGCGGGTGCGCTCGGAGATGATCTCCCGCTCGAACTGCGCGAACGAGAGCAGGATGTTCAGCGTGAGCCGCCCCATCGACTGCGTGGTGTTGA
>CAZTJZ010000185.1:0-2203 GCA_964614075.1 uncultured Phycisphaeraceae bacterium
CCTGACGCAGGGCGTGCTTCAATCCCGACGCGAACGTCGGCATGTCGGCGCCCAGCTCGCGCTGCTCGATCAGGCACTCGCGGCTCTCGAACGTGTACTCCACCGGGTCTTCCAGCGTGATGATGTGCTTCTTGTACCGCTCGTTCATCGCCTGGATCATCGCCGCCAGCGTCGTGCTCTTGCCCGAGCCAGTGTCCCCCGTCACCAGCACCAGCCCGCGGGGGAGATACGTGAGACGCGCGATGACCTCCGGGAGCGACAGGGCGCCCAGCGGCGGCACCTTGCTCTTGATCATGCGCATCGCCATCCCGATCTGCCCGCGCTGCATGTGCGCGTTCACGCGGTACCGCGCCAGCCCGTCCACCTGGTACGAGTAGTCCGCGTCCTTCTGCTTCTCGAACGTCACCCGCGCCTCGGGCGGGGCCGTCTGCTCCAGGAACTTCCGCGAGACTTCCTTGCTGATCACCGGGAAGTCCAGAGGCGTCATCACCTGGTGCACGCGGATCACGGGGGGCTGACCCGCCACGAGGTGAATATCCGACGCGTCCGCCTCGTACGCCACCTTGAGAATCTGGTTCAGGTCCAAGGACAGCACTCCTCACGGACGATCCCGTGCCTGAGTCATCGGCCCCCACGCCCCGCAAGTTGACACGCCCCGCGCCGTTCCCCTCGCCCCGCGCTCTTCCCCAGCCCGCACAGCCCGCACAACCCACGGGAACGCCGCGGGCCGACCGCGCGCGCACGCGACCGCACGTCCACCACCGGTTATTCACTTATTCGAACCGGCTCATCGCCGCCGCGGTCAGGGGGAACAGCGGCATGGCCTCCGCGTCGTCCGCCTGCGGCGCCATCCACTCGAGCCCGTACGCGAACCGCAGCCGCGCCCGGACATCCCACCGGACCATGAACGGCTCGCGGTCCAGGACCATCGAGAACGCCTCGTCCCCCACGCGCGGCAGCAGCAACGCCATCGCCACGCAGTGCCCGTAGCTCGCGTCCTGCTGCATCGGGACGTACATCGCCAGGCGGAAGAGCTCGCGCAGCGCGTCCTCGTGGCCGTCGCTGGCCCGGTCCACGAGGTCCACATAGTCCACGCCGAACTCCGCCGCCGCCACGATCGTGTCCTCGCTCGCGTACGACGGGTCGCCCAGCTCGCACTGAGCGGCCAGGACGGGCGGCGTGGCCTGCGGCTCCAGGCTCATCGACCGCGAGCAACCCCACAAAGGGGCGAGCGACACGAACAGCATCACGGGGATGAGTCGCCCCCGGCGATCCGCTCTCTCGCCCGCACCGCCATCGCGTCGCACTTCTCGTTCTCCGGGTGCTCGTTGTGCCCGCGGATCCAATGAAACCGCACGTCGTGCCGCTGCACCAGCTCGTCGAGCTCCATCCAGAGCTCCTGGTTCTTGACGGGTTTTCTATCGGCGGTTTTCCACCCCTTCGCCTTCCAACCTCGCAGCCAATCCTTCAGCCCGTTCAGGACGTACTGAGAGTCGGAGTACAGATCCACACGCGAGGGGCGGGAGAGCGCCCGCAGCCCCTCGATCACGGCCCGCATCTCCATGCGGTTATTGGTCGTGTCGGGCTCCCCGCCGCTGTCCTCGCGCGTCTTCCCGCTCGACGGGTGCTTGAGGATGAACGCCCATCCGCCCGGTCCGGGATTGCCCGAGCACGCGCCGTCGGTGTGCAGCTCGACCGCGGGGAGATCGTGGCTGGGTGAGCTCAAGGCTGCCCCGCGCTCCGGGAGCCCGCCCTCGCCGTGAGCGCCGCGGCGGAGACCATCGCCACGCCCCCCGTCCCCCCGCCGCTGGCCTGGTCCAGCTCGGCGCCCAGGCGGGCCAGCGCGAGGTCGTGGGCCGTGTGATACGCCCGCCCCAGCCGCGACCAGTCGAAGTCCCAGCTGTGGCGATCAACCTCGTTGCGCAGCGCGATGCGGTCGCGGCGCTCCAGCCGGCAGAAGTCGAACAGCTTCCGCGCCAGTTCCCCCGCCGACTCGTGAAAATCCTTCCCGCGGCGCTTGAGCACCGTGAGCCCCCACTGGTCGTGGTCCGGGTACGTCTCGTGCACGAACCGCCCGAACCCCGCGAGGTCCGTCGTGACGCTCGGGACGCCCATCGCGATGCACTCCAGCGGCGTGTAGCCCCACGGCTCGTACATGCTCGGGAACAGCCCCAGGTGCGTCCCGCGCACGAACTGGTCGTAC
>CAZTJZ010000186.1:0-2203 GCA_964614075.1 uncultured Phycisphaeraceae bacterium
GGATGGCCAACATGGAGCAGACCAACCCCGAGGTCATCAAGGAGGTCGAGAAGGGTCTGGAGAGCCGCCTCGCGAACATGCTGGTGCAGAGCATGGAGAAGGCGGGGGGCGTGCCGACGGTCTCGGAGGTCCTGAACCTGGCGGACCGCGCGACGGAAAAGGCGATCCTGGAAGGGCTCGAGGCCGAGGACCCGGACCTGGTCGAGCAGATCCGCCGGCTCATGTTCGTCTTCGAGGACATCATGCGCGTGAACGACAAGGGCATCCAGGCGGTGCTCAAGGAAGTGGACAACAGCGAGCTCGCCCTCGCGCTCAAGACCGCCTCGCCCGACCTGCAGAACAAGATCCTCAAGAACATGTCCGAGCGCGCCGCGTCGCTCATCAAGGAGGACATGGAGTACATGGGCCCGGTGCGCGTCGCGGACGTCGAGTCGGCCCAGCAGCGGATCGTGGACATCGTGCGCCGGCTCGAAGAGGCCGGCGAGGTCGTCGTGCAGGGACGCGGCGGCGACTCGGACCAGATGGTCTAGGTCGTGCTTGACCCGGAAGGACCGAAACGATGGCGATGATCCGCCAGGCCGACGTGCAGAGCTTCACCCGCGACGCGGTTGTGCTCAACCTGGGCGACCTCCTCGCGCAGGGCGAGGCGATCAAGGCCAGGGCCCGCGCCGAGGCCGCGGAGATCACCGCGGCGGCACGCCAGGAACGCGAACGCATCATGAAGGGCGCCCGCGAGGAAGGGCTCGCCCTGGGCAAGAAGGACGGGCTGGCCCAGGGGCTCATCGAGGGTCGCGCCCAGGGGCAGGCCGAGGCGCTCGCCCAGACCAAGGAACGCCTCGCCGCCCTCGACGACGCGTGGACCAAGACCGCCGCGGAGTTCGGCGCCGGCAAGGACGAGATGCTCGCCTCGGCGCGGCGGGACGTGCTCCGCCTGGCCTGCGCGATCGCGGAGCGAGTCGTGAAGCGCGCGGTGTCGCTCGATCCCACGCTCGTGCGCGACCAGGTCGCGGCGGCGCTGGAGCAGGTGGGGCGCGCGACGCGCGTCCGCGTGCTCGTCCACCCCGACGATGAACCGCTGGTGCGCGAGGCGCTCCCGTCGCTCGCCGCCTGCGTGGGCGGGGAGGGCCAGGTGACGCTCGCGGGCGAGGCGTCGCTCTCGCGCGGGTCGTGCGTGGTGCGGACGGTCGGGGGCGGGGTGATCGATGCCTCGCTGGAGACGCAGCTCGACACAATCGCCCGCGTGCTCCTGCCCGACGCGGGCTCGCCGGACTCCCGCACCACGCAAGGGGACGCCGCATGAACGCCGTCGAGGCCCCAAGCTCTCGT
Source organism: uncultured Phycisphaeraceae bacterium (assembly GCA_964614075.1). Lineage (GTDB taxonomy): Bacteria > Planctomycetota > Phycisphaerae > Phycisphaerales > UBA1924. The sequence continues at coordinate 1,327 of CAZTJZ010000186.1, forward strand.
CGGTTCGCGCCGGGCGTGGGCGCGGCATTCGAGGCCCTGGCCCGCGTGCAGCCCATGCGCATCGCGGGGCGTGTCGCCGCCATCCGCGGGATGACCGTCCTCGTCGACGAGCTACCCCTGCCCGTCGGGGCGCTGGTCAGTATCCGCCCGCCCGGGGGCGAGAGCGTCCCGTCGCGGCACGACGAGCCCTTGGTCTTCGGCGAGGTCGTGGGGCTCTCCCGCGAGCAGGCGGTCGTGATGCTCCTGGGGCAGAGCTCGGGCATCCGCGCGGGCGACCGCGTCGTGGGCGAGCAGAGCTTCCAGAGCGCGGGCGTGGGGGCGAGGCTCCTGGGCCGCGTGATCGACGGCATGGGCCGCCCGCTCGACGGGCTGGGGGTCATGAGCGATCTCTCGCCCGGGGCGCTCTCCCCCGAGCCGATCTCGGCGATGCGCCGGCGTGCCATCGACCGCGCCATGCACACGGGCGTGCGCGTGCTCGATCTGATGACCACGCTGGGGCGCGGGCAGCGCCTGGGGATCTTCGCCGGGCCGGGCGTGGGGAAGTCCACGCTCCTGGGCACCATCGCCCGGCGCAGCGACGCCGACGTGAACGTCATCGCGCTGATCGGCGAGCGCGGGCGCGAGGTCAAGGACTTTCTCGCGCACAGCCTGGGCCCGGAGGGGCTGTCCCGGTCGGTGGTCGTGGTGGCGACGGGGGACGAGTCCCCGCTGATGCGTCTGCGCGCGGCGCGCGTGGCGTGCGCCGCGGCGGAGCACTTCCGCGACGCCGGACGCGACGTGATGCTCATGATGGACTCGATCACCCGCTTCGCGCACGCGCAGCGCCAGGTCGGGCTGGCGGTGGGCGAGCCCCCCGCCACCAAGGGCTACACGCCCA
>CAZTJZ010000187.1:0-2201 GCA_964614075.1 uncultured Phycisphaeraceae bacterium
CACGCTCTACCACATGGTGACGGGCAACGTCCCCTTCGACGGGAAGAGCCCGTCGGACGTGATGCACAAGCACCTCAAGGCGGAGCTGGTGGCGCCCGACCACGTGAACGCGCGCCTGAGCGCGGGGGTGAGCGAGGTCATCGAGATGATGATGGCCAAGGACGCCAAGCGCCGGTACCAGAACTGCAAGGATCTTCTGGTGGACTTGAAGGCCGTCCGCGCCAAGCAATCCCCCCCGCTGGCCCACAAGGGGTTCGAGGGCGTGGACCTGGCGGGGCTGGCCAAGGCCGAGGCGTCCGCCCCGGCGGAGATGGCGGTGGTCGAGGAGAAGGTCCCGATGGTGCGGCGGAGCTTCATGATCGCCCTGGCGATCGCTTTCGCGGTCAGCCTGCTGGGGAACTTCGTGATGCTCATCCGGGCGGCGGGATAAGCCCCTCGCGGCCACCCCAGCGCGAATCTTGCGGGAGTTGGGGCTTGTCTGGCGGGGCGGGGGGTGTTAGGCTGTGGGCGGAACGTGGACCCGGGATTCGGTGGCCTTGGGCCGGGGATGGCCCGGGCAGGATTTCCGGGGACGTTCGCGAGAAGGACCGTCGCGTTGATGAGCACAGACACGCAGGCCGAGCGGGGCGGAAGGCCATGACCGGGCGCGGGTCGAGCGAGTGTCGGCGTAAGGTCATCGGAACGGGTGGAGTGTCGCGGGTTGGCGGGCGTGGGCGCGGGTGTCCGCGCGGACGTGCCGCGGTTTGTGGTTTGGTGTCGCCGGAAGAGTCGGTCGCCACCTCAGCAGGAGTTTGAGCCATCGCATTCGGAAGATTCTCACGTGATCAGACGGCCCCGCAGCGCACGCGGGTCAACATGCTCATCCGCATCACGCCCGTGCGCGTGGTGGGCCCGGAGAACGAGCAGATCGGCGTCATGGAAACCAACGACGCCCTGAAGATGGCGCAGGAGAAGGGGCTGGATCTCGTCGAGATCTCCCCCGAGGCGCGCCCGCCCGTCTGCAAGATCATGGACTACGGGAAGTACAAGTACGAGCTCTCGCAGAAGGCTCGGAAGACGCGCGCGGCGAGCAAGTCGTCGGAGATGAAGGAGATCCGCCTCGGGCGCAGCGTGAAGATCGACCCGCACGACATCCGCGTGCGGATCGATCAGGCCAGGCGGTTCATGATGGCCGGGCACAAGGTGATGTTCACGCAGCGGTTCAAGGGGCGCGAGATCGCGCACAAGTCGCTGGGGATGGAGAACCTGGACATGGTGCGCGACGCGCTGGCGGATATCTCCAAGGTGGAGACGCCGCCGCGCCTGGTCATGAAGCAGGCGACGATGATCCTCTCGCCGGACCGGGTCAAGGTCGAGGCGCTCAAGCGCAAGCTCGAGAAGGAGCGCGCCGAGAAGATCGCCAAGGGCGAGAAGGTCGAGGCCGAGAAGACCATCGAGCAGGTCGAGGCCGAGATCGAGGCCCAGAACGAGAAGGACGGCGACGAGGAATAGGTTCCCCCCGCGGTGCTCCGCCGACGGCGGGGTCACGCGCCGCGGGCGGGCTACGCCCGGTGAGCGGCGGCGAGAACGAGTCCTGCGCAGGCCGAGGCGGCATTCTGCCCGCTCGGTATTGACTCCACTCGCTCTAGCCGAGCTTGACGGCGGTGGCGTGGACCGGGTGGTCGGCCCGGGCGATGGGGTTGGTGGGCGCGGTGGTGACGCGCTCCCCGGGCATCGGGTTGAAGCGCGAGCCGTAGAGCGGCACGCGCGTGTTCGCGCTGGGCGCGGGGATCATGGGCTGGACGAGGATCGTGAGCACGATCATGGCGAGGTTGGCCAGGAGCATCGGGACGAGCCCGGTCTGGCCCAGGTAGAGCATCACGCTCGTGACCACGACGAGGACCAGGGCGATGGGGATCACCTGCTGCCAGGCGATCATCATGATCTGGTCGTAGCGCAGGCGCGGGATCGTCCAGCGGATCACCATCATGAAGCAGATCACCAGGAGCACCTTGCCCATGAACACCGCGAACTTCGCCAGCACCGCGACGAAGGTCAGGCTGTCGGGCGAGAGCAGCGAGATCTCCGGGACAAAGGGCAGGAACTTGAGCGAGTACCCGCCGAAGAACAGCAGCACGAGGAACGCGCTGCTCGTCACCATGTGGCAGTACTCGGCCAGGAAGTAGAGGGCGAAGCGCATCGAGGAATACTCGGTGTGGTAC
>CAZTJZ010000188.1:0-1927 GCA_964614075.1 uncultured Phycisphaeraceae bacterium
CTACGCGAACTGCAACGGGAACACGGACGCTCCGCTGCTCACGGCGGCCGACTTCACGTGCTTCCTGTCGAGCTTCCGCGCCGGCTGCCCATGAGCCGAGCCGGATTTGGATGAACAGCACAGGCCGGGGGACCGAAAGGTCTCCCGGCTTTGTTTTTTGCAAGCGTGAGCTTTGGGCGGGACGCCTGGACGCGTCGGGTCAGGCGCGATCGGAGAACTCGCGCTCGAGGTAGCGGGCGACATAGTCCACGATGCTCGACGCCTCGGGGATGTCCGGGTTGCTCGTGGCGCCCATGGGATCGAAGCGCATGTCCTTGAATCGGACGACGGCGTCCTCGATCGTCAGCCCGTACTGCAGTGCGATGGAGAAGGCTCGGCAGAAGGCCTGGCACATGCCCGAGGTGAACGAGCCTTCCTTGGCCATCTTGATGAAGATCTCGCCCGGGCGGCCATCGGGGTACAGCCCGATGGTGAGGTATCCCTCGTGGCGGCCCACGGAGAACTTGTGGGTGAGCGAGTCGCGCGTGCTGGGGAGCGTCTGCCGGGAGGCGATCATGCGGGAGGGCTCCTGGGGCGTCTGACTCATGCGCGACGGTAGACGCCGGGTTGCGAGGGCGAGCGGACGCATGGCGTTATCGGCGAGGGGTTCGGGCGTCCGGTAGAGAATGGGCCTCTGGCGGAGGTGGGTTGGAATTCATCCGGGGAGAGGCTTGCTCGGGTGTGAAAGTGAGCCGATACTTAGGCAGGATCGCACGGAACCGAGAGCCGCGTTGAGCACCCCAGATCATCACCAGAGCCGAACGACGCCGGTGAGCGCCCGCCTGAACCTGGCGGGTCTGTCCGCGTTGTTGGTCCTCGGACTCATCGTGGGCCTTTCGCGGCATCCCGCGACGCTGCTGCTGACAACGGCGGCGCGGGCAATTTCCGCGGATCGGACCTGCGGAGCGGCAACGGTCGGTCGGGTCAGCGAGCGTGTCGAGCAGCGCGGGGTCGTGGCGACCCCGACGCATGTGCGGCTCGCTGGTGGACCCGTGAGCGGACTGAGCGCCGGGGTGGCAGCGGTAGCCGCCCCGATGACGCGGGTCCACGTTTCGCGGTTGGACCTGCCGCCGCCTTACAAGGCTTGATCGCTCGGGTGCCCTCGGGCGCTCGGCGTTTACTGGTTGGCGTGGCGTGCCCGGCGCGCCGGCGTCCAGTTCGGCATCATCACACAGCGTCCGAGAATCGCGCGCCCGAGGCAATGCCCGGGCGCCCGTCGCCCGTCCTTCGAGTGCACATCCATGTCTGACCACGGCATTCCGCTCATCGGCCCCATCCTGAACAAGATCATCGGCACGCGCAACGAGCGCTTCGTGAAGCGCTACACGCAGCGGGTCAACGCCATCAACGCGCTCGAGGCGCGCGTGCGCACCATGAGCGACACGCAGCTGCGCGAGATGGTCGGCGAGTTCCGCTCCCGGCGCGAGAAGGGCGAGAGGTCCGAGGACTTGCTCGTGGAGGTGTTCGCCGTCGCGCGCGAGGCGATGGACCGCTCGGTGGGCATCCGGAACGTCTTCGATCCCAAGCACAACTTTGATCCCAGCGTGCTGCCCGAGCGAGCGCGGGAGATGTACAGGACGGTCCGTGCGCAGGCGGACGCGATGCCCGCGGTCCCGCCCGAGGGAGAGTGGAACGGGTGGGCCGAGCCGATCGCCGGGTGGCGTCGCGTGGAGATCCCGACGGAGTTCTACGACGCGGTGCGCGAGGCGTTCCCGGAGTCGCGTCCGCCATTCCGCGCTCGCCCGTTCGATGTGCAGCTGATCGGCGGCATGGTGCTGGGGCAGGGCAAGATCGCGGAGATGCGCACGGGCGAGGGCAAGACGATCGTGGCGCCGCTGGCGTGCTACATGGCGGCGGTGGAGCGTCGCAAGGTCCACGTCGTGACGGT
>CAZTJZ010000189.1:0-1921 GCA_964614075.1 uncultured Phycisphaeraceae bacterium
GGCAGACGAGCCAGCGCGGGCTCGCGCAGTCCACGTGCGTCGGGATCGGGGGCGACCCGGTCCGCGGCGTCAACCACATCGACACGCTGCGGCTCTTCGAGCAGGACAAGGACACGCACGCGATCCTGATGATCGGGGAGATCGGGGGGACCGACGAGATCGCCGCCGCGGAGTTCATCAAGAAGCACGTGAAGAAGCCCGTGGCGGCGTTCATCGCGGGGCGCACCGCGCCGCCCGGGCGGCGGATGGGGCACGCCGGGGCGATCATCGGCGGGGCCGACGACACCGCCGACGCCAAGATCAAGGCCCTCCAGAGCGCCGGGGTCACCATCGCCATGAGCCCCGCCGACATGGGCGAGGCCATGATGAACGCGATGAAGCTCAAGTAAGAGCGGCATTCAGCATTCGGCGATTGAGCGGGCACAGAAGTGCGCGGCACACGAATCACGAATGCCGAATCACGAATACCGCCTCCTCCCTTCCGCCGCGCGCCTTCCATTCCCGCATGACCCTCACCACCGCGTGGATTCTCCTCGTGCTCGCCGGGCTTCTTGAGATCGCCTGGGCCACCGGACTCAAGCTCTCCGACGGGTTCACGAAGCTCAAGCCCAGCGTTATCACCATCGCGCTGATGCTCGCGTCCTTCGCCCTGCTCGCCCGCACCTTCCGGATCATCCCCATGGGCACCGCCTACGCCGTGTGGACCGGCATCGGGGCCTTCGGCACGGGGGTGATCGGGATCGTGCGTTACGGCGAGCCGGCGCACCCCGTGCGGCTGCTCTGCCTGGGGGCCATCATCGCGGGGACGGTCGGGCTGAAGCTGCTCTCGAAGTAGCCGCCAGCTCGCGGAGCACCGCGCCGTCCACCACCGCGAAGGGCCGGAACTTCTCCGCCGAGCCCAGCTCCTCGGTGTACAGCAGGGCCCGGTGGTGTCCGAGGTTGACGGCCTGGGGGCTGTCGATGAGCGCACTGGAGTCCGCCGAGGACATCTGGAACAGGACCCTGGACCCGAACTCGCGCAGCCCGCGCCGGTCGACCGCGCGCTCGAGGTTGGCGAGCGTGTCGCAGGTCACGAGCACGTGCACGCCGCGCGCGGGCCCGTCGCGGAGGATCGCCGCGAACTGCTTGTCCGTGGTCGTCGCGGCGCCCTCCTCGCCGAAGGAATAATCCGCGTCGTTGCGGCGCAGCGCCCGGAACCGCTGCAGACCGTGCACGATGAGGTACCGACGCGGCGCCTCGGGGCCCCGCGACGACAGCTCGGCGTGCAGCCCGGCGATGACGTGCTCCGCGTCCGCGACCCCCGAGTACCGCACCGCCTCCCCCACCGCCGCCGCCAGCTCGCGCAGCACGGGCGTCTGGTCGTTCTCCGCGTCCCCGGAATCCAGCAGCTCCACGAGGCGCTCGCCGCCCCCCGCCACCCCCAAGCCCTCAGAAACCAGGCTCAGCACGCTCGACACCACCAGCCCCGCCGACGAACGCTCCTGCTGGCCCAGGATCACCGCGTTGCCCCCGGACTGCTTGCGGAACTGGATCGACGTGGGATCCTTGATGGAGATCGGTTCGCCCAGATACGCCCGCGGCACGCCCGAGCCCGGACGCACGAGCAGCGACGCCAGCCGCGAGAGGTCCGCCGGCACGTTCCCCTCGAACACGACGGGAGGGGGCGGGGGCGTCACGCCCGACTCTCCGACCATCGGGCCCAGCTCCTTAAGGAACCCGTCGCGCTTCTCTTCGGGCAGCCACACCACCTGGAAGGGGCTGTTCCCCTCCGAGAGCCCGCTCGCGTCGTTGTAGATCGCCTCCCCCGGGCGCGAGAGGAGCCGGGCGGCGTTGTTGTCCTCGGACAGGATCAGGTACGAGTCGCTCTCGCTGCACTGCAGCGCGATCCGCACCGCCATCTGCCCGATCGTGCTCCGCGCCA
>CAZTJZ010000190.1:0-1888 GCA_964614075.1 uncultured Phycisphaeraceae bacterium
ACAGCGACTCCATGTACTTCCGCTGCCCCTCGGCGAAGATCGTGTCGAACGCCAGCGAACTCTTCCCGCTCCCCGACAGCCCCGTCATCACCACCAGGCAATCCCGAGGGATCTCCACGTCGATGTTCTTGAGGTTGTGCTCCCGCGCCCCGCGAACGCGGATCACCCGCGCCTCCCGCGTCTGCTTGGGCTCGATCACCTCGACCCGCGCCGCGGGCTTCTTCGTCGCCGCTGTTCTCGTGCTCACGTCCCCTCCTTGAACCCCATCCTAGGCGCTCGGCCAGCCCGCGATTGGTGTTTGGTAGGGGGTCTCTTGATCCGAAACGGCGCTGCCCGGTAGGCTGACACGCCACACCTATGCCGGAGGCGCGATGTCCTTCACCGAAACCAAAAGCGGCGTGATCGGATCCATCCTGGCCGTCGCGCTCCTCACCGCGGTCATCGGCGCCAAGTTCTACCGCGGCTATCGGCGCACCCAGGCCCCGCAGCGCGCCGCGGTCGTGAACCAGCGCCTCGAGAAGGACTGCAAGGTCTACGCCCACCAGCTCATGGACAGCGCCCCGGACGTGAAACGCGTCGGCCCGTACCTCCACTGGGCCGTCGACGCCTTCCACGACGAGGCCTGGCAGCTCGCGCTCTCCCGCGGTGCCTCGGGACCGATCTACCGCGACGCCCTCTTCGAGGTCATCCTCAAGGAGACCGTCAGCAAGGGCCGCATCAACGAGACCTCATCGCTCGAGAAGCTCAAGACGCGCTCGGTCCTCGCGGGCGAAACGTGGTGGAACGTCCCGCCCATGAAGTGAGCCGTCACGGGCGCGCCGGCGTCGTAGAGCCCGACCCCGGCATTCCCGTCCCCGCCCCGTGCGGGCCGGACCGTGCCGCCATCATCCGCAGCTGCCACATCAGCAACGCCATCACCGTCCCGATCGCCAGCCCGAACGCGTAGTACCCGAGCCGGCGCTTGAACCCCTGCCTCCAGGCGGGCCCTGACTGCGGCCCGGAGTTCCTCGCCTCGCGAGAGGATGGCGGTGGGGGGGTGGTCACGCGCGTCCCTTTCGTTTCGTCGCCCTCTGCCCGGGCGCCCCAGGCGGGCCCTTGGCTTCCTTGCCTCGCCCGCGTCGTGCCGAGCCCGAGTCCACCTCCGAACGGCGCAGCTTCGTCGATCCACCGGTCTTCGCCGCCTCGTCCTGCCGCTTCTTCAGACGTTGCACCTGATCGCGCAGCCCCGCCGCCTTCTCGAACTGAAGCTCCTGCGCCGCCTTGAGCATCTCCTCGTTCATCGTCGCGATGAGCTCCGCCAGCTCGACCTCCGGCTCGTGCGTCTCCACCACCTCCCGGGCCGTCCTCCTCCCCTTCAGCTCCGCATCCAGCCCGCGCCGGATCGCCTTCTCCACGGTCCTGGGCGTGATCCCGTGCTCCGCGTTGTACGCCGTCTGCTTCTTCCGCCTCCGCTCCGTCTCCTCCATCGCCGCCTGCATCGCCGGCGTCATCTGGTCCGCGTACAAGATCACCCGCGCGTTCACGTGGCGTGCCGCCCGCCCCATCTGCTGGATCAGGCTCGTGGGCGAGCGCAGGAACCCCTCCTTGTCCGCGTCCAGGATGCACACCAGCGACACCTCGGGCAGGTCCAGCCCCTCGCGCAAGAGGTTCACCCCCACCAGCACATCGAAGTTCCCCAGGCGCAGGTCCGTCAGGATCTGCACCCGGTCCAGCGTCTCGATGTCGCTGTGCAGGTAGCGCACCTTGAGGCCCTTCTGGTCGATGTAGTGCGCCAGGTCCTCGCACAAACGCTTGGTGAGGGCCGTCACGAGAACCCGCTCGCCGGATTTCACCCGCTCCTCGCACTGCGCCAGCAGGTCCGGGATCTGGCCCTGCGCCGGCTTCACCT
>CAZTJZ010000191.1:0-1883 GCA_964614075.1 uncultured Phycisphaeraceae bacterium
ACGGGAGCGGGCTGGTGAGCAGCCACGCCGAGAGCGCGTACTCGCTGACGGGGGAGTGGGAGAAGTCGGGGCGGGGCGTGCCGGACTGCACGCCGCGGGAGGTGCCCGAGTACCGCCCGTTTGACCTGAACCGGGTGTGCGAGACGGACTTTGAGATCGACCACTTCCAGCCGATCTACTACGTGCTGGAGAGCTTCGAGCAGCTCCGCGACGCGATGAACGAGTACGCGGAGGAGGTGATCGGGGAGGCGGGGATGGCGAAGGCAAGGGTGTAGCGTGGGCGAGTATCCGTGCCGAAACTGCGGATATCCGGTCGAAAAGGGCGCGGTGTCGTGCTCGGAGTGCGGCGTGGTGCCGACGGGGCGCGAGTCGGAGTCAGACCGGGGGATGGCGCGGCTGGCGACGGCGGGGCTCCTGTGGACGATCCCGGCGCTCACGGGCGGCTGGGTTGTCACGATCGTCGTGCAGCCGCTGATGGCACTCCCCGAGCCGTGGCACAACTTCGGGAACGAGCTCGGGCCGCTCACCGCGGCGTGCGCGATCTGGCTGCTGCTGGTGATGCTGCTGGGAGGGTGGTCGTGGCTGTTTCTGGGCGCCGTGTCGCCGGACCACGTGGCCCGTCGCAAGACGCGGTTCGCCCGGTGGGCCGCCTGCGCCACCGTCGCGGCGGCCGGAATCGGGCTGATCGCGGCCACGAGTGTTCGAAGGCCGGTCGGAAGCGGGACGCTCGCCTTGACCATGGATCTACTCCGCTGGACCTTGCCGTATGCCATGGCGATCGGGCTGAGCGGGCTGATCGTGCTGGGCCTGACGGTGCTCGGCGGTCTGCTCACCCGTGACGGCGCGCCGATCCGCGGGCGTCGCCTCGTGCTCGCCGGGCGGATCCTGGGCGTGGCGGCGGGGTGCGGGCTCCTGGGCCCGCGCATCCTGCGCGACGTGTACACCCCCGACCTCGGCCTTGCCTTGCACCAGTTGGTTCGGGGTGCCTCGGTGTTCCCCGATCCGCCAGCGTGGAGTGTGGAAACCCGGAATGTCCTCGAGGTTCTGGCCTGGTCGTCGCTGCTCGTCTCGGCGTGCGTGGCCTGGGCGTCGCTGGCGGGGCTCTTCACCCGGATCGCGCGGGCGCGGCAAAGTTGAGCGGGCGTGTCGATCGGGGCTTGCTCGGCGCGGGATCTGTGATATCTTTTGGGGGTGGTGATCGCCACGCCGCGGTGGTGAGGCCCGTCGAGGACGGTGGGCGCGGCGTCGGGCACGGAGGAGTCTCGATCACCCCGGCGGTGCGCTCCGGGCGCTTGGCCCTGGGAACAAAGCACCGCTCTCCGCCCTGACGCCCCGCGGCTCCTTGGACGAGCACAGGCATCGAGGACATTGGGGCACGATGGCGACGGTGGCTTCACGCAGCGCGTTTCTTCACGGGCAGTGGACGGCGGGCGATTCGGCGCAGCTCTACGGCATCGCCGACTGGGGCAAGGGCTACGTGGGCGTCAACGCCCTGGGCCATGTCACCGTGATGCCCACCAAGGAGCCCGCCAGGCAGATCGACCTCCACGAGGTCATCGCGGGTCTGGCGGAGCGCGGCGTGCACACGCCCGTGCTCCTGCGCTTCAACGACATCCTCGAGCACCGCCTCCGGGAGATCCGCCACGCCTTCGACGACGCCATGCAGGAGCAGGCCTTCTCGGGCGGCTACTCGTGCGTCTACCCGATCAAGGTCAACCAGCAGCGTCACGTCTGCGAGCAGGTGGCCAACCTCGCCGTCCAGCTCGACTTCGGGCTGGAGGCCGGCAGCAAGCCCGAGCTACTCGCGGTCCTGGGGCTCTCGGCGGTCGCGGGCGGGCCCGGCGTCAACGGGATGCCCATCATCTGCAACGGATTCAAGGACG
>CAZTJZ010000192.1:0-1791 GCA_964614075.1 uncultured Phycisphaeraceae bacterium
CGAGCCGCCCAAGGTCGAGAACGGCACGCGCACGCGGTCAGTCGCCACGAACTTCGCCGACGGCACGAGCATCACCCGCGAGCACACCGTCACCCGCGACGAGGGCACGCTCAAGCACGAGGACACGGTCACGCTCCGCGACGGACGCACCATGTCGAAGGAAGTCACGTGGACGCAGGACGGCGACACCAAGACGCGCGAGAGCGTCGTGACCCAGGCGGACGGGTCCAGCGTCACGCACACCGACTCGTGGACCCGCGGCGAGGGGGGCGTGCAGCACGAGGGCTCGACGATCCGCTCCGACGGGGCGACCTCGACCCGCCAATCGACCCTGGTCCGCGAGGGCGACGCCATCGTCCGCGACTGGGAGCGGACGGGTGCGGACGGAGCGACGCGCTCGGGCACCACGGTGCGGACGATCGAGGACCGCGGCGCTCCGCCGCGACGGGAGAAGGGCGCGAAGCCCCGTCAGGCCAGCCCCCATCAGGCCAGCCCCCGCCGGTAAGCTCCTCGTTCTTCCAGAGACCCACACCCCGCCCACCGGCGGGGTGTTTTCATTCCGGCGCCCCGCCCCCGGGTAGACTCTCTCCATTGTCCTTCGCCCCATCCCGGAACACCCCATGACCGCATCGCCCGCCAACATCGAGTCCTTGCTCCACGAAACCCGGGTCTTTCCTCCCGTGCCCGCGGCGGGGCTGGGCTTTGCCCGATGGCACGCCGGGTCCATGGAGGAGTACAAGCGCCTGCACAAGCGCTCTCTCGAAGACCCCGAGGCGTTCTGGTCCGGGGAGGCGCGCCAGCTCGCCTGGTTCAAGTACTGGGACAAAGTGCTCGACTGGAACGCGCCCGACGCCAAGTGGTTTGTCGGCGGGCAGACCAACGCCTGCTACAACTGCATCGACCGTCACGTGCACGCGGGGCACGGCGAGCAGCTCGCGATCGTCTGGGAGGGCGAGCCCACGGGCCCGCGCACCAGCCACGCCGCCCCGGACACGAAATACGCCCCGGAGCCCGAGATCCGCCGGCTTTCCTACCGCGACCTGCTCCTCGAGACCTCGAGGATGGGCAACGTGCTCAAGGGGCTGGGGGTCAAGAAGGGCGACGTGGTCACGATCTACATGCCCATGATCCCCGAGCTGGCCGTGGCCGTGCTCGCGTGCGCGAGGATCGGCGCGGCGCACTCGGTGATCTTCGGCGGGTTCGCCCCGCACGCGATCACGGAGCGCGTGCTCGACGCGAGCAGCCGGGTCATCATCACCGCCGACGGCGGGTTCCGGCGCGGCGAGGTGGTCCCGCTCCAGAAGAACGTCGAGGAATCCGTGAAGCAGCTCGCCGAGAAGGGGCACGTGGTGAACCACGTCCTCGTCGTGAAACGCACCGGGCACGAGCCCCCCAGCCAGAGATTCCACACCGGGCAGGCCCGCCCCGCGCCCACCAGGTTCCACTGGTGGCACGACGTGTCGGCCCTCGCGTCCGACGCCTGCCCCTGCGAGCCCATGGACAGCGAGGACATGCTCTTCCTGCTCTACACCTCGGGCTCCACGGGAAAACCCAAGGGCATCGTCCACACCACGGGCGGCTACCTCACCTACGTGAACACCACCGCACGGCTCACGTTCAACCTCATCCCCGACGCGGGCCAGCTCTTCTGGTGCTCCGCGGACGTGGGGTGGGTCACCGGGCACAGCTACGTGCTCTACGGGATCCTGATGAACCGTGTGCCCACGCTCATGTACGAGGGGGCGCCCAACTTCCCCGCTCTCGACCGCTTCTGGGACATCATCGCCCGCC
>CAZTJZ010000193.1:0-1703 GCA_964614075.1 uncultured Phycisphaeraceae bacterium
GGGCTCGACGTTCGCGGGCCTCTTCTGCGAGGATGACGCCCTGCGGGCTCGCGTCGAGAAGGCCTCCGCCGCCAGCGGCGAGCGCGTGTGGCGCCTGCCCATGCACCAGGAGTACCGCGACATGATGAAGTCCCCCGTCGCGGACATCCTCAACAGCAACCCCAATCGCAAGGCGCACCCGATCCAGGGCGCGGCGTTCCTGTCTTACTTCGTCAAGGAGGGCGTGCCGTTCGCGCACATCGATATCGCGGGCGTCCACGCCAGCGAGAGCGACAGCGGCCCGTTCGTCAAGGGCCCGACGGGCTGGGGCGCGCGCCTGCTGGCGAACCTTGTCGAGCAGGGGTGAGGCTCGCTCACTCCGGGCGCATCATCGGGAACAGCACCACGTCGCGGATCGTCCGCTGGTTGGTGAGGATCATCGTCAGGCGGTCGATGCCCAGGCCCAGCCCGCCCGCGGGGGGCATGCCCACGCGCAGCGCGCGGATGAAGTCCTCATCGAAGGTGCGGAACGTCTGCTCCTCGTCGTCGATGCCCGCGAGCTGCTCGCGGAACTTCGCCTCCTGCACGTCGGGGTCGTTCAGCTCCGTGTAGTGCGGGGCGATCTCCATGCCCGCGATGAACAGGTCCGCGCGCTCCGCGACCTGGGGCGAGCCGGGCTTGGGGCGGGTGAGCGGCGACAGGGCCGCGGGATACTCCGTGATGAACGTGGGGCGCGCGGGGTCGAGCGAGTGCTCGGCGAACTCCTCGAAGAGCGTGTTGACGAGCAGGATGGGGTCCAGGCGCGACAGCACCTTGCCCTCGTCCTCGCCTGCGGCAATCCTCGCTCCCTTGATCTTGCGCGCCATATGGCGAGCGCTGATCTCCGCGCGCACGCGATCGACGCTCGACATCGGGAACCCCAGCGCCCGCTCGAAGAGCTCGGCGTAGGCGATCCGATCGAACGGACGCGCGAAGTCGATCGACAGGTCGTTGAACGGGAGCGTGAGCCCGCCCATGCCGCCCGCCGCCCCTGTCGCGCCGTTCTGCTCCGCGATGACCTGGGCGCAGGAGCGGACCAGGTCCTCGGTGAGGGCCATGACGCTGCCGCAATCGCCGAACGCCTCGTACGCCTCGAGCATGGTGAACTCGGGGTTGTGCTGCTTGTCGAGGCCCTCGTTGCGGAAGTTGCGGTTGACCTCGAAGACCTTGGGCATGCCGCCGACGAGGAGACGCTTGAGGTAGAGCTCGGGCGCGATGCGCATGAAGAGCTTGATGTCCAGCGCGTTCATGTGGGTAACGAAGGGGCGTGCGGCGGCGCCGCCGGCGAGGGTCTGGAGCATGGGCGTCTCGACTTCGAGATAGCCGCGCGACTGCATGAACGCGCGGATGCGCGAGACGAGGCGCGAGCGCAGCTCAAAGACCTTGAGAGTCTCAGGGTTCGACCAGAGGTCGAGGTACCGCTGGCGGTAGCGGATTTCCACATCCTGGAGGCCGGCGTGCTTTTCAGGCGGCGGCACAAGGCACTTGCTCGCGGGCAGAAGCTCCTTGGCCCACACGGTGATCTCGCCGGTCTTGGTCTTCATGAGGCGGCCGGCGGCGACCACGACGTCGCCCAGGTCCGTCAGCTTGGCCAGCGGGAAGCCCTGGTCCTGGCAATCGCGCTGCGAGACGGCGATCTGCACGTCGCCTGTGTGGTCGCGCAGGTTCATCCAGATGAGCTTGCC